>CAZLJE010000014.1:0-136374 GCA_964559835.1 uncultured Terriglobales bacterium
TAAGCTGCCGCGCCTTGATGCTACCCGGCGGCGGACCATCTCATTAGGCCTGTTATCACTCGTTGACCGCGAGCAATTTGGCGACATGGACCGCCAAATTGAAAGCACGCGGTTACCCTTACAATCGTGCAGGGACCGGTTCGATCAATCCTGGCGAAGTGCCACGATCGGGTCGATGTGTGCAGCTCTACGCGAGGGAATATAGCACGCCACTCCGGAGACGATGATCAGAAGCAGCACGGATACTCCGAACGTGAGTGGGTCGTTGGGTGTGATTTCGTAGAGCAGCTTCGACAACAGGCGCGATACAAGGAGCGCGCCTAGCAAGCCCAGCCCACCGCCGGTTACGGCCAGCATCAAACCTTCTCGCAGCAACAAGCCCATCACCGTCGTCGGCCGCGCTCCCAAGGCAATGCGGACCCCGATCTCGTTGGTTCGTTGCACGACAGAATGATGGAGCAATCCGTAGATCCCCACGGCGGAGAGAAATAGGGCAGCGATGGCGAAGGCGCTGACTAGGAACGTGTCGAACCGGCGGTCGCCCGTTTCTTCCACGAGATCATCGCTCACAATGGAAACCGTGAACTTAGGCACAGTTTTATCGATGGCCTGGATCTCATTGCGTACGGTCGATGCCATCGCCGCGGGATCCAAGTCGGTGCGTACGATGATGTCCATCATATTGTCGGGGTGCTGACGTTCCGGGCGAAAGACTTGAGGTGCAGCCGGCTGGTCCAGCCCCTGTCTCCGCATATCGCCGGTGACACCCACGACCGTGAGCCAAGGCTCTGTCCGGCCGAAACGGAATCTCTTCCCGATGGGATCGGAGCCGGGCCAATAGCTTCGCGCCATGGCTTCATTGATGATGGCGACCTGCGGAGCGCCGGCCCCGTCTGTATCGGAGAAGGTCCGCCCTTGCAGCAATGGAATTCCCGCGGTTTCGAAGAACGGTCCGGAGATCAAATCCTCACAAGGGCCGGGATGTTGCAACGGCCGCCCCTCGATCTCCACCGAGTCCTCGGGATCGGTGCTTAGGAAGCCGGTGATAGCAGCGGCGGCCCGGATGCCCGGAATGGCTTCCGCGCGGCGGATCGCCTCCTCGAAGTAGGCGGCCTGCTGCTCGGCTGTCTTTCGCACATGAAGGTCCACGCGCATGGCGAGCAGGTGGTCCGGCCGGAACCCTGTTTCGACCGAGCGCAGGCGCAGAAAACTGCGGACGAGCAGGGTCGCAGAAATCAAGAGCACGAAGGCGAGGGCGAACTCGCCCACGACGAGCAGGTCGCCGGCCCTTCGCATCGAGACCGTCGTCCACTGCCGGCCGGCAATTCGCGTCCTAGTGGATGCCAACGCCGGCCAAATACTCGCCAGCAACGCGGTGAACGCAGTGATGACGGCGGTGAACAAGATCATCACCCAATCGATGCGGACTTCGGCGAGACGTGGGATGTCGGCGGGGCCGAACGTCCTGATCGCGGTGGCGCCGCCAGCACCAAGCAGAAGCCCGAGCAATCCTCCGAAGATGGAAAGGACCAGCGTCTCGGTAATGACCTGGGCTGCGATGCGAAGCCAGCCGGCGCCGAGCGCACGCCGGAGGGCGAATTCGCGCTTGCGGACCGAACTGCGCGCCAGCAGTAACCCGGCGACATTGATGCACGCGATGAGCAGCATCAGGAACACGGAACCGAGCAGAAGCCACAAGGAGAGACGGAACTTACCGTTAAGCTGAATGTCGAGTGGCACCACCGGGATGTCAGGCGGCATCTCGACTCCCGGATATGCGTTCCGGAGACGCTTCGCGATGGCATCCATTTCGGTCTGCGCACTGGCCCACGTTACGCCCCTGTTAAGTCTCCCGAGGACGAACCAATTCGAGTTCGTGCGGGAATTGGTGCCGTCGCGAGTCAGCCAATAAGGATGCGCGGTGATCGGCTCCCACACTTTCGTATCGGGAAAAGGGAAATGGAAATCGGGCGGCATGACTCCTATGACGACATAGCTCCGCCCATCCATCACGAGACGTTCGCCTAATGCGTCCGCCCTGCCTCCGAATCGTTGTCGCCATACAGCGTAAGTCAGCACAACAACCCGCTCCGCGCGGTCCTGTTCCTCCTTGGTGAACACCCGGCCGAGCATGGGCTGGACGCCGAGCAGGGGCCAGAAGTTCGCCATCACCCGGGCAGAGCGCATTCGCTCCGGCGGTCCGTCGGTGCCCAGCAGGAAGGTTTGCCCGATGAAGGCGGTCATGTCTTCGAAATCGCGGCTCTGGCTTTTCCAGTCCGCGAAGTTGGGAAGCGAGACGCGCCCTTCGTGGAGTTCGCGGGCAGGATTGCCGGAAAACAACATGGCGAGCCTGCCCGGATCTTTGTAAGGCAGCGGCCGCAGCAGTACGGCCTCGACCACGCTGAAGATCGCGGAGTTCGCGCCGATCCCAAGTGCCAAAGTGAGGATGACCGCGATCGAGAACCCTGGCCGTCTCTTCAACAGGCGCACCGCCTGTCGCAGGTCGCGCCGGAAGTGGTCGAAGCTCATCCAGCGGCTATGCTCGTACCATCGTTCTTCGATCGCCGCGACATGGCCGAAAGCCTCCCGCGCGGCACGGTCAGGATCGGTACACCTGCCGCCATCGCAGACCTCGTCTGCCTCGATTGCCAGGTGGGATTCAATCTCTTCCCGGAAATCTTTGAGCGACCTTTTCCTTCTCCACCACATGCTAGGTCTCCGACTCGGCTGTTCTTAGGATCCGCGCGATTGCGTCAACGATGCGTTTCCACTCGGCTGTCTTGTCTGTCAGTCGGCAGCGGCCCTTGGCCGTGAGCTTATAAAATCGCGCGCGCCGGTTATTGTCCGAGACGCCCCATTTCGCCTCAACCCAGCCTCTCTCTTCCAGCCGTTGCAGCGCGAGATATAGAGAGCCGTGATCGACGAGAAAAACGTCGTCGGACTCTCGTTGCACGGAACGAGCGATGGCTTGCCCGTGCTTTGGCCCCAGGACGAGGGTGCCCAGGATGATTAGGTCTAGCGTGCCCTGAAGTAGCTTGGCCCGTTCGTCATTGTCTCGTGTCGGCATCCGACATCACTTCTACCGCCGCTTGGGTCGGATGTCAACCCAAAGTTGAATCCAAAGCCTCGAACATGAGGAAATTGGTGCAATCCAGGCTCCTGGCATGACGATCGATAAATCGGCTTCACGCATCTTTGCGGTTTTTCTTTGTCACATCAGCGAATGAAAGGCGCATAGTTGTGTGAACGTCTGTTATTACTCGTTCAGGCCTTATGGTTTTGTGGGTTATGACAGCACGAACGACACGGCTCATCGCTGTATCGCTCTACATACTCGCGGCTTCGTCGTACATGGGTGCGCAGTCTGTAGAAGAAACTTGCAAGAACTCACGACCAGATTGCGCTAAGGCCGTCGAGTTCTTCGTTAATTTTCAGGAACAATTGAGGGCGAATCACCGCAAGTTACGATATCCCGCTGCGACCGTAAGCGCGAAGATCTACGCAGATCACGCTGTGACTCTCGGCGAGTTTCGGAGCGATTCTCGCCAAAACAGGCTCGTGCGCGGGAAGCCGTGCACCATCAGAATCGCCGGCCCCTTTCCATAGCGACGCAGAAAAATTTTGTTTCCCGAGACCTCAACGTAAGAGGGCTCGAAAGAACTCTGTCCATCTACGCTTGGCTTAGTTTTAGTGGAACTCTGTGCTCGAAGCGCTTCGGGGAAAGAGCTTCCGATAAGGGCACCGAGAGATGCGGCTGTCAAGCCACCAAGAAATTTACGACGTTCCATTGTTTCCTCCTCCCCAGAAGGCCTGAACTCGCCGCCGTTCAGTGGGTTGCTTTGATGTCGGGGAGTGCTGCCCTGGATCCAAAGCACGCCTTCGCGCGAACAAAAAGCGCAACGGTGTGTGAAGCGGATTTCACGCTCACTTGGCGGCGCGGGACGGCAGAGCCAACCTGATTCCGACGATCGGGTTCATGAGAGGTTGCGCTGCTGCGATGGAGCGATGCCCACGTTATGATTAGCGACGATCCCCCATTCGCCGTTGTCTTTTGCGAGTACCAGGAGCAACTTCGAACGAGGGACCGGCTGCCCTCAGCCGGTCCAATGACAACGCATGGACGCGGTTCGTCGCCAGGTGACCACACATCGTGATACGATAAATAGGAAGTACAAGGTCGGCCCGGCCGACTCCCACCTGCCCGATCGGGCCCTGACCAAGTGCACAACCTCTGCTGAGCATCTCGGAGGATCATGTGCCATGGCGTTTCGGGAATCTGGAAAAAACCGTGAGCCCCCAGCCGCTGATGCAGTCCCGCATGAACTGGGCGACTTCACCACCACCTCCCGCGTCCTCCTGCTCTCCGCCATCGCCATCGGGATTGGCGTGCTCAGCGCCTTTGTCGCCCTCGCCCTGCTTCGGCTCATCGGTCTCTTCACGAATCTCTTTTTCTTCCAGCGTTGGTCCAGCGCGCTGATCTCTCCCGTGGACAACCAGCTTGGCTTCTTTGAGATCCTTGTGCCCGTCTTCGGCGGCATCATCGTCGGCCTGATGGCTCGGTACGGCTCGGAACGCATCCGCGGGCATGGAATCCCGGAGGCCATCGAGGCCATCCTGATTCAGGGCAGCCGCGTCGAACCCAGCCTTACCTTCTTGAAGCCTCTTTCCTCTGCCATTTCCATCGGCACCGGCGGACCCTTTGGCGCCGAAGGCCCGATCATCATGACCGGCGGCGCGTTTGGATCGATGCTTGCCCAATTCATGCACCTCACGAGTGCCGAGCGCAAGACTCTCCTGGTCGCCGGCGCTGCTGGCGGCATGTCGGCAACTTTCGCTTCGCCGGTGGCGGCCGCTCTGCTCGCCGTCGAACTGCTCCTTTTCGAGTGGAAACCGCGCAGCTTCATTCCGGTCGCATTGTCGAGTGCGGCCGCTGCCGCTGTCCGACGCTACATTATTGGCCCGGGTCCGTTATTTCCCGTTGCGCCGCATCCCGCGTGGCTCGAACCCAATGGCCTCCTGGGATGTCTGCTGCTAGGGCTCCTGGCCGGCGGACTTTCTGCGCTCCTCACTGCCTCCGTCTATGCCGCGGAAGATGCTTTCCGCAAGCTCCCCATTCACTGGATGTGGTGGCCCGCTCTCGGTGGCATCGCCGTCGGCCTCGGCGGTCTGTTCTTTCCGCAAGCACTGGGCGTCGGTTATGACGTGATTGGCAGCCTGGTTACGCACTCAGTGGCGCTCCACCTCCTCCTTGGCATTCTCTTCATCAAGTGGGTGATCTGGTCCATTTCTCTGGGTTCCGGCACCTCTGGCGGTGTGCTCGCTCCGCTGTTGATGATGGGTGGCACGCTCGGCGGTTTGGCGGCGACGTTCCTGCCCAATGAGGGCTTGGGATTCTGGCCGCTTGTCGGCATGGCCGCTGTTCTAGGCGGCACTATGCGATCCCCTTTTACCGGCATCATCTTTGTTCTTGAACTTACCCACGATGTGAATGTCCTCTTGCCGCTGGTTGTCTCTGTCACCATCGCCCATGGTTTCACTGTCCTCACCATGCGCCGCTCCATCTTGACTGAAAAAGTCAGCCGCCGCGGTTATCACCTTAGTCGCGAGTATGCAGTCGATCCGTTGGAAGTCCTCTTCGTAAGCGACGTCATGCGCACCAACATCGCCGCATTCCCATCTTCCTTCCTTCTTCGAGAACTGGATCGCACATTTGCCGATGTCCCCAGCAGCCAGCACTTATATCCGGTCTCCGACGCCGACGGTCACCTGGTTGGCGTCGTGCCCCGCAGCGACATACAAAAGCACCTGGCAGAGAAACTTATCGAGGGCCATGATGTCTGCTTGGCGGACGTGATGCACTCCGACCCAGCCAAGGCTTATCCTGATGAACCTCTGACCCGGGTGGTGAATCGCATGGCCCAAACCGACATCACTGAGTTTCCTGTCGTCGAGCGTTCCAATCCGCGCAAGCTTCTAGGCATGATCTCCTTGGCTGACTTACTCAAGGCGCGGGTCAGGCGTCTCCAGGAAGAACAACGCCGCGAACGCATCCTTCCCCTCCGTCTGGTATTTCTCGTGGGGGGGCGTTGGCGGCGGTCCAAACCAATCACGCAGGAGGCCGGTCGGCCCATGAAAAAAGAACCTGGTCCGAAATGGAGTCGCGTGCGCAGCCTGGATTGGTGGAACGGCGTTACTGGCGGTTTCGACCAGCGCAATGCGAGGATGATCTGCAACAAATGCCATGCCGAGTTCCCCTTTGACCTGAAATGCTCGGCCTGCGGAGGGATCAGGCTCGTGTTAGACACCGTGGCCGCCACCCCGGGCATTTTTTGCAAGGATTGTCATGAAGGGCAATGGCACTGGGACTGTCCGCAGTGTGGGCGCCGGCAGGATTTTTCGGGAGCCTTCTTCTATGACAAGCATGCCGTCGACCTTGCCAAGCGCCGTTGCGCCTGAATGGGTCTGGTGCCCCGCGCCTCGCCAGATGCGGCAATAACGAGCGTGAAATCGGCTTCACGTAAGTGTGCGCTTTTTGTTCGTCAGATCAGCGAATGTCGCGCTCCGCTCCGATGAGAAGTCCGATGGCGAGCGCGGACAACAGCCGGAACGCGAGAGTGCTCACATCCAGCATGGTTTTTCGACCTCAACGTAACCGGAAATTGGAAATCGGTAATCGGGCGTGCGTTTCTCGAAGTCCGATTACCGATTAAAGTTGTTCCGATTACTTTTCTACGTCCTCGATCTTTACCTTCCGGTGGTGCACCGTCGCCGACCCGCGCTCCACCAGCGATTTCAGCCGCGCCAAGTCGTCGTCCAGCATGTGTTTTGCGTCGGCGTCGATCAGTTCGGCGACCGAGTGTCCCAGGTATCCTCCCGGCGGCAGGTAATGCATCCGGATGTGGACCCGCGTTCCACCACTTCCAGTCGATTCGAATTGCACCACGCCATCGTTCTTGACCGCCGCGCCCGGACTGCTCCGCCACGCCAGCAGTTCATTCGGGATGAGCCTCGTGATTTCCGAGTCCCAGCTCAGCGGCGTTCCGGCCGGTCCGATCACCGTCCAGTGATAGTGCGTGTCGTCCACCTTGGTCACTTCGCGGACGTGGTCCATCACCTTCGGCAGCTTGTCCGGGTCCACCAGCAGGTCGAAGACGCGCTCCACCGGAGCATCGATGGTCGTCGTCTTCTGCAACGTGATGCCCACCGCCGTGGGATCGAATCCCATTCCTTCGAGCGGTCCGACGTTGGTGACCGACCGCACCAGCATGCCGCTTCCGGCCAATCCCATCAACGACCCGAGGCAGCTTCTCTTCTTGCTGAAGTTGAATAGTCCTCCCAGCATCAGCCCGATGCCGGTCGCGCCCAGCACCGCGCGCGCCGCCGGTGTCCACGGCCCGGTGACACACGTCGCTTCGTTCGCATGTACGACGCGCTTGCCCTGTAACCCAGGACAGCTTCCCGGCGCCTCGTGCACCGTCAGTTCGTTGATCACATGGCGCACGCCGTTTGTCGCGCGCAGGCAGTCGAGCAGGTGGGGAAGTTCGTCGCGCAGCACATTGCCGGTCAGCATCACGTCACCACCGGCAACGCGCACTTCGATCGCTCCCGGATGCGACACCAGTCGTCCCATGCTGGTCCGGATACGCTCGAGCAGGATCTCGTCGGGAACGTGCGGAGGCATGACCCAGTCGAGCGTGTCGGCGAACACTCCGTGCGCACGATTGGTCAGGTCGCGGAAACTTCGGTCGATCGCCCTTTCCGCGACGTTGGTAAGATGCGTGGCTTTGTCGCGGGCGTGGGCGCGTCGTCGTCGTCCGCGATAGGGATCGCCAAAATACGTTAATACCGCGCCGGCTGCAATTCCGGCGAGTATGCCGAGTTCAGGAAACTTCTTTCGCAGTGTGAGTGCCAGCATGATTGCACCTCTTGGGAGCGCTGAACTCCGAGTTCCGGGTTCCGAGCGAAACCCGGAGCAGCGGTTTGGGAGTCGGTAAGAACTGAGCGGCTGCGGAGGAACCGGGCGCGAGGCAACACGTAGTCACGCAAGCGCGGTATAAGGGCAGGGAAGGAGGGTCGCTTCGTATGGATGGTGGAATGCGGCCTTTATTCACCCGCTCCTCCTCCGCAGCCGAGGTCGAACTGCGTTGTCCGCTGGTCAACGCGAATGATTGCTGGCTGGTCTTGATCAGCGTGTATCGACGCGTCGGTCGGCGGCTCGTCTTCTTACTATCGACGCTAGCAGGTTTCGCGAGCCGTGTCGGTGATGTGGGTCTCTTTCGTTTGCCGCCGAAGTCCCATTCCGGGACGTTTAAACGAAGGGCTTACCCATGAGTCCTGAGCCCTGAGCCATGCGCCAGTTTTCTTACTGCTTCTTGACTGTGATTTTTCCGCTGAAGCTGCTGAGGTGCAGCAACGCCGCGCCGGAGTTAGCATGGCCGGCGAACGACTTGCCCGCCGCGATCACCATGGTGGGATGTGAGTCCGGCTGAAGCTGGTAGCCGTCTTCGACGCTGCCAACCACCGATCGCGCCGTAACGTCGACCGATGCGTTCGCCGGAAGCGTGACGTCAATAGGGCCCGAGTGTGTAGATAGTGTGTACTCGCCGTCACCGTTGCAGTCGCCGGTGAAGTGGATCGGCGCGCCGTTGGTGTTCGCCGACACCATCGAGCCGCTGACGTTGGAGAGCGTCACCTCGCCGGCAACAGACGTCACCTCAACATGGCCGTTAGTGATATTGCTCAGCGTCACCGGAGCGTTCATTGTGCGCACGTGAACGTGGCCGTTCATCGCATCACGAACTTCCACGCTGCCGCTGTCGGAATCGACCATGACGTCGCCATTGACGTTCTGTATCTTCACCGCGCCATTCATCGTGCGCACTACCACCGAAACGCTGCTGGGGATCTGGACGTCGTAGTCGACGGAACTTTCCTCCGCGCTGCCTTTCCGCAGGTAGTGGGTGCGCACGTCGACGCGGTTGCCGGACTGTTTCGTGTCGATCTCCACTTTGTCGGAATGTGGCTTGCCGCTGATGACGACCTGATTTGCTGCCGTCGTGGAACGGTGGACCGTGATGGGACCGTAATCGTTGGTGACGCTGACTGTCGCGCCCGGTTGGACGGTGAAGACTCCCGCGCTGTTCTTTCCCGCCCGTTCTTGCGCCGGAACGAGCGTAACGGCGCCTGCTAACAGGACCGCCAAAGCCGCTCGTCGGTATGCGCGTTCCATAGCGCGGTCGCTACTGCAGCGACCTCGTCGCCGTTTCGTACACGATGGCCTTCTGCTCGTAGGCGCGCTGCAAGGCATTGCGGGCATCGCGATCGGAGGGATCGGCCGCCACTGCCTTCTTCGATTCACGTATCGATGCGTTGACCTGCCTCAGGGTGCTGGCGTACCTGTCCTTCATCTCGGGACGCGTTTGCGCGACCTCGGTCAGCACCTGCTGGTCCTGTGGATCCTGGTCGGCGGAATCTTCGCTGGCGACGGAGACAGCCGGAGTTTGCTGCTCGGCCCCGCGCCGGTACAGGATGATGCCGCAGACTACTAAAACGACAGCGGAAAGCGATGCGATCCAGGGAAGGATGCCTTGGCTTCCTAGAAGTCGCCCCCTGGCGCGGGCCGGTTTTTTCACCAGTCCCTCGCGTTCTAACGAGTCGCGGATGCCTTCCCACACCTGGGGCGCGGGCTCTTCCATCGGCACCAGCAACTTCGCCTGCTCGGCGATGTAGCGGAGGTCCTGTACCAGGTCCGAGCAGACGTGACACTCGCGGAGATGCTGTTCTTCCTGGGCATTGCCTCCGCTCTCGATGATGTAAGGCAGAACTTTCTGGAATTCTGCGCAGTCCATGTTCATCCTCTCCCCGATATCGCCCCCTCCATTCCCCGCTGACTATCGCCTGGCGGCCTTTTCGGCTCTGCTGATCTTCAGCAGGTCGCGCAGTTTCATACGCGCCTTGTGGAGTTGGCTCTTGCTGTTGCCGATGGAACAACCCATCATCTCGGCAATCTCGTTATGTTCGTAACCCTCGATGTCATGCAGCACAAAAATGATGCGATACCCAGGCGGAAGACTCTCGATCGCCCGCTCCAGGTTCACGCGGTCGATGGATCCGACCAGCGCGTTATCGGGAGCGCCGATGTCCTTCTTCGGCCCGTCTTCCTGCTGCGGCTCCAGCGTCTCCTGTAAGGAGACCTCCGGAAGCCCCTTCTTACGCAGGTGCATCAGCACGACGTTCACCGCCAGCCGATGCAGCCACGTCGAGAACGCTGACTCACCGCGGAAGGTGGCGATCTTGCGATAGAGCTGCAGGAACGCCTCCTGCGTCAGGTCCTCAGCTTCGGCGGTGTTCCCCGTCATGCGCAGGCACAACGAGTAGACACGCCGCTTGTGGAGGCCGTAGAGCACTTCAAAGCACTCTGAGTCTCCTGCCTTGGCCCGGGCAATCGCCTCTGCCTCGGTGATGCCAGACGGTAGCGTCGATTTTTTCGCTTGAGTCAATGCCTTTTTCAGGCTGCATCTACTCTGATGCAGCTAAGTCCTTATGTGTTGTATAACTTCCGCCGGAATTTCATCAAAACGGCGTCTTCAGATATTGGATGCAGCAGGAGCCCTGAACGGCTGAAGGGTAGAGCGCGATTGTGGGTACTTTGGTTGCCTGTAAAAACCGGCTCATGGCTCAAGCCGCAAGGCTCAAGGTAAATCGGCAGCTTCTAGCTAAAAGCTAATGGCTAATAGCTAAGGGCTTGTTTTCGCCGTGATCGTCTCCAACCCATGGCCTTCCGGCCCGGTTTCTCGGATTCGCAGCAGGATGGCAAACAGCATGGCCACGAATCCGAGGCTGGTCAGGATGTAGAGCATCGGCATGTAGCCGGACGGATTAACCTCGCTGGCGTGCCAGTGGTCATTGGCCGAGCCGAGGACGTAATTGAACCCTGCCAGTCCGATGTTCTGGATCATGGTCATCAGGCCCAGCGCGGTCCCGAGCGCCTTCTGGTCGACGATGTAGGCGACCGACGGCCAGATCACCGCCGGAACGAGCGCGAACGCCACGCCCATCATGCTCATCGCTCCGACCAGCGGCAGCGGGGCGTTGAAGTGCGCCGACCACGGCCAGGGCAGCGTCACGCTCACGGTGCGGTCGGAATAGACATGCCCCATGATGAGGAACACCGGGATCAGCAGGCCCGAGCCGAGGATCATCAGCGTCGCGCGTTTTCCGACGCGGTCGCTGAAGTAGCCGAACAGCGGCGTCCCGATCATCGTGCAAACGGTCAGGATACTGAGCGACAGGCCGGCGTCCGCGAGCGGCATCCGGCGCGAGTGTTGGAAGAACTTCACCGCGAACGTCTCGAAAGGAAAGATCGCCGAGTAGAACAGTACGCACAGCGCTACGAGATACCAGTAGGACCTGCCAAACTTCTTGATGTCGCTGAAGACGATCTTGTCGATGTCACCCGCGGCGCCAAGTGAGTGCGTGCGCTCGGCGCGCACCTCGAGGATCCAGTACAGGATGGGCCCGGTCACGCACAGACTCACAAATCCGACGCCGAGGAACCAGGGGTTCTGCCAACTGTTATTCGCGTACGCGAATTTGGCCCAGCTCGGCGAGCTTTGCGCCAGCATCGTCCCGAAGCGCGCGATCAGCAGATTGATGCCGAGTGCGAAGCTGAGCTCTTTTCCGCGGAACCACTTGGCGACCGCCGTGGTGATGGAAACAATCAGCGATTCGGCGCCCATGCCGAAGATGAAGCGGCCGGTCGCCATCAGCGGGAAGCTCGGAGTAGCCGCGGTCAGAATGGCGCCGAAGAAACAGATCACGCCGAACAGGAGCGTCGCTTTGCGCGTACCGATGCGGTCGATGATGATCCCGCCGATCAGGACCGTTGCAATCGGTGCAATGCTGTAGAACGAATTCAGAAGCCCGATCTGCTTGTCCGTGAACCCAAGTTGTTTTTGCAGGATGTCGGCGAGCGGGCTGAGCGCGTCGTAAAAGTAGTAGTTGCCGAACATCGCCAGGCTGACGAACACAAGCACTACCCAGCGATAAAAGCGCGACGGCGCGGAACGCGGGACGGCTATGGCTTCGGACATTTGCCCGGAAGGATAACAGTTTCAGTTTCGAGTTTCAGTGATTGTGGGGCGATCGGGGAAGCTTCAGAAAGCGGCGACGGGAAAGCAGTAATCGGGAATCGGAAATCGGAAATCAGAAATCGGAAATCGGAACGGAAATCGGAAATCAGAAATCAGTAATCAGTAATCAGTGACCGTATCCGGGACGTGCACTTTGCTGTTTCGCCAGCGCTCCCGATTTCCAATTACTAATTACCGATTACCGTTCTCCCGTTTACGCGCGCGCCTTGCGTGCGAGCAGCCCGGCGATGGTTGCGGTGAACCCGCCGAGCGCGATCAGCGGCAGCGGCGAAGCGCTCTTCGGCAATGTCCGCTGATTGCCTTGTTGGTTCGCCGAAGCAGCGTTCGACTGCGCGTTCTGGTCGGCGGGATTTGCCGGCGTTTGCGCCTGCGTCATCTCGTGCGGCGGGACGGCGGCGCTGGGCTTCTGCTCGGTCGCCGGCGGCGTCGCTTGCGGCGCGTTCTGCGCGGGCGGATTCGTAGGAGCCGCGATAGCGCCGCTGCTGTTGATGACGCCGTTGTCGGCCGGGTAACCCGCATTGTTGCTCGGATTTGTGGCGATGCCGCTCACGCCACCGGCGCCGGCCATATGCTCGACATCGGAATTGGTGAACGTGCGGGCATTCACGCCCTGCATGCGCTGCCGGTTCTCTCGCGCGATCTCGCCGAGGCTGCGGCCGCTCGTGCCGTCGTTAAACGCCATCGCGCCGCCACTGTTCACGCCGAGGTCGACATAATGGCGTCCCATGAACGTAACTGGCGAGGCCGCAGTATTGGCAGCACTGTTGTCGGTACCGCGCCAAGGGGGGCCGACGTAAACGGTCTCCGGCCCAAGATCGATCTCCGGACGGATGGGCACGGCCGAGGGCGGCTCCGGCGGCGGCGACGTCAGCGAGACCGCGGCAGTGTTGGTCGGCGGAAGCGTGGCTGCGTTGCTCAGGTGCATCAGCGGCGTCGTAACCAGCGGCGGCGACACGTACGGCGCTACGGGCACGGCGATTCCGCCCGTCGTCGCCTGGCCGTAGGGAGTGACCACGGCCTGCGCAGCGGCCACGGTCGAAACCAGTGTGAACGTAAGTGTGAACAGGACCCAACGCTTCATAAGGGGCTCCCAGCGTGCGGGCTCCCCAAACACAGAGCACTCCCGCCACCGCTTCAGCTAAATAGGATTACTGCGTGGTAAACGGGGATGCCAGGGAAGTATTAAGTAATAAGTACTGAGTATCGAGAAGCGAGTACACTGCCGGATTCAGGTTTCGGGTTCCTAGTTCCTAGTTCCTAGTTCCTAGTTCCGAGTTCTTAGTTCTGAGTTCCGGCTGAGCTTGGATACGAAGAACCAATTCCGATTACCGATTTTTGAGGGCACTCATGAGAACAAAGTCGTTGCTGCTGGCCCTGCTCCTGTTCAGTGTTGCAGCCAATGCGCAGAAGACCGCGCCAAGGGCCACGCTGAACATTGCCAATTCACGGCATGTAAGTGTTGACGACGGATGGCGTTTCCTCAAAGGCGACGCGCCCGGCGCGGAGCAGCCGTCGTACGACGATTCGCACTGGCGCGCGCTCAACCTGCCCCACGACTGGGCGATCGAGGGGCCGTTCGATCCCAAGCTGAACCCGCACGAGGGCGCGCTGCCGGATTTCGGCACCGGCTGGTACCGCAAGCACTTCTATATGCCTGCCCCATCACGAGGTAAGCACGTCTGGATCGAGTTCGACGGCGCAATGAACAACGCGACTGTCTGGCTCAACGGCAAGCAACTGGGTGGCCGCCCCTACGGATACATCGGCTTCGGATTCGACCTGACGCCGTACCTGAAATTCGGCAGCGAAGAGAACGTCATCGCCGTTCGTCTCACGCCGGAGGAGCAGTCGTCGCGCTGGTATCCGGGCGCGGGCATTTATCGGAATGTGTGGCTCAATATCACCGGACCAGTACACGTATCGCGCTGGGGCACGTACGTCACCACACCCGAGGTGACGGATAAAGCGGCGAAGATCCACGTCGTAACGATGATCCAGAACGGAGCTACTCCTGTTGACTTGGTCACGACCGTGTTGGACGCGCAGGGCAAGCAAGTGGCTCGCGCAGTTACTCCGACCGACTTGTCGGCGAACGGCGAAACGCATGTCGCTACGACGATCGACGTCCCCGATCCGCATCGATGGGATGTTGACGATCCGTATCTGTACACGCTCGTCAGCACGGTTCGAAGCGGCGGAAAAGACGTCGATCGCTACACCACGCCTTTTGGCATCCGCACCGTCGAGTGGTCGCCCACGGACCTGAAGCTCAACGGCCGCAGCATCCGGCTGAAGGGCGTCTGCGACCATCACGATCTCGGCGCTCTCGGCGCCGCCGTGAACCGCCGGGCGACCGAGCGTCAGTTGCAGATCCTGAAGGCGATGGGCGTGAACGCCATCCGCACCTCGCATAATCCGCCATCGCCGGAGCTGCTGGAGTTAGCCGACCGTCTCGGCTTCCTCGTCATGGACGAAGCCTTCGACATGTGGCAGATTGCGAAGGTCAAGAACGGCTACAGCAAGTATTTCGACGAGTGGTCCGAGCGCGACCTGACCGACCAGATCCGCCGCGATCGCAATCATCCCAGCGTCATCCTGTGGAGCATCGGTAACGAGATCGAGGAGCAGCGCAGCCCAGACGGGTGGAAGATCGCGCGCCGGCTGGTCGGGATCTGTCATCGCGAGGACCCCACGCGTCCCACGACATCGGCGATGAACATGCCGCGCGAGGCCATCAAGAACAAGTTCGCCGACGAGCTTGATGTCAAGGGCTTCAACTACTCCGAGCGCGGCTACGCCGAGATCCTGGCGACGCACCCGGACTGGATCGTGCTGGCGTCGGAGACCGAGAGCGTCGTCAGCTCGCGCGGCGTCTATCACCTGCCCATCGAGAAGTATCAGAAGCACCCGTCGCACCAGTTGAGCAGCTACGACATCATCGCGCCGCCGTGGGCGTACACCGCCGACGTGGAGTTCGCGGCTCAGGAGAAGAATCCGCGCATGCTGGGCGAATTCGTGTGGACCGGCTTCGATTACATCGGCGAACCGACGCCGTACTTCAACCGGAACGCCGATCGTGAGGCGGATTGGCCGGCGCGCAGTTCGTATTTCGGGATCGTCGATCTCGCTGGCTTTCCGAAAGACCGCTACTACCTCTATCAGAGCCAGTGGACCTCGAAGCCGATGGTGCACGTTCTGCCGCACTGGAATTGGGCCGGGCGCGAGGGCCAGCCCATCCCGGTGATGGTGTACACGAACGCCGACGAGGCCGAACTGTTTCTGAACGGCCGCTCGCTCGGCAAGAAGAAGCGCTGGTCGGAGCCGGTGGAGCTGCCGGTAGGGAAGAAGGTCAGCGATGATTTGAAGTTCTCGTCCAAATATCGCCTGCTGTGGCAGGTGCCGTACGAACCGGGGACGCTGAAGGTGGTCGCGTATAAGGACGGGAAGCAGGTCGCAACGGACGAGCGCAAGACCGCCGGACCGCCGTCGCAGATTCGGTTGATTCCTGATCGCGCGCAAATTTCGGCGGACGGGGAAGACCTATCCTTCGTGACCGTGCGCGTGGAAGACAAAGACGGAAACCTCGTTCCCGAGGCCGACAATCTCGTGCACTTCAAAGTGTCGGGCGCGGGGAAGATCGAAGCGGTTGACAACGGGAACGCCGCGACCACCGAGCCTTTCCAGGCCGATTATCGAAAGGCCTTCAGCGGGATGGCGCTGCTGATCGTGCGCCCGTCCAAGCAGCCGGGAAACATCACGATCATGGCGACAGGCGAGGGGCTGAAGAACGCAGTGGCGAAGGTAGAGGCGAAGTAGGACGAAGATCAGGAGGCTCTCATGCGACGCGTTTGTTTTTTATGCGGTGCCATGTTGTGGTTGGTTTTGCTGTCTGCTTCATTCTGTACGGGACAGGTCGAAGACGGGACTGAAGGACATGTTTTTCGTCACAATGCGCTCGGCCTGACGTTCCCGGTCCCCGACGGTTTCTTCCCCAAGGTGGAAAAGGAGATTCGAGCCCTCGATCCCGCTGGCCGCGAACACGTTGTGCTTGCTTTGTGGAAGTCCCCTGATCGTTCCGGGGTTCCAAGAATGGCATTCCTCTACGACACGATGGTGCGGTCTACGGGCTCGTCGCGAGAGCAGATTGCTAATGGCTGGTTAAACGCACTGAGAACATCAATGCAAGCGGACGAAAAAGTAAAGATGTTTGCGACAAAGACTATGTCTCTCGCAGGACGCACCGTTTGGAGGCTCGATTACCTGCAACTTCATGGCGGTCAAACCCTGCCTTACAACTCTGCCATCGTCATCCCGCTGTCAGACCGACGTCTTCTGGCGATCCAGGTGAACGCACCTTCTCAGGGCGAATTAGATGCGGAGCTCGCGACGCTACGCGCATTACGATTCGACCACTAGGCGTCGGTGCTGCGCGAAGATGAGGTGATTGAGCTGGTATTCTAGAAAGTCTTCCAGAGGGATTTGTGGCTGCATTAATCGACGCAATCGACATCAAACGCAAAGACTTCTTCGAATTCGAAAACACGCCCTACGTCTGTCTCGACGTTTCCGTCTCGACGCCCACTGCCCGCGGCGGCCAAACCCTGGTGCGCCTGAAGATGCGCAACCTGATCACGCGCGCCGTCTTCGACAAGACCTTCAAAGCCAGCGACAAGTTCAAAGAGCCCGACCTGCAGATGGTCCCGGCGTCGTATTTGTACAGTGACGGCGACGGCTCCCACTTCATGGACCAGGAAACCTTCGAGACCGTTACGCTGTCGGGCGACATGATCGGCGACGCGCTCGATTTCCTCGTCGACGGGACGATCATCCAGTTGACCAAGTTCAACGGCAATCCGATCGGCCTGGAACTGCCGCAGAACGTCGAACTGGAAGTGACCTACACCGAGCCCGGCGCGCGCGGCGATACCGCGAGCGGTAACGTCACCAAAGCTGCGAAGCTGGAAACGGGCATCGAGATTCGCGTGCCGCTATTCATCAAGCAGGGCGAGAAGGTGAAGGTCTCAACCGAAACGCGGGAGTTTGCTGGAAGGGCGTGAGGGCGCATTGGTGATTGAGTGATTTGTGATTGGTGATTAAAACATCGCGACTCGTACAAGCAATCACCAATCACAAATCGCTAAATCACCAATGTTTAACTCCCCACAAATCTCGCATACAAACTTCGCGCCACCGCCGTATCCGTCGTCCCCTTGATGATCGCCCGCCCGTCAAGGAACAGCGTCAATTCGTACGGATCTTTCCAGAACTTGAGCACGAAATCATTGTGGCGGACGCTGCCGTGTGACGCCAATCGCTGCTGCATCTCCCCGAAATCGACCGGCCGATGGCGTTCGTGGATTTGGACGGAATTACGTCCACACAACGTGATATGCGGGCGGCCTTCTCCGGCGAGGTGAACGAAATCGCGCTGCCCGCACGCCCGGCAATCCGCGCGGGGCTTTGCGGTCGAGATCTCCGCGCGATCGTTCTTCCAGACATCGAACGACAGCAGCGTCCTCCGCAGCGCCCCTCGATCTCCCACCAGAAGCTTGAGTGCTTCCGTCGCCTCGATAGCTGCCACCGACGCAGCCGCCGAGTTCAGGATCCCCGCTGTGTCGCAGGTTTCGAAGGTCCCGCGCGGCGAATCCGGGAAGATGCACGCCAGGCACGCGGTCTCCTGCGGCAGCACGGTCATGGTGACGCCATAGCTCGCGACTGCGGCGGCGTAGATCCACGGAATGCCCTTGCTGACCGCATAATCGTTGACTAAGTAGCGGGTCTCGAAGTTGTCGGTGCCGTCCAGGATCAACTGCGCGCCCTCGAGTAGTTCCTCGATATTGGCGGGCGCCAGGTCGGCAACGCGCGACTCGACGGTGATGCCGGTGTTGAAACTGGTAATCTTGCGCGCGGCAGCGATGGCTTTGGGCAGCGACTCGGCCGCATCGGCTTCGTCGAAGAGCAATTGCCGTTGCAGGTTGCTGGGCTCGACGTAATCGCGGTCGATGATCCGGAGCGTCCCAATCCCGGCGCGGGCGAGGAGTGCTGCGAGTGCGGAACCGGTAGCCCCGCACCCGACGATGGTGACCCGACTTTCGTGCAGCCGTTTTTGCCCCTCGGCGCCGACAGGGCGGAATAAGATTTGCCGGGAGTACCGTTCCTCGGAAGATACCGTCATGCTGGTTGGGGACGCTCAGCAATTATTATAGGGGCGCGCGAATCCGAGCCGTACCTGAGACGCGGATTGCGGCGAGCTCTGCCGGTAAAGCATTGATAGAACAAGCTTCCCGGCCGGAATCATCGAACCGTGGGAACTTGCAACCGGTGCCTTGAAGCCCGCGCATGCGCTGTCGGTCGTCGTGTCGGGTAAGCCGTTAAGGCGTCCATGGTCTTCTTGCGAACAGGCAGGCCGGGAATTTCGTGCGTCGCAATCGCGCTACTGGCTGGCGCGTTGACGACCGCGCTCGGCCAGAACACGCCGCCGCCCATCACTCCGAAGGACCTCGCCCCCGGGCAGAGCAGCGGGATCGCTGCGCCTGCGCAACCGGCGCCGCCTGCGACCACCTTGTCCATCGCGTCCAGCTTGACCTCCCTGCTAGGGCTACCGGTAGCGAGCGTGGAATTTCGCGGCGTCCGCCTCGACCCGCCCGTAATGCAGTCGTTGCGCAAGATGATCGCACCGATCGAAGGCGCCCCGCTGGACAGGCAAAAAGTCGCGCAGAGCCTGCGTCAGCTCTACGCCACCGGCCGCTTCGCCGACATACAGGTCGTGGCCCAGAAGAACCAGAAGAACGAAATATCTCTGGTGTTCGTCGCGGAGCCGAACCTCTTCATCGGCGAGGTGACGGTGGACGGCGCGCCCAAGCGGCCGACACCGAGCCAATTGATCGACGCCAGCAAGCTGGAATTGGGCGAGGTCTTCACGCCCGAAATGATCGAACCGGCCATCGCCCGCATGCAGCAGGTCCTTGTGGACAACGGCTATTACCAGGCGAAGGTCACGGTCGAGGAGCAGAAAAATCCGAATATCCAGAAGATCGCCCTGAAGTTCCACGTGGTTCCGGGTGAGCCGGCGCGCATCGGGAAGATCACCGTCGACGGCGACTCCGGCCTAAGCGAGGCCGACGTGCTGAAGATCTCGAAGCTGCGTCCGGGAAAGCCGGTCGCCATCCAGCATCTGACCTCGGCCCTGCAGCGGTTGCGCAAGAGGTTCAGCAAGCGCAACCGGCTCGAGGCGCAGATCGCTGTCGTCAACAAGGACTACCACGCCGACACGAACGAGCTCGATTACACCTTTCGCATCAATCGCGGTCCTGTGATCGACATTCAGGTCGAAGGCGCGGGCCTGAGCAAGCGCCAGTTGCAGAAGTACGTTCCCGTATACGAAGAGCACGCCGTCGACGACGACTTACTGAATGAAGGCCGGCGCAACCTTCGCGACTACTTCCAGAACAGGGGTTATTTCGACGCAACCGTGGATTACACGCGCAAGACCGAACAGGAACAGGAGCGGGTCGCCATCATCTACGACGTTGACCGCGGCCGCAAGCATGACCTGGAAGATGTCGTGATCGAGGGCAACAAATTTTTCGATACCACCTTGATCAGGGAACGCATGACCGTGCAGAAGGCGAGCTGGCTCGTCCCGCACGGACGCTTCAGCCAGGATCTGCTCGCGCGGGATGTGCAGAATATCCGGAACCTGTACCAGTCGAACGGATTTCTCCAGGTGAAAGTCACCGGCGATTTCAAGGACGACTATCGCGGTCACGTAGGCCGGATGGCGGTGTTCCTGCACATCGAGGAAGGACCGCAAACGCTGGTGGCGAGCGTGGCCATCGACGGCAACAAGGCCATCCCCGACGAGCAATTGCAGCCGCTGCTCACCATGCAGCCCGGGCAGGCATACTCCGAAGCCAATACCCTCACCGACCGCGATACCGTGCTCAATTACTACTTCAACCACGGTTTCCCCGACGCGACCTTCTCAGCCAAAGCTTCGCCCTCTCCGGCGGATCCGGGCAAAATGAACGTGGTGTACGTCATCGACGAGGGCCCGCAGGTATTCGTTGACCGCGTGCTCCTGAGCGGGCTGGAATTTACCCGCCGCGGCATCGTGACCCGACAGTTCGATATCCATGCCGGAGACCCGCTCAGCCAGGCGGCCATGCTGGATACGCAACGGCATCTCTACGACCTCGGGGTCTTTAACGCCGTCGATATGGCGGTAGCGAACCAGGAAGGTAAGGCGACCTACAAGGACGTGTTTTTCCAGTTCGAAGAGGCGAAGCGCTGGACCTTCGACTACGGCTTCGGCATCGAGATCCAGCCGGGGATCGGCGGCCCGCACGCCAGCCCCCAGGGCAATACCAGCGCCAGCCCGCGCGTAAGCTTCGGAATCACCCGCAACAATGTTGGCGGCCGCGCGCACACGCTCACGCTCAAGTCGCACGTCGGCAGCCTGCAGCAGCTTGGCTTGATCAGCTACGACGCTCCGCGCTTTCTGCGGAACGAAAACCTGCGCCTGACGGTGAGCACGTTCTACAACAACTCGCTCGACGTGCGCACGTTCACCTCCGAGCGGCTGGAAGGGTCTATCCAGGTCGAGCAGGTTGTGTCGCGGACGCAGACCCATGTCCCGGTCACGACGCTCCTCTACCGGTTTACCTACCGGCGGGTGCGCGCCACGGACGTCGTCGTCAACCCGGCGCTCATCCCGTTGTTCTCGCTGCCGGTCCGCGTCGGCATGCCCAGCCTGAGTTACATCCGTGAACACCGCGACGATCCCATCGACTCGCATCGCGGCAGCTTGAACACCTTTGATACTGGCGTGGCCTCCGGCGTGTTCGGATCGGAAGCCGCGTTTGGGCGCTTCAGCGGCCAGAACACCACGTATTACGCCTTCCACAAGAGGCATGACCGGGAGTGGGTGCTGGCGCGAAACACGCGCATCGGGGTGGCAGAGCCGTTCGGCAACACGCAATCACTGCCGCTTCCGGAGCGCTTCTTTGCCGGCGGCGCCGGTTCGCACCGCGGCTTCGCCCTCAACCAGGCCGGCCCGCGCGACCTCACCACCGGGCAACCGCTCGGCGGGAATGCGGTTTTCATCAATAACATCGAGGTGCGCACGCCACCGCTTCTCATCCCGTTCGTTGCCGACAACATGAGCCTGGCGTTCTTCCATGACATGGGGAACGTCTTCAGCACGGTCAGCGAGATGTTCCACGGCGCCGTTCGTTTCCAGCAGCCGCACAAGGAGCTCTGCACTTCCGCGGCCACGGCTTCGCTCTGCGAATTCGGTTACATCTCGCAGGCGCTGGGCACGGGCGTTCGCTACAAGACACCGGTGGGCCCCGTGCGGCTCGACTTCGGCTACAACCTGAATCCGCCCGTGTTCCCGGTCTTTACCACCGACCCGGCCACGAAGATCACGACCTTCAGCTCGCAGACGCTCCGGCACTTCAACTTCTATTTCAGTATCGGGCAGACCTTCTGATGCGGCGCATCCTCCAAATCGTCTCGCTCGTGGTTGCTATGACGGTCGTGTGTGCGGCGCAGCAAGTGGTGGACCGGATCGTAGCGACGGTGAACCGCCAGCCGATCCTGCTCAGCGATTGGGAGGTCGAGATGCGTTACGAGGCGATGCTCGACCAGAAATCGTTGCCTTTGAGCGATGACGTTGCCCGCGCGGCGCTGGACCGGTTGATCGATCAGGAACTGGTGCGCGAACAGATTCGGTCGTACCGGCTGACAGTCCCGAGCGCGCAAGAGATCACGGACCGCATCATCGAGCTGCGGAAGCAACTCAACACTGAAAACGATAATGCCTTTCGCGCGCTTCTGGGCCGCTATGGGATCGACGAAGCGGAGCTGCGCGACCGGGTCGCGACGCAGTTGCTCATCCTGCGCTTCATTGACGTGCGCCTGCGGCCGTCGGTGCACGTCGAGCGGCGCAGTATCGAAGCCTATTACAACGACACCCTCGTCCCGGAGTTAAAGAAGAAAGGCGCCGATGTTGCGCCGCTCGCGGACGTGTCGCCGCAGATCGAGGAATTGCTCGCCCAGCAGCGCGTCGAGGCGCTCACCAACGAGTGGCTCAAGGACCTGCGCCAGCAGAGCAAGATCCACGTTGATCCGGCCGCGGCGATAGTGCAGCCGAGTGCCAGTGCAAAGCCGCCGCAGCAAGGAACTCCATGATCGGCAGCGAACCCACGAACGAGACACGCCCGATCCGGGGCCGCCGTTGGCTGCGGGCCTTCGGCTTTGCCGTCGGCGTGTTCGCGCTCGTCTTCGTGGCACTCGTCGCTGTGACGCACACTGGCGCTTTTCATGCCTGGGTCCACAGGAAGGTCGTTGCCGACCTTGAACATGCCACCGGGGGCAAGGTTGAGCTGGCCCAGCTGGACTGGAGTCTGTCGCGACTGAAGTTCGTGGCCAAGGGCCTTGTGATCCACGGCATGGAAGACAGCAGTCAGGAGCCGTTCCTGCGCGCTGAAAGCATCACCATCGATGCGAAGGTGCTGTCGTGGCTCGGGCGGCAGGTCGGGTTGCGCTCGGTCGTGATCGACCATCCGGTGATTCATCTGATCGTTTATCCCGACGGGCACACCAACCAGCCCAAACCGAAAGGCACGCAAGCGGGCGGCACTCCGGTGCAGCGGTTGTTCGACGTCAAGCTGGACCACGCGGAGATCCATAACGGCGTCTGGATCGTGAATGAATGGCCCAGGCCCTTCGACCTTTCCGCCGACGATGTGGCAGCTGCGATCAACTATGTGGCTGCCTCTCAGCGTTTCGACGGCAGCGCTCGCGCGGGAAAAATGCGGGTCGCCTATAAGAACCTGAAACCTTTTCTGGCCTCAGCGGAAGCGCAGTTCAGCCTTTTTCCGAACCAATTACAGGTGAAGGGTCTGAAGATCGCGGCGGGTGGGTCGGTGTTCGAGGCGTCCGGGCAGGTGATCGATTTCGCCGATCCGCATACCGACCTCACGTATAACGCCACCATCGACCTCGCCCAGGCGGGCGATATCCTGCTCCTGCCGCAGGTGCGCCGCGGCGCCGTGACGCTCAACGGTACGGGGCAGTACACCTCCAGGAACTACGGCACGACCGGCAAGTTGACCGTGCGGAACGTCGAGTATCGCGATCCGGCGCTTGTGCTGGCTGAAGTGGACGGTGGCGCGGAATTCTCCGCCGACAAAGACAACTTCGTGATCCCGCATTTCTCCGCCCGCGTGCTCGGCGGAATCGTGACCGGCAGCGCGGAGATCAAGAATTGGACGAATGCGCCGTCGGCGCCAGGTCAGCAAACGCCGGCAAACCTTCCGGAGCAGATGGGAACCATCCACGCCAGGGTCGATAGCCTGCCTGCCGCGCGCCTGGCAGCAGCGCTGTCCACGCGCGCGTTGCCTCTGGAGCGATTGCACGTGGTGGGGAGCGCGAGCGGAACGATCGAGGCGACTTGGCATGGTGCGCCCTCGCATATGCGGTCGGACTTCGCGGCCACCTTCCATCCACCCGCCAACGCGAATGCAAATGAACTGCCGGTCTCGGGAAACGCGCGTGGGACTTACATCACCAGCACGGAACAACTGCAGCTCCAGCAGCTCGATCTTTCAGCGCGTTCCGTCCACGTTCAGGCGAGCGGCGCCGTGTCACGCAACTCCAGCCTGAGCATCACGGCGACTGCCGGAGATGTGCGCGACGTGTCGTCGCTGCTTACGGCGTGGAGCCCGCAACAGAGCTTCCCCGCGGACTTCACCGGCCAGGCGAGCTTCACCGGATCAGTAAGCGGGAAGTTGGTGACAGCGCCGAATGTCATTGGTCACCTCACGATGACTGGTGTTCAGGTTCCATTGCCGTTCCGACTTCCTGCGCCGGCTGCAACGGTCATGAGGCCTGTGACGACGCTCGCGCCGCCACACCCAAGCACCGCGCCGCGTGTCGTGCGCTTCGACTCCATCGCTGCCGACCTGCAATATTCGCCGTCGCAACTGGTCATCACCAACGGCATCGTCAAGCGCGCTGCCGAGCAGTTGACGCTGTCGGCGACCATCGGTTTGCTCAACGGACGATTCCTCGAGACCAACCCCATCCGCGCCAAAGCATCCACCAGGAACTTCGACCTCACCGACGCCATGGCGCTGGCCGGGTATACGGTCCCGATGACCGGCATCGTCAACGGAGACCTCGATATTTATGGGACCGAGGACGATCCGCGCGGCACAGCGCACTTCGAGGTCACGCGCGGTTCCATCTCCGGCCAGCCGTTCCAGAGTGCGCGCGCCGATATAACCTTCCTCCACCAGGAAGCCGAATTCAGCAACGTGCAGATCGCGCAGAACAGCGCTCGGGTCACCGGCAACGCCGATTACAACCTCAAGACAACCGCGTTCCGCTTCGATTTCACGGGAAAGAGCGTCAACCTTGCCGAGTTCCGCGCCCTTCAGGGACCGAAGGTGAGCGTGGTGGGAACGCTCAGCTTTGAAGCGCATGGATCGGGAACAAAAGAAGCGCCGGTGATCGATGCCGGCCTGCACGTGCGCAATCTGCTGATGAACGGCGAGCGGCTCGGAAATCTGGAGGGAACTGCAACCACCACCGGCGGCGTGATGCGCATTCGCGCCCGTTCCGATTTTGACATCGCCGACTTCGAGGTCGATGGCACGGTCGGAATGCGCGAGGACTTTCCGGCCGATTTGACGGTCAAGGTCTCGCGCCTCGACGTCGATCCTCTCCTGCGCATGTTCGTGAAGGCGAAGCTCACGGGACACTCCTCGCTGAGCGGGACGATCAAGCTCGCGGGTCCGTTACGCGATCCGAAGTTACTGACCGTGGACGGCGACCTGGGCCAGTTCTCGGCGGAGATCGAGAACGTGAAGATCCACAACGATGGTCCGGTCCGCTTCACCGTGAAGGACCGCGTGCTGCGCCTGGAACAGTTCAAACTTGCAGGCACGGACACCACGTTCACCGCGCAGGGTTCGGTCGCGCTCGCCGGACCGCGGGCCATGGATCTGCGCGCTGACGGGCGCGTCAATCTCGCCCTGCTGCAGTCCTTCAATGCCGACCTGCACACCGGCGGCATCGTGGATTTCAACATGCGCGCCGGCGGAACCATCATCCGTCCCACGTTCTTTGGAACGATGAAGATCACCAACGGCACGGTGACGCATATCGATTTTCCGAACGGCCTCAGCAATGTGAACGGCACGCTCGTTTTTAACCAGGACCGCTTCCAGATCCAGCAGTTGACGGCGACGACGGGCGGGGGCGACGTCAGCTTCGGCGGCTTCGTGAGCTACGGGAACGCGCTCTCGTTCAATCTCATCACGAACGCGAAAAATGTCCGGCTGCGGTACCCGCAAGGCATGAGCGAGGCGCTGGACGGCGACATGCGCCTGACCGGCACCCGCGACAGCGCCATTCTCACCGGTGACGTCGCCATTACCCGCTTCAGCGTAAATCAGAACTTCGATCTGGCCGTCGTGATCGCCGCGTCCAAGGCGCCGGCTACGGCGCCGGATCCGACCTCCTGGCTGAACAACTTGCGCCTGAACCTGAAGGTCACGTCGGCGCCGGACCTCGAGGTCTCGACCTCGCTTGCGAAGTTGACCGGCGACGTCAACCTGAACGTGCGCGGGACCGCGACCAGGCCGGTTATCCTCGGGCGGATCAACATCACCGAGGGCCAGGTCCAATTCAACGGGGCGACCTACGAGCTCGACCGTGGCGACATCAGCTTCTCCAACCCAGTGAAGATCGAGCCGGTGATCGACGTCGCGGCCACCACGCGCGTCCGCGATTACGACGTCACGCTCGGGTTCCACGGACCGATTGACCGGCTGAGCACGACCTATCGCTCCGATCCTCCTCTTCCCACGGCCGACATCATCTCGCTGCTCGCCTTCGGCAAGACGCGCGAAGAATCTGAAATGGCTAGCGCCGCCCAGCCGACGTTCAGCGAATCGGCGTCGAACGCCATCCTCGGGCAGGCGCTCAATGCGGCGGTCGGCAGCCGCGTGCAACGGCTGTTCGGCGTCAGCCGCGTAAAGATCGCCCCGCAGATCGGGGGCGCCCAGACCGACCCCAACGCGCAGGTCACAATCGAGCAGCAGGTCTCGAAGGACTTCACTGTCACCTACGTGACGGACTTGACCCATACCAACACCCAGCAGTCGATCCAGGTGGAATACAACTACAGCCGCAGCCTGTCGATCATTGGGTCGCGTGACCAGTACGGGATCGTGTCATTCGACGTGCTCATTCGCCAGCGGAAAAAGTAGTGTAATGACAGGTGTACTAGCCAGGCTTGCCTGCCGACAGGGGACGGGTGTACTAGCTGCCTGTCGATAGAGCCTTGCCTGGCGTCACAATTCGTTAAAATCACACCATGCCCGTCGCCCGCAATCTCAAGGTCACGCTGGAGATGATCAAGTGGGAGCACTCGGTGCTCACGCTTCCGTTCGGCTTGACCGGCGCCGTGCTCGCGGCGCGTGGAATCCCGAGCGGCTGGAAGCTGTTGTGGATCGCCGTCGCCCTGGTGGCGGCCCGTTCGGCGGCGATGGCTTTCAACCGGCTGGCCGACCATCAGATCGACGCAGCCAATCCCAGGACAAAGATGCGCGCCCTTCCCGCCGGACATTTGTCGCGCCCCTTCGTCGCCGTCTTCGTCCTCTTGTCGAGCGCGGTGTTTGCTGGAGCCGCGTGGCAATTGAACCGGCTGGCGTTCTACCTCTGTCCGATTGCGCTGGCCGTCATCCTGCTTTATTCGTACACGAAGCGGTTCACGCGCTGGTCGCACCTGGTGCTGGGGCTGGCCATGGGCATCGCTCCTGCCGGCGGCTGGGTCGCAGTGCGCGGCACGCTCGATCCCCGGGTACTACTACTGACGGCGGCCGTCATTTTCTGGGGCGGCGGCTTCGACGTCCTCTACGCCTGCCAGGATTACGACTTCGACTGCGCTGCTGACGTTCATTCCGTTCCCAAGTACTTCGGGATCGCCCGCTCGCTCTGGATTTCCCGCATCTTCCACGTCTTCACCCTGGTGCTGCTCGGGGCGCTCGTGTACGCCCTGCAACTCGGGCCCGTGGCGATGGCAGGCGTCGCGGTCGTCGCGCTGCTCTTGGCTTATGAACATTCGCTCGTGAGCGCGACCGACTTGTCGCGCCTGAACGCGGCGTTCTTCACCATGAACGGCATCATTTCCATGATCTTCCTGTTCTTCGTCACAGCGGATTTCCTCCTCCGGCGTTAAACTCTCCCGTTCGAACCAATTACCGATTACCGATTACGTTATTATGCGCTTACTTCTGCTCAGCACCTCTACCCTCCACGGCAGCGGATACCTGGATTATGCGGAAACCCACATTCGCGAGTTCCTCGGCAAATCCGCGCGAGTGTTGTTCGTTCCGTATGCGCTCGCCGATCGCGACACCTACTCCGCAACCGCTGCCAGTCGCTTCGAGCGCATGGGATACGAGCTTTATCCCATTCACCGGGAGGACGATCCAGCGCGGGCGATCGGCCGCGCCGACAACATCTTCATCGGCGGCGGAAACACCTTCCGCCTGCTCAAGGCGCTGTACGACGAGCACATCGTTGAATTGATCGCGGAACGCGTGCGCGAGGGCATGCCCTATATCGGCTCGAGCGCGGGCACGAACATGGCCTGCCCGACGTTGAAGACCACGAATGACATGCCGATCGTGCAGCCGCCATCCTTCAACGCCCTCGGTCTGATTCCATTCCAGATCAACCCGCACTACGTCGATCCCGATCCCAACTCCAAGCACATGGGCGAGACCCGCGAGGAGCGCCTCCGCCAATACCTTGAAGAAAACGACATCCCGGTCGTCGGCCTGCGCGAGGGGTCGTTCCTCTGGGTTGACAATGAAAAGGTCACATTGCGCGGGGAGAAGACGGCGCGGGTGTTCAAGCAGGGAACCGAGCCGTTTGAGATCGAGCCGGGAAGTCGCGTGGACGAACTTCTTCGTTGACAGGTGTATAGCGTAACGTTACAGTATACGGGAAATCAACTCGCCCCCGCGATCTGGAACGTACATGAACGCTCATCGGATAGCGGAGGGATATGATAAAGAGCTTTCGGCACAAAGGTGTCGAGCAGTTCTTTAAGACCGGTTCGAAGGCAGGCATACAGCCGAAGCACGCTGCGCGTTTAAGCCGTCAGCTCGCAATGCTGGACGCCGCCAAGGGGCCCTCTGACATGAACGGCCCGGGTTGGAAACTGCATGCGCTGGCAGGTGACCTACGAGGGCACTGGGCCGTGCGGATCGATAACAATTGGCGGCTTACTTTCACGTTCGACGTAACTGACGCGATATTGGTTGATTACCATGACTACCATTGAGAATCCCCAAGGTTCGCGGATGTTCAATCCGCCTCACCCCGGTCGTGTGCTTCGCGATTTCCTTGGCGACATGTCGGTGACTAGTGTTGCTTCCCACTTGGGTATCACGCGGGCGGCACTGTCGAGGGTTTTGAACGGCCGCGCCGCAATTTCTGCGGACATGGCTTTACGGTTGAGCGAAGCGCTCGGAACTTCGCCCGACGTGTGGATTGGCATGCAATCGCAGTACGACCTCTGGCAGGCTGCCAAAAAGCGTCGCAAGAAAGTCGCGCGTCTCCGGGCTGCGTAACCGCATATTTCCAATTACAATCTAGTCGATGCCCTCACCGGCCCATGCCTTCCAGACCGACGACCCGCGCCTCAAGCCTGTCGCGGACAAGGTCCTGACGCAACAGCGTCTCGATGTCGACGACGCAGTGGCCCTCTACCGCTCGCGCGACATCCTCGCCGTCGGCTGGATGGCGAATCACGTCCGCGAGCGCATGCATGGCGACCGCACGTACTTCAACGTGAACCGCCACATCAACCCGACAAACGTCTGCGTCGCGGCTTGCCGGCTCTGCGCATTCGGCCGCAAGAAAGACGCTCCCGGCGCGTACACGATGGCCCTTGACGAAGCCTTCGAAACCGCCGCCTCCGGCTACACCGAATCGGTCACCGAGTTCCACATCGTCGGCGGTCTCCATCCCGACCTGCCGTTCCAGTACTTCCTCGACCTCTGCTCGGGCCTCAAGCAGCGCTTCCCGCAGGTCCACCTCAAGGCGTTCACCATGGTCGAGGTCGCGTTCCTGTCGAAGATCGCCAGGCTCAGCATCCGCGACACGCTCCTCAAGCTGAAGGAAGCGGGTGTCGATTCACTGCCCGGTGGCGGCGCCGAGATCTTCACCGACCGCGTTCGCCACATCATCTGCGACCACAAGATCGACGGTGCCCAGTGGCTCGACACCGCGAAGCTGGCGCACCAGGTCGGCTTGAAGTCGAACGCGACCATGCTCTACGGCCACATCGAGAACGATGAAGACCGCGCCGACCATCTTCTCAAGCTCCGCGCCGTGCAGGACGAGACCGGCGGCTTCCAGACATTCATCCCGCTGGCGTTCCATCCCGCGAACACGCCGCTTTCGCACCTGAGCACCACCACCGGCTTCATGGACGTGAAGAGCATCGCCGTCGCCCGCCTGGTGCTCGACAACTTCCCGCACATCAAGGCCTACTGGCAGATGATGACCGCCAAAGTTGCCCAGATCGCGCTCCGCTTCGGCGCCGACGACCTCGACGGGACGGTCATCGAAGAAAAGATCTATCACGACGCCGGCGCGACCACTCCGCAAGGGATGCGACGCCAGGAACTGGTGCGGCTGATCACCGAAGCCGGGCGCGAAGCGATCGAGCGCGATACCATGTACCGCCCCGTCACGCGTACCGAGACGAGCTTCACCGTCGGGGTTTGACCCCAGATCCAAGGAGTCTTTGTATGACGGACCGCCGAGTGGGGGGCAGTCTGGCCCAGCCTATCCCGAACGTCACCGCAACTGACGTGGAGAGAATCGCCCGGCGCGACTTTCCTGCAGATAAGCTCAACGAAGTCATGACCCTTCTCGACTCGTTTGGCGGAGCCCTCTCCGCTCGTGTACGCGCTGCGGCGTTGAAACTGTCGAAGGGAGATGTGGAGAGACTCCAGCGAGTTGTGGAGTCAGCTGGTCGTGACTACCGCGACGTTTTGGCCGCAGCCGAGTATCCCGGGTACATGAAGGTGATCAACTTCGCAAATATCGCGGAGGACGACGAACGCCGCGTCATCGAAAGCGACTGGCGTCAGTACGACGAATGGTTTCGGACATCTCACTAAGTACATCGTTTGCGTTCGCAGCCAATTTTGCTGTCAAGCAAAATCGTAATCAGCTGAACCCTTTCTTTCCCGTTTTTTCGTTCCCGAATGAGCACGTTTCGTGCCGTAATTCCTCGTGCAACGCTTCTCTTCTCCCTTGCTTCTATTCTCTTAGGTGTAAAATTCCAGTAGTACGACTGTGGGCACACGGGTTTTCTCACCTGTGCACGAGGGCTTTTCATGAATGTCCACACCAGCTACAAGAATCTTCAGAAGACTCCTGACCTCGAACGAGAAATCAATCTACAGACCGAAAAACTGAAAAAGCGGTTACAGGTCTTTCGCCCGGACCTGGTACACCTGCGCGTCACCGTCGACCAGAACAGCGCGCGCGAGGGTTTCACCGTCGCTGCTGACTTGCGCCTCCCCTCGGGAGACATGGCGGTGAAGCAGATCGCCGAAAGTCCCGAGGCAGCGATCAAGTCTGCCTTCGATCAACTGACGGAGCAGGTCACAAAGCACAAGGCCCATCTCCGCGCGGAATGGAAGTGGCCGCGCCGGCGGCGTGCGGGGAGAACGCGTCCGCAGCCGCAAGTCCCGTTCGAGGAGACGCTCGCCGCAGTGCAGCCGGCCACCATATCCGCCGACGATATCACCGGCTACGTCAACGCCAACCTCCCTCGCCTCTTTCTCTACGTCGAGCGGGAAATCTTGTACCGCGAGAACTCCGGCGCCCTGCAGCGCGACCAGGTTGCGGCCGAAGAAGTGGTCGACGAGGTCATCGCTACCGCTCTGACCGATTCCAACCACCGCCCGGAGAAAGTGGCTCTGGAGCCTTGGCTCTATCGCTTGGCCATGCGCGCCATCGGCGACCTCGCCAATCGCAACGGCGAACAGGTGAGCAGCGTTCCGCTCGACCATGCCGCGCGGCAGGATGGCCGCCATCAGCACGGCGGCGACGAGGATCAGTCGGAATTCCACCAGCCCGACGAGGCAGTAGCGAACCAGGACCTCATCGCCGATCTCCGCACTGCCACGCCCGAAGCCACGGTGTACACCGAAGAGATGGTCACGATGGTCGAGGCCGCGTTGCTCAGGGCAAAGCCGCAGGACCGCGAGGCATTCCTCTTGTATGTCGTCGAGGGCTTCACGCCAGACGAGATCGCCGTCATCAGCGAACGTTCCGTCGAACAGGTGCGGAAATCGGTCGTATCCGCGCGCGAGTACCTGCGCAAAGCGTTACCCATGCCCGACGAATTCAAAGACAAGCTTCTCCAACACGCAAAAATCGCTTAATAAGCCCACCCAGGTCAATGGACCTGGGTGGGTCACCCTCAGTCGAGTGAAGGCCCCGTCGTCTGAATTTGTTCATCTTTCTTCCTCTCAGGAGACCGAATGATCACGCGTGACAATATTCGTGAACTGGCGAGCTTTGATTCCGGAGACGGATGCGCAGTCAGCTTCTTCTACCAACCTGCGCCGCCTAAAGACAAATCGCACCGCGAAGAAGCCATCCTGCTGAAGGACCTGGTGCGCGACGCGCTTCGCGACGCGGAAAAGCAAGGCCGCAACGGGTGCGCGAAAGCAGACCTCGAACGTATCCTCGAGACTGCCGAACGCCTGCACGGCAACGGCGGACGCGCCAAGGCCATCTTCGCCTCGGCCAGGAACAATTTCTGGCGCGAGTTCGACCTCCCGCCGCGCCTCACCGCCACCCGCGTGTTCGTCAACAAGCATTTCCATCTGCGCCCGCTCACGGCCATCGCCGACGTCCTGCCACGCCTGCTCATCGTCCTCGTCGACAAGACCAAGGCGCGGTTTTTCGAACTCTGGCTGGACGAGATCCACGAGCTCGAGAACCACCGCATGACCAACGAGATCTCGCGCCGCGGCCGCAGCGACGGCTTCGCCGGATACGAGGCCGGCCATGCCGAGCGTCACGTCGAAAATGAAGCCATGCACTTCTACAAGGAAGTGTCCGACCGAATGAAACTCCTGTATGAGGCCGGGTACGAGCGCTTTCTCATCGGTTGTCGCGATGAGACTTGGCCTGAGATCGATCCGCACCTGCACAGCTATATCAAGCAGAGGTTCGTCGGACATTTTTCCGCCGACCCCGCCACGGCGACCGCGAACCAGGTACGCGAAGAGGCGGAACGCCTTTACGACCAATTCCGCATGAAACGCCGCGCCGGACTAGTGCGCGAAGTCGTCGGACAGGAAAAGCGCAACAGCCGCGGCGCCGTTGGCCTCAAGAACGTACTCGACGCACTGGAGAAAGGCGAGATCCAGACCCTGCTGGTCTCCACCACCTTCTCCGCTCCCGCGTCGGAGTGCACGAACTGCGGGCACATCGACGCCAACGTCTCCGAAACCTGTAGTGCCTGCGGGCGGAAGACGCGTGAACTGGAAGATGTTGCCGACCGCCTGCTGGCCAGCGCGGTCAAAAACAACATCGAGATCATCCACATGCACGACGACCCGGCCTTCGCCGCAACCGGTGGCGTCGCTGCCCTTCTCCGCTTCCGCGCCGACCAGAACACCGAAATCCGAAAAGCCGGCTGATGGCGGATGGCTCATGGCTCATGGGGCCGCTGCTCTAAGCAGCGGCCCTTTCTTTCGTCCATACTCCCTGAGCCCTGAGCCCTGAGCCATGAGCCCTGTGCCATGACCCGCGCATGTTATCCTTGCCGGTTTTTATTCCAGCGTGGAGCACGCAATGAAGCGGAGAGATTTCCTCACCACCACCGCGCTCGGTTCGATCGCCCTTGGTCTCGAAGCGCAGACCACCACGAAGAAACAGGACGGCCGCGCCGCTGAGACGAAGACCGAAGCTGTGGCTGTCGGCGCGCCGCCGTCGAAGCCGATCATGATCTCCAGCGCCAACGGCTGGAACGGCATCGACAAGGGCTACCAGATGCTGCTCGATGGTGGCGACACTCTCGATGCAGCCATCGCCGTCGGCAAGACGCAGGAAGACGATCCCAACGATATGAGCGTCGGCCTCGGCGGTCTTCCGGACGAAGATGGCCACACCACGCTCGATTCCTGCTGCATGCACGGTCCCACGCGCCGCGCCGGATCGGTCGGGTGTGTCCACTGGACCAAGAACGCCGCGCTGCTTGCGCAAGCCGTCATGAACCACACCGGCCACGTCATGCTGGTCGGGACCTATGCCGACAAGTTCGCCGCGGACCTGGGCTTTCCCAACGACCTGCCGCTGACCGAGCGCGCGCGCCAGGTCTGGATGCTGTGGAAGGAGTATCACTCCGGCGCCGACTGGTGGGGGCCGGGGCTCTCCGATCCGAACTACACTCCGCCGCCGAAGAACGCGAAGGAGATCAACATCTACGATGTCCGGCTGCACAAGTTGTACGACGCCGCTGCCGGGCTTGGCATTCCCGAGAGTTTCCGGACGCAAGCCATCGCCGCCGTGCTCTTCCCGCCGCACGGCACGATTCACTGTTCCGCGCTGAAGCCGAACGGCGAAATGTCCGGTATGACCACGACCAGCGGCCTCGCCTGGAAAGTGGCCGGCCGCGTCGGCGATTCGGCCATTATCGGCGGCGGCGAATACACCGATCAGGACGTCGGCTCGGCCGGCGCGACCGGTAGCGGTGAGGAGAACATCCGCGTCGCCGGCGCTCATACCATCGTCGAGAACATGCGCCGCGGCATGTCGCCCCGCGACGCCGGCCTCGACGCGCTCAAGCGCATCGTCCGCAATTACAACAACGACATGAACAAGCTCCAGTACGTCAGCATGACCTACTACATCCTGCGCAAAGACGGGCAGTACGCGGGCGTGAGTCTCTGGAGCGGCAAGCCCGAGGCGCCGACGCGCTTCTGCGTGCATGACGGCAAGAAACGTCTCGAAGACTGCGTGCCACTGCTGAAAGGCGAAGGCTCCGAATTCCCGCCGACGCCCAAAGCCCTCGAAGATGCAATGCGTCGCCTGCGCCAACAGCGCCAGCAGCAGAGCCCGCGATGAACGGTTTTAACGGATGTCATTCCGAGCGAGGATGCGGCCATAAGCGCCTGGTGTTGGCGCTTGCCGCATCCGAGTCGAGGGACCTGCATTTTCTGTCCCGCGCCCTGATCGTTGTCGTCGCACTCTGCTCTCCGGCCTGGTCGCAGACCGCGCCCCGCGTCCCGGATCCCGCGTCCCGCGTCATCGTTCGCGATGTTACCTTCCAATCCGCCTCGCTCGCTCGCGAGATGAAGTACCGCATCGTCCTTCCCGCCGATTACGAAACGTCGGGACGTCGCTATCCCGTTCTCTACCTGCTGCACGGCTTGACCGGACACTACGAAGACTGGGAATCACGCACTCACTTGGACGACTACGTTGCCGGCCTGCCGCTCATCGTCGCCATGCCCGAAGGCGGCGACTCCTGGTACACCAATTCCGCTTCGCAGTCGCAGGAAAAATGGGAAGACTACATCGTGAAGGATTTCGTCTCGGAGATCGACGGCAAGTACCGCACCATCCAGACCCGTCACGGGCGCGCCATTGCCGGCCTTTCCATGGGCGGTTACGGGGCGCTGAAGTTCGCGCTCAAGTATCCCAACAGTTTCATCTTCGCTGCCAGCTTCAGCGGGGCCGAACTGATCGTCCATGACCCGGGCTACAAGATTCCTTTCGGCCAGAAGTACGTCGACCAGATCCACAACATCTTTGGCGACGGCGTTACAGCGACGCGCACCGATAACGACATTTTTGAGCTGGCGAAGAAGCGCACGCCCGCACAGGTGCCGTACCTGGTGGTGACTTGCGGGACCGAAGACGGCCTGCTTGCCTCGAATCGCGAGTTCGCGGCCTTGCTGCAGCAGCTGAAAATCCGGTACGAGTACCACGAATCGCCCGGCGCCCACACCTGGCAGTACTGGGACGAGCAACTCCCGTCCATCCTATCGTTGCTGATGGACCGCTACTTCCGCCCGCCCCAGCTTGCCGTTCCGCCAGCGACGCGAGCAACTCCGGGTCGTGTTATGTCACCGAAGCATTGACGCTGTTGCAACAATGCTCTTTCGGAAGGGCACGGCTTCACACGGCCGCCATCGTGAACCTTCGTGACCCTTCGTGTGAACCGCGCTGTCGAACGTAGCACCGGCATCCCGCCGGTCACCGATTCACCGGCTTATTGTCAGTTCGGCTTGTCTTCAAGTTGTTTCAGCTTCTGTTCGCAGCTCGTAAATCCGCTACATGCGCATTACCGCTGGTTGCTGGCAAACAAAAAGCGCACACTTGCGAGAAGGCCTGTTCACACCAATTAATCTGACCGCATGACCGATTTCATCACATGCCCGATGTGGCCGCTTGGCAATCGACACGGACAAAGATACCGACCATATTTTGGGAAGTGCAGCAGGTGCGGAACAAAAATCGCATTGAACGAAGACGCGAAAAAGGCAAAAGAGGACGACCCGACCCTACGACTCCTCTGTCCACAATGCACGGATTCTGAGAGCGTGGAAGCCGAGAAACCGTAAGTTACGATATGGCCTGTTATCGCTCGTCATGTTGCCCTACGCCGCTAGAATCTGTATTTGATGACCGCGCTTTGATAGAAACACGATGCATATCCGAAGGCTTGTCGCGCTACACATTCAGCAATACCGCGATGCAGAGGGCGCCGGCGATGAACAGCGGCTGCAATATGAACTTCGGTTTGTATGCTCAGGGCTGGCACGGATATTGGGACGACTCCTGGAAAGGAATCCCGAACGGGGGCCGTATCGCTGGGTCGACGACATCCTGCCTAACGAGGTGACCGTACTCTGTGGTCGTCACGAGGCAATAGTGCGCGGACTCGTGGTCTGGGGTGTAGTCAGCGGTACCACTCAGGAATGGGTCGATCCGATTGAGGTTACGATCAAACTGTCGTGCACCGGAAGAAGAATTGCGCGAATCGAGGCGAAATTGGGTAATGCTTCTGCGGGACTAGGAACGGTGGAATTCAAGTGGCGTTCCGAGCTGGATAGGTACCCGTCTCCAGTCAAATGGCTGCTTGAGGTGTCAGGCTGAATCGCGCAACTGTCGATAAATCGGCATATCGCAAGTGTGCGCTTTTCCTTCGCTGCACTTGGCGAACAAACGGCGCACGGTTACGATATGGCCTGTTATCGCCAGTTTTCATTCGAGACATGGAAGGATCAAGAAGACCGACCAACATTCTCGGTGTGTTCGGCTTGGTTTCGTCAGTCGTGTGTTGCCTCAACGTCCTGTATCGCTCGTCGCTGTTCGACCTGGATCCGAGGCTCACGGTGGTGGCTGTTGGCACTCGTCCCTTCTGCGCTACTGTTTGGATTGGTGCGGCTTCACTGACGGTTGGCAGCCCTCGCGATCGAAAGGGGCAACTTACGATACGCCAGTTCAATTAGTCTGTCGTGGTGTGCTCGGCACTCATGTACAATCGCTCACCAATGATGGGGTTAGCGCATGTGCGGAAGGTGGCCAGTGTTCTTGCATTCGTGTGTATCGTCGCGATCGCTAATGCCGCCTGCGCATCCTGCCCGGTCTGCGACCAGCTTCCCGGCCTCAATTCTCATACTCGGCCAGCAATTTCAAATCCAATAACCGACGATGACGGTGGTTGTAATGGTTGTTGCTCGTGCTGTGTGATTCCGCTGCTCTCTCCGGCATTTGTACCTTTCACGACCGCAGTTGAAGTCTGTCCAGTATTGACGGCCCACACCCTTGGTCTGAGCGGCTGGGCGACTCCAGTTTACCTTCCGCCTCGAAACTAGCCTCCACAGAATTGCTGACCCGGAAGTGCATTTGGCTGCGTTATTGAGCTTAAGGCGCAATGCCTTTGTTTCCGTCCAGTGTTTTCTTGCAGGAGCTAACTGTCCAAATGAGGCGAAATCATTCAGGTCGTCTGTTTCTCGTGCGCTCATTCGTGATCGGAGTGCTTGTGGTTATCTGCTCAGCACATTGCTTGTCCCAGACCCTTGAGGATGAACCGGCAGCGGTGGTCGAGCTTGGCGGCGCTCTCAACCGGAGTCTTACGGAGAAGAAATCGAGTCTCGGCCCCACCGTAGCCGTGGAGTTCACCCCCATAGAAAACCGACTGGAACTCGAAGTCGGGGTCACGTCTCTATTCCGGCGTCACTCAACGGAATGGAGTGCTGACCTTCTTTTCAAGAAACCATGGACGCTCTCGGCAACGAAAGAATTCATGATGGGGATTGGCCCCGAGTGGATTCATACCAGCGCTTTCGGCGTCACAAATGCAGTCGGAATTGAGGTCGCGCCCGACTTCATGTTTTGGGCGTCCGGGAAGCACAGATTTGGCTGGTATCTCGAACCGAGCTACGAGTACAAATTCGGGTCAAGCCACGAACACTCGATCAGCTTGACTGTGGGCTTCCTCATCGGAATTCATTCGAACCATGACAAATAGGCAGCTTGCCGCCGCACGCAAACACTAATGTCGGATTACAACGAGTGTGAAATCGGCTTCACGCACCTTTGCGCTTTTTCTTTGAGGAAAACACGAGTGAGAAGAACAATAAATTCGGCCGTGAGAACAACGTTTCGATGATGACAATCATCGCCTCCAAATGATCACTATGCCAGCAATGGCTTTGTAGGAGGAGCAAAACATGAATGAACTCTGGCGCCTGTCAGCAACCGAAGTCGCTCGTCTCGTAAGGACGCGCAAAGTGTCGGCCCGTGAGGTAGCCGACGCAGCGCTGCAACGCCTCGACTCCGTCAATCCACGGATCACCGCAATCGTCGAGTGCCGACCGGACCTGGTGCGAGAGCAGGCAGACCGCGTGGACAGTGTGTTGGCGCGCGGACACGACCCGGGTCCCCTGGCGGGCGTGCCGGTCACTGTAAAGGTAAATATCGACCAGGAAGGGTTCGCTACGACCGATGGCAGCAGGCTATACGAAAAGCGCATCGCCAAATTCAACAGTCCTGCCGTAGACAATGTGGTGCGGGCAGGTGCAGTGCTGTTTGGGCGCAGTAACGCGCCAGCGTTTGCTATACGCTGGTTTACCAGCAATCTGCTCTATGGCGGCACACACACACGCAATCCACGTGATCCGCAGCTGACTCCTGGCGGATCCAGTGGTGGTGGAGCTGCTTCCGTCGCCGCGGGCATAGGACACATTGCCCTGGGGACGGATATCGGTGGTTCAGTGCGCTATCCCGCGTATGCTTGCGGCATTCATGGGTTACGTCCCGGCCTCGGGCGAGTCCCTTTCTACAACGCGTCTTTGCCCGAGGCCACTATAGGGGCTCAAGTGATGCACGTGGTGGGCCCCATGGCACGTACCATCGAGGATCTTCGCCTCAGTCTGTCTGCCATGTCGGCTTCCGATCCACGAGACGTTTGGTCGGTCCCCGTGCCTCTGGAAGGGCCGCCAGTGCCACCTCATGCCGCAGTATGCCTGCGACCGGCAGGGAGGCAGGTCGCGCGCGAGGTTGAGGCGGCTATTCTGGATGCAGGGCGGCGCCTTGCCGATGCCGGATGGACCGTGGAGGAAATCAAGGATACGCCGCCGTTGAATGAGGCGGCTGAAGTTAACGAATGGCTGTGGCTCGGCGACGGTTTCGCGCAGCTCGCGGACGAGGCCGAGCGCGACGGCGATCCAGGCGCTCTGGCGGTGGTGGCGGGCCTGAGACCCCGGGCCAAAACTTATCCCGCCGACGTGGTGGCCCGAGCGCTGGTTCAGCGCGCTACTGTGGTTCGCCAGTGGCAGCTATCTCTAAATCGGTATGCGGTGCTGTTGATTCCGGTTTCAGCCGAGTTGCCCTTTCCGGACCAACTCGATCTGCAAGGCAACGCAGCCTTTCAACGGGTGTGGGATTCGCAATTTCTATTGCGAGCGACCCCGACGCTAGGTTTGCCGGCACTGACAGTCTCCACGGGGCTCGTGGGTCAGACTCCGGTCGGGGTGCAAATCGTTGCAAACCGCTATCGCGAGGATCTGTGTCTGCGCGCTGGTGAGGCAATCGAGGCTCGAGGAACGCCGCCTGCTCCCATAGATCCAGCAGTTGACACGGCATCCGAAGGAGTGAGCAGGTTTCTCACGAAGGTGTGATGCGCTGTTGTACTCCTGCTCGTTTATGGCGCACCGTACTCACGAGTGGCGCCCAAAATCAACCGAGCCCGATGCGGGCTGGTTCCGATGCCTCAACCATTGGCGCGAGTTTCGGCAACGCTGGAATGTGGGCGCATTGACGAGTGATAAATCGGCTTCACGTAAACGTGCGCTTTTTGTTCGTCCGATCAGCGAATCAAAGGCGCAGACTTGTGTGAAGGCCTGTTCGCGCTCGTTGGCGGCGCACAGATTTTGAATCGAACCGCTTGCTTGCGACTTTGTAACGCGGGGCATCGTATCCACTCTAGCCGGATAGGAGCGTCAATGGGGGATGTGATCCCGCACCGCCCAGGAGGTTGATATGCATGACACAAAGGAGCGGTTGTCTCAATTGTGGCTCTTCGCGTTATTGAACTACCTGTATGCGGACGTGCTTGCCCTGTTCTTTATTGTTGGCTCGCAAGATCCAGCCCCGCATCTCCCACAATGGGCTCTGCTGGGGGCCGCGGTCTTGATGGAAATACCCATCGCCATGATCCTGGCGTCTCGATTGCTTCCGTTTAGAGCGAACCGGCTAGCGAATATCGCTGCGGGTGGCATTGAGACTTTAGCCGTCGTTTCGATGCAATTCGTTTACCCTCTGGCCACCGGTGCCTGGCACGAGCAGATGTTTCCATCGTACATTTTCTTCGGGACGATCGAAACTATATGCACCTCGATCATCATCTGGCAGGCGTGGACTTGGTCAGAGATGCAAGCCAGTAGCAAGGCCGGAGCGGGTGGTCGGTAACCCCGAAATTGCCCGCTACAGCGGAGGTGCTCGGCAATTTCAGCGCAGAATCCGAGCACACACGTCCTTGAAAGAGCGTGAAATCGGCTTGTCTTAAGCGTGCGCCTGTTGTTCCCCGTTCCCGATTCGAAACTCCGTCACACGCATGTGTGACCAGATCGCTTGACTCGCACTTTCTCCCGCGTAAACTCGAATCGTACCCTTGGGTGCAAGACAAGGGACGCGGACTTTTGCCCGCGTCCCTTGTCTTTCCGTTCTTTCTCAGTTCGTCAGCGGAGCCGGACAGTGTTAACCGAAAAGGTAAATTTTGGCGTGTCGCGGATCAATCCCAGGTTACCTGAGGATACCTGGGTTACCCATGGGTTACCCAGACAACCCAGAATGCCGGCTAACATGTTTTAGTTCAGCAGCTTCTGTGCTGAGTTGCATCGGTCATAGGGGGAGGGGGGTGGATTATCTTAGGAGTAAACTTTCAGCGAAATCAGCGGCCCAAAGCCCAAAGCCGTATGCCCTAAGCCCTACGCCCTATTCCGAACTTTGACCGCAAGCCGCGGATAGCGACCGTTCACGCCAGCCGGTAATCTAACGCCATGTTGGAAACGATCATGACGAGCAGCAAGCCCACGCCTCCGCCTCTGCCGCGCAGCATCGGTCCGGAGGAGTTCTGGAACGCGGTCGTTGCGCGCGACCGCCGCTTCCGCCAACTCTTCGTCTACGGCGTGCGTTCGACCGGGATCTACTGTCGCGCGACTTGCCCCTCCCGTCGCCCGAACCGCGACCAGGTCGCCTTCTTCGCTGGACCGGAAGCGGCCGAGCTCGCCGGGTTCCGCGCCTGCCGCCGTTGCGACCCGAAGAACATGTCGTTGCGCGACGAGCGCGCCGCGATGGTGCAGCGCGTCTGCCGCGAGATCGACGCGCATCTCGACGAACCGGTTCGGCTGGAGCGCCTGGGAGACCGCGAAGCCCTCAGCCCAGCGCACCTGCAGCGCACGTTCAAGAGCGTGCTTGGCATTTCGCCGCTGCAATATGCGCGCGCGCGTCGCGTGCTGATGCTCAAGGGCAACCTCAAGCGCGGCGAAGACGTGACCTCGGCCATGTACAACGCGGGCTTCGGCTCGAGCAGCCGGCTGTACGAACACGCCGCCAGCGAACTCGGCATGACTCCCTCGACCTACCGCAGCGGCGGCGCGGGAACCACTATCCGCTACTCGGTGGTGACGTGCAGTCTCGGGCGCGTGCTGGTCGCGACCACCGACCGTGGCGTCTGCGCGGTTCGCTTCGGCGATTCCAGCCGAGAGCTCGCGACCGAGCTGCGGCGCGAGTTCGCTTTCGCCACCATCCAGGAGGAAGTCACGGGAATCAGCGACCTGGTCAACCGCGTCGTCGCCTGCATCGACGGCCACAGCATCGATCCCGACATCCCGCTCGACATCCGCGGCACCGCCTTCCAGGCGAAGGTCTGGGAGACGCTGCGCAAGATCCCGCGCGGCGAAACGCGTACTTATGCGCAGATCGCCGCCGCGATCGACAGGCCGAGCGCGGTGCGGGCCGTGGCGAACGCCTGCGGCTCGAATCCCGTTGCGGTGCTGGTGCCGTGCCACCGCATCGTGCGCACCGATGGCACGCCAAGTGGATATCGCTGGGGTGTCGAGAGAAAGAAGAAGTTACTGGAGCAGGAAGGGAGCGATTTGTGATTGAGTGATTTGTGATTTGCCAAAACGCCTGGAGATCACCAATCACAAAATCACTCAATCACCAATGTTTAGAAGAACCTGACTTTGATGTCCTTCTTCTTCTCGAGGTGAATGCTCTCGATGAAGCGCACTTTGCCGGTAGCGCGGGTCATGATCACCGACGAGGTTCGCACGCCTTCGCCGAAGAAGCGCACGCCCTTCAGCAGCGCGCCCTCGGTCACGCCCGTCGCGGCAAAGATGAGTTGCTTGCCGGGAGCGAGTTCGTCGGCGGTGTAGATGCGATTCTTGTCGTTGATGCCCATGCGCGCGATGCGCTCTTCCTGATCGGGTTTCACGATCAGGCGTCCGACCATGTAGCCGTTCAGGCAACGGATCGCCGCAGCGGTGATCACGCCTTCCGGCGCGCCGCCGGAGCCCATCACGGCATGGACGCCTGTGCCGATGACAGCAGCGGCGATTCCTGCGGAAAGGTCGCCATCACTGATCAGGCGGATGCGCGCTCCCGCCTTGCGAATATCGGCGATCAGCTTTTCGTGGCGCGGACGGTCGAGAACGATGATGACCAGATCTTCCACGTCCCGGTCCAGCGCCTTGGCGATGCGGCGCAGGTTGTAGGCGACAGGCGCATCCAGTTCGACCGCGTCCTTGCACGACGGGCCAACGACGATCTTGTCCATGTAGCAATCGGGCGCGTTGAGCAGACCGCCCTTTTCCGACGCCGCCAGGACGGTGATCGAGCCTGGCGAGCCGGTTGCGCACAGGTTCGTGCCCTCGAGCGGATCGACGGCGATGTCGACTTCCGGCGTCGGCATGTCGTCGGGAAAGGAGGCGCCGACCTTCTCGCCGATGTAGAGCATGGGCGCTTCGTCGCGCTCGCCTTCGCCGATGACGATCGTGCCCTGCATCGGGACTGTATCCATCGTCTCGCGCATGGATTCGGTGGCTACCTGGTCGCTTAGCTTGCGTTCGCCCTGGCCCATGGTGCGCGCGGAAGCGATGGCGGCGTTCTCGACGACGCGCAGCAGTTCGAGCGCGAGGTCGCTTTCGATATTGGTGCCGAATTGTTTGGCTGCCTTGGTGACAGGACGTGCTTCGGTGGACATTCGTGCCTCCTCACTATGGCCAGCGGAACGGGAATCGCCCTTCTATCCAGCGTTTCAGGGCATGAAACAGGAGAGCATCATGCGTCAGCGCCGCCATTGCGGTCAACTTCCGAGCTGGCGCGCACCAGAGACTTGCGGCGTTCCGGCCGTGGTTCGGCATACTGGAGTCGCTTTTCCATGCGGACGCAGGGTAGCGCCAGGTCGCGTCCGAGGCGCATTTCGGCCGCGCCTGTACCTATGAATCCGCAAGGCGTGTAGAGGCGTTCGGCGTTCAGCATTGCCGATAACCGCAGCGCATCGAGCCCGCGAGTGCGTGCCTCCGCCTCGATGACGGCCAGCAGTGCCGAGGCGATCGCCCGGTTTTGGGCTTCGGGCCGGACGCAGATCTCGATCTCGCCGCTGTCGGCGTCGAATTGCGCAAAACCCAGGAGCGAATCCGATTCTTCGGCGACGATCGTCATCTCCGACGCAAGCCAGTGATCGCAGATATCCTTGGTCAGCGAATCGGCCCACTTGCGTGCTATTTCGCCACCGTGCGTCGGTGTGTAGTGATGGACGATGGCGGCGCGGTCGATATCGCACATCGCATCGCAATCGGATTCACGCGCCTGGCGGATGGTCAGCATGGTCAGAAGGCATCGATCCCCGTGATGTGGTTGCCAATAATGAGCGTGTGCACGTCGTGCGTGCCTTCGTAGGTCTTCACTGATTCCAGGTTCGCCATGTGGCGGAAGACCGGATACTCGTCGGCGATACCGTTTGCGCCAAGGATGTCGCGGGCCATGCGCGCGATCTCGAGCGCCATCCAGACATTGTTCCGCTTTGCCATGGAGATGTGCTGGTGCCCGGATTTGCCCGCGTCCTTCAACCGCCCAACCTGCAGCACAAGGAGCTGGGCCTTGGTGATCTCGTTGATCATCCACACCAGCTTTTCCTGCACGAGCTGGTGGGATGCGATGGGCTGATCCCGGAATTGCTTGCGGAATTGCGCGTACTGGAGCGCCGTATCGTAACAGGCCATCGCCGCGCCGATCACGCCCCACGCGATGCCGTAGCGCGCCTGGTTCAGGCACATCAACGCCGACTTCAGACCATCGGTCTTGGGCATGAGGTTCGCGGCGGGTATCTTGACGTCCTGCAACGACAGGCTGGAGGTCACGCTGGCCCGAAGAGACCATTTGCCGTGCACGTCGGCGGAGCGGAAGCCGGGCCGATCGGTCTCGACGAGGAAGCCGCGTACCTGCCCGTCATGCTCGTCGCTTTTCGCCCATATGACCGCGACGTTGGCGACGGACCCGGAGGTGATCCACATTTTCTCGCCGTTCAGGATGTAGCTGTCGCCCTCACGGCGCGCGCGCGTGCGCATGGCGCCCGGATTCGAGCCCGCATCGGGTTCGGTCAGGCCGAAGCAGCCGATCTTGTCGCCGGAGCGCAGCGCGGGCAGCCACTTTTCCTTTTGCTCGTCGCTGCCGAAGGCATAGATTGGGTACATCACCAGCCCCGACTGCACACTGGCGAAGCTGCGCAGGCCGCTATCGCCGCGCTCGAGCTCCTGCATGACCAGCCCGTATTCGACGTTATTCATCTCGGCGCAGCCGTAGCCTTTGAGGGTCGCGCCAAAGAATCCCAGTTCGCCCATGGGCTTAACCAGGTGGCGCGGGAACTTTCCCTCGCGGTTGCACTCCTCGATGATGGGAATAAGGTTCTCCTCGACAAACTTGCGCGTGTTGTCGCGCACTAGGAGTTCGTCGGGGCTGAGCAGGGAATCGAACTGGATGAAATCGACGCCGCGGAATTTTAAAGACATAGCTCTTAGCTGTTAGCTTTTAGCTTTTAGCTTGTTGTGCCGGTCATGGGCAGAATGGCTAACGCATCGTTCTCAACACCGCTGAACCGGAGACCGCGCATTGTCCACAACTGCGCAAAAGCAGAAGCTAAGAGCTAAAAGCTAACAGCTAAAAGCTGCTTCCGCAATTCATCGTAGGTAGGCGTCGTTCTTGCTGAGCCAGTCCTGGCGCGGCGGGTAGAAGACGTCGAGGTCCACGGTGTCCTCGAGCGCCTCCGCCTTGTGCGGCATGTTCGATGGGATGCACAGCACTTCTCCGGCGTGAACGTCGATCACTTTGCCGTCGATCCAGAACCGGAGCGCGCCGTCGAGGATGTACGTGAGCTGCTCGTTGACGTGGCTGTGCTCGGGAACCACGCAGCCCTTTTTCAGCAGCACGCGGGCGAGCATGAGCTCGTTACCGACCACGAGCTGGCGGGACAGATCAGGCTTGAGTTGCTCGAGTTCAACGTTGGACCAGCGGAGGTGTTTCAGGGACATGGGGCAAGAGTCTAGCAGGAGCGGGCGGCGGACGGGAATCGGGAGATCGGGAAAGCTGGAAGTCTGGAGATCTGGAAATCTGCAAATCGGGAGATCTGGAGATCGGGAAATCCGCCGGCGGCGCGGTGTAGTGTAAAATCAGAAGGGTAGAAAGCAGCACAAACCTGCAGTATTCCCCGATATTTATTGGAGTTAGAGAATGGCCAAGATTGCCAAGACAGCAGACCGCAAGAAAGTCATGGACACCAGCAAGAGCACCGACTGCCCGAAGTGCGGCAAGCCGACGCGCATCGTCAAGCGCATGAAGGACCGCACCCACGGCGTCGCCGGCGGCATGTACATTTCCTGCTCGGGCTGCGATTTTTACGAGAAGCTGTAAGAGGGATCAAGGCTCAGGGCACAAGGCTCAGGGTTAGAGCTCATGCCCGGCTGTGACCCTCATCACATACGGTTTGTGCACAGGAAAGTGAGAATCAAGGGTATATTTACGGACCCGAGGCCTTTTCATGTCCTGGATTGAAAACCGGTTCGAGAAGAACTTCCTCATCACGACGGTAGACTACGTGTTCAATTGGGCGCGTAAGTCCGCCATCTGGCCGATGACGTTTGGGCTCGCCTGCTGTGCGATCGAAATGATCGCCTCCTCGACGGCGCGATTCGACATCGCGCGCTTCGGCAGCGAGGTCTTCCGTCCCAGCCCGCGGCAGAGCGACCTGATGATCGTCGCCGGAACCGTGACGCTGAAGATGGCGCCAGTGGTGAAGCGCATCTACGACCAGATGCCCGACCCGAAGTGGGTGATCTCGATGGGCGCCTGCTCGTCGGTCGGGGGCCCGTTCAACACCTACTCGGTGCTGCAGGGCGTGGACAAGATCGTCCCCGTGGATGTGTACGTGATCGGCTGCCCGCCGCGTCCGGAGAACCTCTTCTACTCGCTGCTCAAGCTGCAGGACAAGATCGACACGATGACGCTGGCCAAGAAGCCGACTGCGGTCCGCCTGCAACCGAACATGGTCGATGAATTCAAGCGCCAGGTGATGGTCGCGCAGACGCTGCAACCGAAATAGGTACAAGGCTCAAGGTACAAGGTTCAAGGCCGCTCGGAATCCGGGCGGCTTTTACTTTTGCAAACACGTATTCCGTATCACGTATTCCGTATTCCGGGGGACGTGCGCTGCGACAAATACGGAATACGAAATACGGAATACGACTTTTATAATCCGCGCATGCCCTCATTCCGTATTTGCTCGAAATCCGAACTCCCCGACACCGACACCGCCAACGAATTTCAAGCTGGTGACACGATGGTGTGCGTCGCCAATGTCGGCGGGGAATATCACGCGATGAACAACTTCTGCGCGCATCGCGGTGGGCCGCTCGGGCAGGGTCCGGTGATGGACGGCAAGATCATTTGCCCGCTGCACGGCTGGATGTACAACCCGAAGACCGGAGTTCCCGACGACGATCCGCACCGCCCCGTTGCCGTGTACAAGCTGCGCGTCGAGGGCGAGGACGTGTTTGTAGATCTGTAATCGACGGATTCGGCAAGAGCATCGTGGCAGGCGAGACGCCCGCGTTACTGGCGGAGAGCTGAGTGGCCGGCGGGACGCCGATGTTCCGTGCGCTCGGCGTGGAAGTGTGCGACAACGCTCAGCAGGTAGGCTGCGAGCACCGTCAGCGATCCGCCGTAGCAGGCGAGCCAGATCCTCAGCCAGTTCGGATCCACGCGTTTGATCAGCTCTCTCATTCCAACGGTATAAACACGTCGGGCCACGATGAGTCGCCTTTGTGGACGCAAAGTTGTGTTAAGCGCGCGCGAATATTTCCGCCGCAAGGACCGCAACTTTCGAAGAAGTGCGAAGTGCCGAGTGCGAAGTGCAAAACCAAAGGTCTCACACTCGCCCTAAATCCCTGATTCGGCGTCAAATCCAGTTCTTGACTTCCGACATTACAAATTGCAATATGTACATCGCGATTTGCAATATTAAGAAACATGAAGCTCGGAGAGAAAATCCGGTACCTGAGAGAGGTCGAGGGCACCCTCCGCAACCTCGGTCGCGCCATGACGCAGCAGGAGGTCATCGACGCGATCCAGAAGGAGCAGCGCGGCAAGCTCAGCCAGTCGTACCTCTCGCAGATCGAGAGCGGCGCGCGGCCGCACCTGACGAACTCGAGCCGCATGTTGCTGGCCCGGTTCTTCAAAGTGCATCCCGGCTACCTCGTGGACGATCCGGAGGGCTACCACACCGAGCTGGTTTCGGACGTACGGACGCAGGAGGACAAGCTGGACCTGTGGCTGATCAGCGGAGCGGAGCAGTTCCGCCGCGATCCCGAGGTCCACGAAGCGCTGCTGGCGCTGGCGCGACACGAGGAGTCGCGCAACTGCCTGATCCTGATGCGCGAGATCCTGGAGACGCCGGGAATGGCGGAGAGGTTATTGGAAGTGCTGAGACCGGGGCACGCCCACCCTTCCAAAACCAGTCAGGGTGGGGCACCCGATTCCCACCCAAGCAAAAGCGGCTTGGGTGGGCCACCCGAGGGGAGGGTCTTATGACCTGGGCCGATTTCTACATGGCGTGTTTTTTATTCGGGCTGATTGTGAGTGTGCTGTCGCTGTTCGTCGGCGTCTTTCACATTCATCTCCCGGGACTCGACTCGCTGCACCATCTTCATGGTCATGGATTCCACCTGCATTTTGACGGAGCGCAAGCGGGACACGGAGGCGGACCGGGTGTTTCGCCCTTCAACCTCTCGACGGTCATGGCTTTTCTGGCATGGTTCGGCGGCGCGGGTTATCTACTGACCGTCTGGGGTCACGTCGGATTGATTGGAGTGCTCGGGCTCGCCGTGCTGGTTGGTCTTACGGGGGGAGCGATCGTGTTCCTCTTTCTCGCGAAGGTGCTTATGGGTAGTGACGGAACCCTCTATGTCGCCGATTACCACATGGAAGGACTGCTCGGGCGCGTTTCCTGCGGCATCCGGCAGAACGGCGGGACGGGCGAGATCATTTTCTCGCAGGAAGGGGTACGGCGTACCTGCGGTGCCCGCAGTGAAGACGGGTCGGAAATACCGAAAGGGGCCGAGATAGTGATCACACGCTACGAGCGCGGGATCGCCTACGTACGCAAGTGGGACGAGCTAGCGAAAGAAGCCGGCGTGAATCAATAACCGCCGGCCAGCACGAACACGGACTACGAAACTTGAGTTTTTGAGCTAAAGCTCTGGAGCCAATATGCAAATCGCAACTTCAGTCTGGATCATCGTCGGCCTGGCCATTATGGCGTTGTTCATCATCATGGGCATGCTGACGCGTCTGTATCGAATCGCCGGACCCAACGAAGCGCTGGTAGTCACCGGTTGGGGCGCCACGGGAGGCCGGATCGTCAAAGCCGGCGGCACGGTGGTGCTGCCGCTGGTGCAGCAGTGCCGCGTGCTCTCGCTGGAACTGATGTCGTTCGACGTGGCGCCGCAGCAGGACCTCTACACCAAGCAGGGCGTCGCGGTAACCGTGGAAGCTGTCGCCCAGATCAAGGTGAAGAGCGATCCAGAGTCCATCCGAACGGCGGCCGAGCAGTTCCTCAACAAGACCCCGCAGATGCGCGAGGGCCTGATCCGCCTGGTGATGGAAGGCCACCTGCGCGGCATCATCGGCCAGCTCACGGTGGAAGAGATCGTGAAGCAGCCGGAGATGGTCGGCGAGCGCATGCGTTCCACCTGTGCCGATGACATGAACAAGATGGGCCTGGAAGTCATCTCGTTCACCATCAAGGAAGTGAAGGACAAGAACGAGTACATCACGAACATGGGGCGTCCGGACATCGCGCGCATCAAGCGCGACGCCGATATCGCGGCTGCCGAAGCCGAGCGCGACACGGCGATCAAGCGCGCGGTCGCCAAGCGGGAAGCGTCGGTTGCCGAAGCGCAGGCCGACCAGGAGCGCGTGCTGGCGCAAACGTTGTCGCAGGCAAAGCAGGCTGAAGCGACCCGCGACCTGAACGTCAAGCAGGCGCAGTACCTCGAAATCAGCAAGAAGCAGCAGGCGCAGGCCGACAAGGCGTACGACATCCAGACGCAGGTCATGCAGCAGCAGTTGACCGCCGAACAGGTCCGCGTACAGCAGGTCGAGGTCGAGGCGCAGGTGAAGGTGCAGGAAGCCGAAATCCTGCGCCGCGAAAAAGAACTGATCGCGACCGTGCTCAAGCAGGCCGAGATCGAGCGCCAGCGCATAGAGACCCTCGCCGCCGCCGAAAAGCAGAAGCTCGTCATCGAGGCGGAGGGCCGTGCGTCGTCGATCCGGGCGCAGGGTGAAGCCGAGGCCGACATCATCTTCAAGAAAGGTGAAGCCGAGGCGAAGGCGATGAACGTGAAGGCCGAAGCCTACCAGGAGTACAACCAGGCCGCGGTCGTGGACAAGCTGATCACGGGACTGCCGGAAGTGGTGCGTGCCCTGGCGAGCCCGCTGGCGAACGTGGACAAGATCACGGTCGTCAGCACGGGCAACGGGCACTCCGCCGGGATGAGCAAGATCACCGGCGACATCACCGAGATGGCCGCGCAAGTCCCGGCGCTGTTTGAGACCCTGAGCGGCATGAAACTCGGGGAACTGCTCGGCGCGGTGCGCAAGATCCGGCCGAGCAATCCGGATGTTTTGCCGCCGACCGGCGACAACCAACCGAAGGCCGACGCTGCGGGCGCAGGAACGAAGTAACGGATCGGTTACCCACCCTAGCAAAAGAAGCTAGGGTGGGCCACCCGAGGTTTGAAGCTATGTGGAACCAGACCAAACAATTCGTCGGACCGGTGTTGACGGGCGCGTTGTTGGGCGTCCTGCTGATGCCGGGTTCGCTGGTCTGGTCGTTACTGGCGGGCGCAACGATCATCATGGTTGCCCTTCGCTACGCGGTTCCGGCCACGGCGGCCGTTTCTGCGAAAAGGAAGTAGCCGAGCGTAAATCCGTGAGGGTATTTCCCCTCGCAGAAGGAAATTGCAATGACGCACGCACGCCGTGCACTGGCTGAGGTGCTCGCCTTGGGAATGGCTAACGGAATCCTGCTGGGCGCCGGCCTGGCAGCCGCCCACCGCGCGCCCGCACTCATGGTCGCCTCCGGCGCCGGAACGTTCATCACGCTGACGTATCTGCTCGTGACACGCTGGAGACAATGCTGAAGGACAGTCGTCAGTCACTGGTCGCTAGTCCTTGTGTTCCGGCCGAGAGCCGGTAGCCGAAAGCCGAGAGCCGGCTTTCAAAGGAGTTTCGTCATGGCACTACTGGAAAGAGTTTCGATGCTGATCCGGGCCAACCTCAACGACATGATCGACAAGTCCGAGGACCCGGAGAAAATGATCAAGCAGGTCATCCTCGACATGCAGAACCAGCTTCTGCAGGTCAAGACGCAGGTCGCCATCGCCATCGCCGACCAACACCTGCTCGAGAAGAAGAGAAAAGAAAACGAAGGCGCCGCCGCCGAGTGGCGCCGCAAGGCCGAGATGGCGGTCGACAAGAAGCAGGACGACCTCGCCCGCGCCGCCCTGGAGCGCTCGCTCAGCTACGACGAACTCACCAAGAGCTTCGCGCAGCAGGTGATCGATCAGAAGGCGGAGGTCGATAACCTGAAGAACGCGCTCAATAAGCTGGAGGCAAAATTGTCCGAAGCGCAGAACAAGAGCGACCTGCTGATCGCGCAGCACCGCCGGGCGCGCGCGCTCAATAAGGCGAACGACGCGCGCGTGGCGATCGGCGACGGCAGCAAAGCCGCGGCCTACGACCGTATGAAGAACCGCGTCGCACACGACGAAGCCGTTGCGCAGGCGAAGACCGAAATGATCACCGACTCGATCGACGACCGCTTCGCGCAGATGGAAAAGGAAGAAGCTATCGACAAGCTGCTGGCCGAGATCAAGAGCAAGAAGGCCGCGGGGTAAAGACAACTGCATTGCCGATTGATGATTGTCGATTGACGATTGAACGAGGCGCAATGAAACAACACCAGACGAGTCAGCATCCGGGTCCGTTCCGAATTCCGCGTGTTGACGCGGAATTCGCCGGAATTCTGGTCGCGGTCGGATTCGTGGTCATGGGAGTCGTGGCGATCCCAATCGTAAAGTGGTTTCTGCTCGGGGCGTTGTTGCTTGGTGGCGTGTTCGCTCTGGTTCGCCACTTCGCGGAACGAGAATAGAAGAATTTGAGTGGACTCGGCTGCCCTCAGCCGGGTCGGCTACCCATGCGTTGCGTCGGAGCTACGACTCCCGTATAGTTTTTGCCACGCGGGGTGGAAAATGGGAATTTCCCGGCGTGATTTCCTAGGCAAGTCTCTGGTGACGGGCACAGCCCTGGTGTTTGGTAGTCGTATCGGGTGGCCTGAGTTCGCTGATGCGCAGGCACCCGTTCCCGGCAAAGAGCGGCTGATTATCCGTTCCCTCCGTTTCTACGATCTCGAGACTCCAGTCAACCTGCTCGACTCATGGATCACTCCTGTCAATCTTTTCTTCGTTCGCAACCACATGTCGGAGCCGACCGCGTTCGACTCGGAAAGTTACCGTCTGAAGATCACCGGTGAGGTCGAACATCCGCTGGAGTTGTCGCTGGCCGATCTGTCGAAGATGGAGCCTGCGACGGTAACGAACACTCTCGAGTGTGCCGGAAACGGTCGCGCGTTCTATGAGCCGCGTGTGCCCGGGGTGCAATGGCAGCGAGGAGCCGTCGGAAACGCGCGCTGGACCGGGCCTCGACTGAAAGACGTGCTGCAGCGTGCCGGCGTAAAGGAAACTGGAAGGTTCATCGCTTTTGTCGGCCTCGACGAACCGCCCAGCAAAGTGCCGCAGTTCATTCGCGGCATTCCGGTCGACAAGGCGATGGATCCCGACACCTTGCTGGCCATGCGCATGAACGGCGGCACGCTTCTGAAACATCACGGATTTCCGGTGCGCGCCATGACGCCAGGATGGATCGGCGCCGCATCCTGCAAGTGGCTGACAGAAATTCGGGTGCTCGATAAGGAATTCGACGGCAACTTCATGAAACCCGGATATCGCCTGCCGGTGAATCCGGTAAAACCGGGCGGCGATGTCGTCGGCGATACGCAGCCGATCACGCGTTTGAACGTGAAATCTATATTCACGCGCCCTAGTGATGGAACCAAGGTGAAAGTAGGACGTGATGTGCCGCTTACGGGCGTGGCATGGGCGGGAGAAGCTCAAATCAAAGCAGTTTATCTTTCGGCGGATGCTGGACAGACCTGGGCAGCAGCCACGGAGCTCGGCCCGGAGAATCAGAAGTATGCATGGCGAACCTGGCGAAGCGTCTGGAAACCGCCGAAGCCGGGTGAATACATCATCATGGTGAGCGCGACGGATAGCACGAGGCGTAAACAACCATCCACCTCGCCGTGGAACCCCAGTGGGTATCTGTGGAATGGATATGACCAGGTGAAGCTCTATGCTGAAAGGTAGGCTGTTCCTGCATCTTTGCTTCTACGTTGCCGCACCCCTCCTGTTGCACGCCCAAGGTCCCGCGCCAGAGCTTCCACCTGCGCCGATCCAGCCCAAGGTGAAGACCGCGTGCCTGGAGTGCCACGATTCCGGCATCATCGTGCAGCAGCGTCTGGATAAGAAGAACTGGGGCAAGGAAGTGGACAAGATGATGCGCTGGGGCGCGCTGGTAGAGAAAGAAGATCGCGACGCCTTCGTGGATTATTTGTCCGCGAACTTCCCGGCCGACAAACCCCCGGCCGCGCCCAAGTATGCGCCTCAGCGCAATTCAGCCAAGTAGCTACTTCCCGGTCGCTTCGCCTTTCGCCAGTAGCGGCGGCGCTTTCGACAGCTCCAGCTCCGGTTGCGCGCCTTCTTCGCCGCTGATCGCGGTGACGCGGTTGCGATAGGTCTTCAGGTGACGCGCGGCGGTTTCGTACGCTTTCTGCGCTTTTTCCAGTCCGGAGCCGACGTTGTCGAACTGCGTCTGGAAATGACGGAGAGCGTCCTGCGCCCGGGCGATGTCGGCTCGCGTCTCTTCGAAGCGCGCTGCGACTTCGTACCATTTGTAAGCGAGAGCGATGGTACGGATGGTCATCAGCAGCGTGTTCGGGGAGACGGGGAACACCTGCAGCTTGCTCATCGCTTCCATCGCTTCGGTGCTGCGGATCGCCTCAAGGTAAAGCGTTTCGCTCGGCAGATACATCAGTGCGACGTCCATCGTGCCGTGCTCGGTGTTGATGTATCCCGCGATGCGCTTCGCCTGGTCGCGGAGCACGCGAGCAAGATTCACGCGCGCCTCTTCCAGCTTCGCATCGTCGCTGACCTCGAATAGCGGCAGGACTTGCTCGCGTGGAAATTTCGCATCGATCGGCAGCAAACGATCCGGGAACTTGATGACCGCGTCCACGCGTCCGTCACCCAGCGGATACTGGCGCTCGTACATGTGAGACGGAAGGAAGTCCTCCAGCAGGCGCTCCAGCGTGGCTTCGCCGAATTTACCGCGCAGGTGCGGGAGCTTCAGCAGGTTATTCAGGTCGTTGATGGAGTTGCCGATGGTTCCGACCTGACGCAGTTGTTCTTCGGCTTTGGCGAGGTGCTGCTGTACCTTCTCAAACTGCGCGAAACCTTCCTTCAGGTTCTGGTCGAGTTTGGACTGGACCTGGTCGTTGATCGCCAGCAGCTTTTCGTCGACCTTGCCACGGATGGCTTCGAGCTTCTGCTCGGTCCGCTGGTTGAGGCCGTCGAACTCACGCTTCAGCTCCGCGGTAGTGTTGGTCAGCGAGGCAGTCAGTTCCTTGCGCGCTTCAGCGAGGCCGGTGGCCTGCTCGCGCCGTCCGGTCGAGAGCTGTGCCTCGACACTTCCATGCATCTCTTTGAAGCCTTGCGACAACCGGTCCGAGACTTCCTGGCGAAGGTCGCCTTTCGTCTGTTCCAGCCGCGACGCCATGTCTCCGCGTGCCGACGCGAACTTCTCCGACAGGCTGCGTTCGAGGCTTTGCACCGTTTGGCCCAGCGTTGTCAGCGCGGCCTGCGGGTCGGACGCTTTGGAGACACGCAACCACAAAGCGACCGCCACAGCGAGGCTTGCTGCTGAAAATACGAACACGGCGATGAGAAGTGCGTTCACCATTTGAATCAGTGGAGAAGGCGCATCGTAACACGGTTTACTTCGCCTTGTATTCGCCTTGCGGTGGAAATCGCGTTGAAAAAAACGCGGGCGACCGAAGGGATCGGTGGGCGGCCGCCCGCGCTTTGGTACCTCTCCCGTGGAGAGTACGGGAGAGGGCCTCCTGCCCCAGGAGAGTGTGACAGGAGAACTTGAAGAAGGCGTTCGGCTTCAGGCTTTAGGCTTCAAGAAAAGAAGCCAAACCATGTGAGCCAGCGCTTCGAAAAACTGGGTCCAAGTGATTAACAGAGACGTGCTGAGGTGAGATCCACGATGGCGCTGCCGGCGAGCACCAACTGTTGTTCGGCTTCCCAGGTCGGATGGCCGAGAGCATGGATCCACGCTATACCGGGGGCAAAGTGCGCCATGGGAACAGCCACAAGCGGCGGCGCAACGTTTTGCGGTGTGCGAATCGTCGTCAACTCGGAGGCCGCAAACGGCGATACGAGGATGGCGAACACGCTCAGGGCGAGCGTTAAAGCCAACATCGATCGCATGCGGCTGGTCACGTCCTAGAAATATCTCCCGAAATGGGATTGGTCAAGCGCAATTCCAGAGTAGTTCATGCTCCCGAGTCGAATCCTGGAAGCTTTGTACTTCCGGTGATGAGGCGAGCCGAGCGCTGATAGGTCACGTAAGCCCAAGCCCATTCGATCAGCACCAGGACGCGGTTACGGAAGCCGACGAGGTACAGGATGTGGATGAAGATCCACAGAAACCAGGCGACGAAGCCGGAGAAATGCAGGCGTCCGAGGTCAGCGACAGCAGCGGCGCGGCCGATGGTGGCCAGGGAGCCTTTGTCGAGATAGGAAAACGGCTGTCGCGGCTTGCCGCGCAGGTCGCGCAGGATCGTGCGTCCGACGAACTTGCCTTGCTGGAGCGCGACGGGCGCGACTCCGGGCAGCGAATTGCCATCCTTTCCCTTCGCCGAAGCCATGTCGCCGATGACGAAGACGTCCGGCTGTCCGGGAACGCTCAGGTCGGAGGCAACGACGACTCGTCCCTGACGGTCGGTCTCACCCAACATACGGCCGAGCGGCGAGGCGGCAACGCCCGCTGCCCAGAGTGTCACTGCCGATGGAAGAATTGTGTCGCCGAAGCGCAGGTGGCCTGGCTCAATGTCGGTCACGCGCGTGCTCAGGTGGACTTCAACGCCGAGCTTTTCGAGTTGGCGGCGCGCGCTTTCCGACAGGTCCCTCGGGTAACCGGGCAACACGCGATCCATGGCTTCGACCAGGATGACGCGGGTGTGGCTCGGATTGATGGCGCGGAAGTCAGAGACCAGTGACTTGCGCGCGATCTCGACCAGAGTTCCCGCGAGTTCCACGCCGGTCGGACCACCGCCGACGATGACGAAGTTCAGCGGCGGGTGATTGCCGGTGGCGATGGCGTCGCGTTCGGCGAGCTCGAAAGCCAACAGCACGCGACGACGGATCTCGAGCGCGTCCTCGATCGTCTTCAAGCCAGGCGCAAGCGGAGCCCACTGGTCGTTGCCGAAGTAGGAGTGCGTGGCTCCGGCGGCGACGACGAGGTAGTCGTACGCGACGTCTTCACCGGTGGACATATGTACGGTCCGGCGTTCCAGATCGACTGTGGTGACATCGCCGAGAAGGACTTCGGTGTTGCGGAACTTGCGGAGGACGCTGCGAATCGGGGCGGCGATCTCTCCGGGAGAGAGGCCGGCGGTCGCGACCTCGTAGAGCAGCGGCTGAAAGGTGTGGTGGTTCTTGCGGTCGATCAAGGTCACCGAAACGGGGTGAGGCGCGAGAGCCAAAGCAGCGTTGAGGCCGCCGAATCCACCGCCGACGATCACGATACGCGGAGCGCTCATCACTCATTGGACGACGCGAGAGCGATGGAGGAGCGGGGAAAAACGGTTGTAAGTTGTACGTTGAAAGTTGCAAGTTGGTTAGGCGCCGGTGTGCTCCCTCGGTATTTTGGGAGGTAAATCCTCGGGGATAAAAGAGTTACTTGTGACAGGTAAGTGTTGGCAAGACATTTTCGATTTTGATCTCTGAGTGGACAACAACCCCGGGTAAGCCAAAGGCGGGCTTTACCCACCCGCCACACGGTTCGGTGAAACTGTCACCGTCACATGTGACGGACGTCACACGCTGTTGTGCGGTGATGGGTGGAAACTCGGTGTAGCGGGTGAGTCGTCACACGATATACGCCAGCGATTTAGAACACGACACCCCCGATCGGAGATGGTATGCGTACGAGGTTCGCCGCACTAGCCGCAGTATTAACGCTTCTGGCAGGATCCGGGTTCGGGCAAGTCGTCACCGGCGTGGAAGGCGAGAGCTGGCTGGAGCACCTCGGCCGGTCCTTCGGCGAAACCAGCATGGGGAAATCGTCGGGAGTGTATGGCCCGAGCGCGCCCTTGCCCGCGCAGTGGCCTCCTGCGCACCCCAATCTGACCGTTTCCACTACGTTCACCGGGCAGAGCACCAGACTCACGGGGGCCGATCTCTACCGCATGAAGTGCCAGGCCTGCCATGGACCGGAAGGCAAGGGTGCGCCGCCGGAGATCAATTCCGTCCTGAACCCAGTGCGCGCAACGTCAGCGCAGATGTACATCGAGCGCATGAAGAAGGTCGGAATGGACGTATCGATGAAAGACGCCCAGGCGCTCGCGAAACAGGCGGAGGGCACGTTACTGAAACGACTGCATGCCGGGGGCACCGACATGCCTTCGCCCAACCCGTACCTCAGTGATGCGGAGGTCCGGTCCTTGTACGCATACCTGCGGCAACTCGCTGCCGTTCCCGGCGCCGAAAAACAGCAGGTCCCGATCACCGTCACCCCGTTGCGAGTGGGTGAGCACATCGTGAAGTCCACGTGTCATATCTGCCACGCGGCGACCGGCCACAACCCCAGTCCGCAGGAAATTCTCCAAGGCAGGATCCCGCCGCTCAGCACGCTCACATCACGGTTGAGCGTGAACGAATTCGTGACCAAAGTAACAGTGGGATCGCCTGTGGTGGAAGGGCAGCTTACGCTTCCGGCCCGCGGACGCATGCCCGCGTTTCCTTATCTCAAGCCGGACGAAGTCGCGGATGCGTATCTGTACCTGTCGCTGTACCCGCCTAAGCGGTAGGTGGGTTTGTTCCTGGCGAAGAGAATCGCGATTCAGGCGCTTCTCTTCTTGTTTTTTCCGCCGAGCGTACAGCGCATCGTGACCGGCGGGACGCCGGTGCTAAGAGTGACAGGCGAGACGCCTGCGTTACAAGACGGTGATGCCACGTGCAATTATCACCGCGACTTGTGATGGCCGTCACACGTGATTGTGCGCGAGCGGGAGGATACTCCGCTCACCCGGGATGAATCGGTAAACGATACATTCGTTGACGAGATTGCTTTCAAGCACCCAGGGGACAGTCAACCGGCGGCGGTTGAGGGGTCAAACGAAATTCGGAGGCGCAATGCGCAGACCGGCAGCCGTTTTCATTTTATTCGCCATCGTGGCCGCAGTACTGGCCTCAACACTAGTGAAACCGCAGAAGGCGGACGCGATCCCGGCATTCGCACGCAAGTATGGGACTTCGTGCACCACCTGCCACGACGACTTCCCCCATCTTAACGACTTCGGTAAAGCGTTCAAGGACGCCGGATTCAAGTTCCCCACCGACGACGCGAGCTTCATCAAAGTCCCGCCGGTAATGCTGGGCGCGCCGGCGCAGAAAGAGCTCTGGCCGAAGACGGTGTGGCCCGGCGTCATCGACGGCATGCCGCCGATCGGACTGCGCATGAACAATTTCTTCCAGGTCGTCGGCCGGAACCGCGGGAATTTCGGATCCGTCCCCACCGGCTCGACTACGGCGACGCTTCCGGGCTTTGTTCCGCGCACGGATTTCGAGCCCGGATTGTTCAGCATCTTCACCGCCGGAAATTTCGGCAGCGATATCGCGTACTGGGTCGACGACGACATCAGCGTCGCAGGCGCGAACAGCAACGGCAGCCTGGGCGACGGCTACCTCAGGTTCGTCAACATCGGACGCTTCGCGCACCTCCCCAAAGACGCGCTGAGCCTGCGCGCCGGCCAGTTCGAACTCGACCTCCCCTTCTCGCAGGCGCGCAGTTGGAACATCAGCCCGTGGGACATCTACAGCCAGGGCGCGATCGGATCCATCAATCCTAACGCCAACGTCCAGCAGAACGTTAACAATACGTTCGCGCTCGCGCATGCCGCCCGGGGTGTTGAACTCAGCGGCGGCCATCACTACGGCGGATATTTCTACTCCCTCGCGGTCGTCAACCAGACCACCGGCACGCAGGCGATCGACAACAGCGGGCTGGTGCCGTCCGCGACCGGAGCAAACAACGGGGGGCTCGGGTTCGTTTCCGATGCCAATTTCAAGGATCTGTACGCGCGCGTCGCGTACAGGTTCAATCTTGAACGCGATGCCGGCAGCCGTCACGCCATCCAGGCAGCCGGCGCCACGGGACCTCGCACGCACACGTACTTGACGCTCGGCTCGCTCTACTTTTATGGACGTTCGGTGCAGCGATTCATCGGGCAGAACGCGCTCGGAGCTCCCGCCGCTCTTACCGCGCGCGAACCGTTCTACCGCGCCGGCGCCGATTTCGATTTCAACTATCGCACCTTCGAGCTGTTCGGACAGTTCGTCTACGGACGCGATCACAACCTGCTGCCCTTCAGCGATCTGGCAAATCCCGCCGGCAGCCTGATTCCGCTGCCTGTCGACGGTATGATCCCGCTGGGCTTCGTCCACAGCACGCCGGCAACGTTCAACGGCGGGTTCGTCCAGGCCGACTACATGCCGCTGCCGTGGATCATGCTGATCATGCGCTACGACGCGGTGAACTCCTGGGCCGATTTCTCCAATGGAGAGGCATCGCTCACCGCCGGCGCGACGGGACAGCCGGTGAACTTCTTCGGCCCGGCGCACCACACGCGCAATCGCTTCACTCCCGGCGTGCAGTTTCTGATCCACGCGAACATCAAGGCTTCGTTCGAATATCAGATCCGGCCCCAGCAGCAGATCTTGAACGGCGTGAACCCGCTCAATCCGGGCCAGATGGTCAGCATCAGTCCATTCCGCACCAACACCGCCACGGCGGGGCTGGAATTCGTCTACTAGTAACTAATTCGGGGGAGGCAAACTCCCCCGCCGTACTTATGGAGGATGGTCGTGAAAAGAATCTTCGTAGTTCTACTCGTAGTTGTTTTGCTGGTGCCCGCGCTCGCATTTGCCGGGACGGTCTCCGGAAAGGTGAACGGTTCCGGCACGTCGGTGGTGTGGCTCGACACGCCCGGCAAAGCGTTTCCCGCGGCCGACAAGCACGTGGTCGTTGACCAGCGCAACCTGATGTTTCAGCCGCATATCGTTGTCGTTCAGGCGGGCACAACCGTCGACTTCCTGAACAGCGACAACGTTGCGCATAACGTCTTCTGGCCCGCGATCTCCGGCGACAAGAAAGCCGCGCACAACCTCGGCACCTGGCCCAAGGGCGAGAAGAAGCCGTTCAAGTTCGATAAGCCCGGCGTCGTGCCGCTGCTGTGCAACGTCCACCCGGAAATGTCCGGCTACGTGATCGTCACTCCGTCGCCATACTTCGCCCAGACCGACGCATCCGGCAACTACACGATCCCCAACGTTCCCGACGGCAACTACACGATTACCGTTTGGCACGAAGGCGCAAAGCCGGTCTCGAAGACCATCACCGTCAAGGGCGACGCGAAGGAAGACCTGACCGCTGGCAAGTAACGGCTCGCGATCGATTGAGGTAACCCATGGCGGTAATTGGAAATCGGTAATCGGGAATCAGGACCGATATTTCGTACCAACCGATTACCGATTACCGCTTACCGGTTTAAAAACGAAAGGTGTTGCATGCGGAAAATCAGCCTGATCGTGATGCTCGTAGCTGGATTGCTCGTTCCTTCGGTGGCGCAGGTGCTCTCGCCTGGCGAGATCGCCGATCCCCGTTCGCAAGCGCTGCAGGATAAGTATTACGAGCAGCTCAAGGCATTCGCAGCCGACGCCCGCGCGCACAAGTTCGCCTATCCGTTTGTCTTCAGCCGCCAGTTGGACGTGACAGTGGCGGACCAGGCGCGCGTCGATCAGCGCTCGCTCAGCTTCGACACTTACAACAACGAGGTCGTGCTGAAGATCACCGGCAACTACTTCGCGTCGTACTCGACGAAGGCGATGGACTTCAACCACCGCACGCGCCAGACCTTCACCGACGTCGTCCTGCCGCTGCTGAAGATGGCCGCGCCGCGCTTTAACCGCGTCGACGCCTTCCAGGCTTACGCCTTCGAGATCTCACACCACATCCGCAACAAAGTCCTCGATGTCGATAACGAGGCGTTCGAAAACGTCGTGTACATCTTCCCGCGTCAGGCGGCCGAACGCCTGGTCCAGGCCGCCACGCCGGAACAACAGCAGGCCGCGGTGCTCGACGCGCAGATCTACGTCAACGGCGACCCGTTCATGATGTGGTTGACCGGCGATCCGCCGCCAGGGCAGGCGCGGCCGCGCAAGAACGAGAAGCGCACCGAGATCGCAAGCCTGACGCCGACGGTGGGCCCCAGCGCGCCGGTTGAGCCTACGGTCAATCCAAAGCTGCTCGGGATGAAAGACACTCCTTTGCATATTGTGACCCCCGAGGACCTAGCCTCGCTCGGTGTCGAGCACTACAACATCGTCGCGCGTATGACGAAGGAGTTGGACGCGCAGGCGCACTTCCTGCCGTACGCGCCGCCCACGTTCATCCGCTTCCGTAACGGCGCGTATCTTCAACTTGCGGTCGCAATCCCGCTCGATGATGCGGCTTCCAGTGGCTCGCGCTACAAAGCGGCGGCGCTGGCTTTCGACGAGCACATCGCGCACCTCGTCCGGCCGGTTCTGGCCTACTTCTCCCAGAAACCCGACTTCGACGGCGTGAACTTCAGCACGACGGTGAAGTTCTCCGGTTCGTCTTCCGCTGTGTCGGTGGAATTCATTTTTCCCATGAAGGCGCTCCAATGTTACGCCAGTTACGACTGCTCGGGACAGCAGTTGATCGATGCCGCAGTCGTCCTGATGAACGACGACCGCATCGCCCTGGAACTCCAGACAGCGGAGAAGTAGCTCAATCCATTCAAGGTCTTGTTCCGGCAAAGAAATCCCCACCTATCGCTCCAAAACCGGAGCGATAAGGGTGGGGCAACCGTTTGCGGTGTTTTCGGAAGTACACGTGTTTACGAGTGAGGGTCGTCAGGCTCGGTGCTGTTCATTACAATGAAGGGGTGAACCCCGACAACCCAACCTTTGCGCGCGGGACGGTGGTGCTGGTCACGCTGCGCGAGCCGCGCGAGAAGTTCTGGGGCGCGGTGCTGGAGATCACCGCGGCGGGAGTGGGCGTCAGCGGGATCAACCTGACCGCCTTCGACGATTTCACCAGCCAGTTGCGTGACGGGGATGCAGTGTCGCCCAGCGTGGTGTTCTTTCCCATGCACCGGGTGGAAAGATTGGAGTTGGACCAGGGGGACGGAGATATCCCGTCGATCCGGCAGAAGTTCCTGGCGAAGTGCGGGTGTCCGGCGGAAGTAGTGCTGATGCCGGGAGCGGAGCGCGAGCCGTGATCCGCACACTGCTACTCGCGCCCAACCAACTCACCCTGCTGCGGCTGATCTTCGTTCCGTTCATCATCATCAACATTGTTGGCCATAACTGGGGATGGGCACTCACGCTGCTGATCCTGGCGGGCATCAGCGACGGGCTCGACGGATGGATGGCGCGCAGGCTGGACCAGCAATCGAGATTGGGGGAGTATCTCGATCCCATCGCGGACAAACTGCTGCTGAGCACGTTGTTCCTGGTGCTGGCGATCGTGGGGCAGATCCCGTGGCGGTACACGATCCTGGTGTTCAGCCGCGATCTGTCGATCCTGCTGACGTCGGCGGTGCTGTACGCGACGATCGGGCTGAGGGATTTCCGGCCGAGCATCTTCGGGAAGATCAACACGTTTGCGCAGGTGGCGACGGTGTTCTTCGTGCTGCTCTTCAACGTGCGCAGCGATTTGTGGATCTACTACTGCCGGCGGCTGGGGCTGTATGCGACATTCGCGTTTACGCTGGTGTCGGGACTGCACTACATCTTCCTGGTTGGTGAGAGGATCAGGAGACATGAGAGCAGTCGGCAGTCAGTCATCAGTCGCGAGTCTTCAGTCGTCAGTAGACGGTAGGAAATCGGTAATCGGAAATCCGTGATCGGCGATTGGTCATGAGCGGATAACGCGAATTCTGTCGCCCGCTGAAGCGGGCTCATGATCGCGTGTCCCGCGAGTCCCCCGGCTTACGCCGGGGGCTACGATCTGGCGCTCGCTTCGCGAGCTCGGCGCTGGTTTACGAGAGCGAACGTCAACCCCGTTTACAACTGCGAATCCCAGCCCCTAGAATCGAAGATTCTCCATCACCTTCGGTTGGGCTCCGTGAGAGCCCGGAAGCCTGAGCACCCGATGTCCGACAGCCCACGACCGATAGCCGACACCCGCGCCCCGCGGTTCTACAACACGCTGACCAATAGAGTCGAGGAGTTCCAGCCGCTGGAGGACAACACCGTCCGCATGTACGCCTGCGGGCCTACGGTGTACAACTACGGGCACATCGGGAATTTCCGGACGTTCATCTCGGTGGATATCCTGCGGCGCTTCCTGCGGCAGAGCGGGTACAAGCTGCGGCACGTCATGAACATCACCGACGTGGACGACCGCATCATCGAGAGGTCGGCGAAAGCCGGCGTGTCGGTGCGGCAGTACACGGAGAAGTACGAGAAGGCGTTCCTGGAAGACGCGGGGTTCCTGAATATCGAGCGGCCGGAGATCCTGGCGCGCGCCACCGACCACATCGACGAGATGGCGCGGTTCATCAAGCGGCTGGTGGACAAGGGTGACGCGTATCGAGCCGATGACGGATCTTATTACTTCAGGATCGCGAAGTTCCCAGAGTACGGGAAGCTGTCGAAGAAGGACCTGCACGCGAACGTGGACGGCGCGCGCGTGGATTCGGACCGCTTCGATAAAGAAGAGGCGCGCGATTTTGCGCTGTGGAAGGCGCCGAAACCGGGCGAGGCTTTCTGGGAGACGGAGATCGGGCCGGGGCGTCCGGGGTGGCACATCGAGTGCTCGGCGATGTCGATGAAGTTTCTGGGAGAGACGTTCGACATCCATTGCGGCGGCGAGGACCTGATCTTCCCGCATCACGAGAACGAGATCGCGCAGTCGGAGGCGCTGACCGGGAAACCGTTCGCGCACTTCTGGATCCACTCGCGGTTCCTGCTGATCGAGAGCGACAAGATGTCGAAATCGGCGGGGAACTTCTACACCGTCCGCGATTTGATCTTGCGCGGGCATAAGCCGAGTTCCATCCGGTTCCTGCTGAGCTCGGTGCCGTTCCGCAAGCAGCTCAACTTCACGTTCGACGGGTTGAAGTCGGCGAAGGAATCGGTCGACCGTCTGCGGAATTTCAAGCTGCGGCTGGAGACGTCGAAATTCGAACAGGGAACGAGCGACGCGATGCAGGCGCTGGCGAAGAGCACGCGCGAGAAGATGACTACGGCGCTGGCGGATGACCTGAATACGGCCGAGGCGCTAGGGGCGATGTTCGACATGGTGCGTGAGGCGAATACCGCGGCCGACCAGGGGCAGATGAGGCAGGGAGACGTTTCGCCGCTGTTGGAAGCGATGCGGCAGTTTGATGAGATCTTCGCCGTCCTGCCCGACGACGACCCGGAGAAGATCCGCTTCGTGCTCGATTGGGCGAAGCAGGAGGGCCGGATCGAGGAAGCGAGCGAGGAGACGGTCGAGGCGGCGAAGTCGGCAGAGTTGAGCGACGAGAAGATCGATGCATTGATTGCAGAGCGCCAGGCTGCGAGGAAGTCGAAGAACTTCAAAAGGTCGGACGAGATACGAGATCAACTGGCGAGCGCGGGGATCATCCTGGAAGACACCAAAGACGGGGTGAGGTGGAAGAGGAAATAGCGCGGGTCGCGGGTCGCGGGGCGCGGGGGCCGGAGCGGAACTGGCTGATTCAATCAGTTGAGCACAAACAGCCTGGGCCCTGTTCTGCTGCTGCTGTTCGGAATTGGCGCAGTCGCAGTGTTCATCGCCCTAAGGCGACGTAGAAATTTCCAACACAATTAATTCTGTTGCGCTCCGCAGGGCGTTACTTCGCGGAGGCTTTGCCGGATTTACGTTCCACGAACTTAGCGCCGTAGCGGCCGCCGGTCTGCTGGCAGATGATGACTTTGGCGGTGATCCAGGGGCCGTCGTCGTCGAGGCGGTAATGGAGCGTGACTTCGGCGTTCAGCGGGAGCTGCTGGGGTGTTTCAAAGGAGACGCCGGTCTCGCTCATATCGAAACCGTTTGCCATGAAGGACTGATGTCCGGCTTTACCCTCGATCTGGCAGCGGATGGGCAGGCGTGCGGCGATGCGGCGCTCCATGAGAACCCCCGAGAGCGGCAAGCATAGCCTAATTTCGGGGAATGGGTAATTGGGAATCTGGAATTCCAACCGAGAGTTCTCGTTATGTCGGGAATGATGCAGGTTCCTCGACGCGGACGCGGCAAGACGGCCAAAACCGGGCAAGCTTATGGCCGCGTCCTCGCTCGGAATGACACTTCTTCCTTTACTGATGGCGAGAGACACGAGTAGCGCCTGCCTGCAGAGAGGGGTTGGGTCGCCGAGTAAGAGGTCAGGCGTCGGTTTCTGGATCGACGCGCTCTTCGATATCCATGTCCTTAAACTCGCTGGACTCGAAGACTTCGCGGCACTCCAGGCACTCGACATATTCCGCGTCCTCGTCCCGTGAGACGACTTGCACACGCGGATGCCTACACTGCTGGTTCATGGGAGTACTCGGTGAGGGTACGTTCGGATAGGCAAAAGGCTGGTTCGAATTCATAGATCCGGACTTTGCGCCGGGGGCGCGTTCCTGCCGGAATTGCGGGTATTTTAAGCCGACCCGGGGGGTTGTCAAGCCCCACGAACAGGGTGTGACGCAATTCGGCATTCGCGCTTGTCCGAAATACGATGGCGCAGAGGAAGGCGAGGTTGGCGGGCTAGCGGGCGCTCTCACCCATGATCGAGGGCAGCCCGTCGGACTGGATGCCGGGCAGCGGCATGGGGTAGATGCCACCGGCGCGGGCCTGCGCGATGTCCACGCGCAACACGTCGGACGGGGGCACCTTGCCCATCCCGCGGCTGGCGCTCAGGACGGAGTTCTCGAATGGCGCGCGGCCGGTAAGCGACGTTTCGATGTACAGGTAGTTCGTGGAACTCTGCGCTTCGCGGACGCCAACGTAAGCGTGGCCCGGTACGATCACGATCACGGGATCCATGCCCAGGTTCTCGAAGGCGGCTGCGTACACGACGGCGCCGTCGATGCAATTAGCGGACGCGCGGCGCAGGGTCTCGCGGGGCAGGCGGACGCGCTCGCTGATATCGGCGTTATTGCCGAACGTGAGCGAACTCTTGACGTACGAGACGCCAGCCTGGTGCAGGGCTTCGTAGATGGCCTTCGCCTGAAGATAGGTGGAGTTGGTCTGGCCGGCGGCGTTCTTCCAGTCTTCGTATCCGGGCAGTCGGCGTCCGGGCATGAATTCCTTGGCGCGGCTCAAAATCTGTTCGACCTGCGGATCGTGCGGCGTCACCCATGCGGCGATGAAGGGCGCGTACTTGAAGCGCGTGCCCCAGTACATGTCTTCGGTGGAGCGGATGCGGACGGGAGTAGTGGCGCTGAAAACGGCGTTTCCGGTCGCGTTGGTAGCGACCACCGCAACCGTCGCGGGCGCGATCTCGCGGTTGGAGTAGATTCGCGGCAGGAAGGTCGGCGCAAATTTGAAGGTGCGAGTGATGCCCGGAGCGACTTCGACGGTCTGGATCTCCTGGTCGCTCCAGCCGGGCAGGGAGACGGCGATGCGGTTACGCAGCATCTCGGTCCCGTTGTTCGTAACCTTCACCGCAACGGTGGGGAACTGGCGTTGGGCCGATCTTTGCGACGAGGCGAAGTTCGCCACCGCCGGGTAAATGTCTCCGTCGATACCGGCCGACACGACATAGAGCGGCTCGACAGTCGGCACCGGTGGTGCGGGTGGAGGCAGCGTCGCTACTTTGGAACTGGGGCGCGCGCCGGCAAACGGAATGGCAGCTGCGACCATCAGTAGCAGCGCCAGGGCGGGCAGCCAGAGCGCAAGTCGGCGTGGCGAAGTGGGGCTCACAGTTATTAAATGATTAACCCCAGCGCCACGACTCACAATCCGCAGGAAACCTTAACCTGTACACAGAACGTAGTAAGGCGTCAGCGTTGTCCGTCGGATAACATGCCTTTCTGCAGCTCGTCGGCGGCCACGGTCGCGCCCAGACGACTCATCACATGTTTGGTGGGAGTGGCAAAATCGTGGTCACCGACGCCGAGTTCCGCTTCGAGGATCTGCACGAAAGCGCGGGCCAGGATCTCGTCATGGGGTTTGCCTAAGATCCACACGTAATAGACCTTGCCGCCCCTGGTGTCCGGTTCGATTACGACGCCGCCCGTAGCAGGACGCGGAGCCGGCCAGGGCCAGACACCGGCGTTTGCGACGTCGCGCCCGGCATGGATGACCGCGATGCGAGGGATGCTCTCTGGCGCAACCTTCAACTCCGTTGCTGCATACCAGAGCGCCTGGAGTGCGTGAGCTTCGGAAATCGTTCCGTCGGCGTGCTCGGAGCGAAGCATCGCCAGCCGCGGGTGGAAACCAGTTGGTACTTGGGTGTGCGCGACACTGGCGAACAAGGTTGTGGACAATGCGAACACAAGGGTCTTGGAGAACATACGGATGCTCCTTCTCCTCCCGACCCCAGCCGAACGCAGCAGCCTGGATGTTGCGCTCAGGTGCACGATTGGGAACTGTCGCGCGTTCGAGATTAGACCGCGAACGCGAATTGATGTCAGCAGGCGGACCGGGTGTTCGCGGACGAAATGGGGGCATTCGTCCCTGCAGCTTCTCAGGACCTCGAGGAGTGCGACGTTGGATGCCTGTAATGCGGGCGTCTCGCCTGCAACGGCACCGTCAAGGACCAGGGTTGCAGGCGACTACGGGGCGAACAACAAAATCCGACCAAAAGAATCGCAAATAGTTAACCGCTTAACCTGCTTCGGGTTAGGTTCCAATGCGGGAATCTGCCGTTAGCTGAAACATGTTGCTTTCGGAGACTTGCGGCATCTAAAATTGATATACGACTGAATCGGTCGGAGATTTTCATGCTGAAGCTGACGAAGAAAGCGGACTATGGGCTGATCGCCATGAGGTTCCTGGCGGAGCAGGGTCCGGGCTCTTCGTCGAGCGCGAAGGACATTGCCGAGGCGCACGGGATCCCGCAGGAACTGCTGGCGAAGATCCTGCAGAAACTGGTGAAGGCGCAACTGCTGGTTTCGCACCACGGGATCAACGGCGGCTACATGCTGGCACGCGACGCGCAGAAGATCTCGGCGTACGAAGTGATCCGCGCGATCGAGGGACCGGTCTTTATTACATCGTGCGTGACCGTGAGCGGGACGAACTGCGAGCACACCGACCGCTGCACCGTCCGCGAACCGCTGCGCAAGGTGCGCGAGAGCATTGAACAGGTTTTGAGCCAGATCACGATCTCGGACATGTCCGAGGTCAAAGACGAGTTGATAACGCTGAAATAGTCGCTGGTCTCTAGTCGCTCGTCGCTAGGATGCAACGACGTATCGGATTCGGAGAGAGATTCATGAGCGAAAACAACGGACACGGAGTCAAGCTGCCGATCTACATGGACAACCACGCGACCACGCCGGTGGACCCGCGAGTCGTCCAGGAAATGCTGCCGTATTTCACGGAGAAGTTCGGTAACGCGGCCAGCCGCAACCACCAGTTCGGGTGGGAAGCGGAGGAGGCGGTGGAGCAGGCGCGCGAACGCATCGCGAAGCTGATTGGCGCCACGCCGAAAGAGATCATCTTCACCAGCGGCGCGACCGAGAGCGACAATCTCGCGATCAAGGGCGTTGCCGAGATGTACAAGGAAAAGGGCAACCACATCATCACCGCCGTCACCGAGCACAAGGCGGTGCTCGACACCTGCAAGCGGATGGAGAAGAACGGCTTCCGCGTGACCTACATGCCGGTGCAGAAGGACGGGCTGATCGATCTCGACGACCTGAAGCGCGCCATCGATGACAAGACCATCCTGGTGACGATCATGGCCGCTAACAACGAGATTGGAGTGCTCCAACCGATTGCCGAAATCGGCAAGCTCTGTAAAGAGCGCGGCGTCATCTTCCATACGGATTCGACGCAGGCTGTCGGCAAGGTGCCGATCGACGTGAACAAGATGGGCATTGACCTGGCGTCGATCTCGGCGCACAAGATGTACGGGCCGAAGGGCGTCGGGGCGTTGTACGTGCGCCGCAAGAACCCTCGCGTTCAGTTGGTTGCGCAGATGGATGGCGGCGGGCACGAACGCGGTATGCGCAGCGGCACGCTGGAAGTCCCAAACATCGTTGGACTCGGCAAGGCTTGCGAGATCGCGATGAACGAGATGCCGCAGGAATCGTGCCGCCTCGCCGGGCTGCGCAACCGGCTGAAGGATAAGCTGATGGGCTCGCTCGACGAGGTGTACGTGAACGGCAACATGGAACACCACCTCCCGAATAATCTGAATATCAGTTTCGCGTATGTCGAAGGCGAATCGCTGCTGATGGGCATCAACGACATCGCGGTGTCCAGCGGGTCGGCGTGCACGTCGGCCACCCTGGAACCGAGCTACGTGCTTAAGGCGTTGGGCACAGGCGACGAACTGGCGCACAGCTCGATCCGTTTCGGATTGGGACGTTTCAACACCGAGGCAGAAGTGGATTACGTCGCGGACAAAGTCGTCGACGTGGTCAACCGGCTGCGCGAACTGTCGCCGCTGTACGAGATGGCGAAGGAAGGCATCGATTTGAAGTCGGTGTCCTGGGCGGCAACGGAAGGGCACTGATAGGGCTTAGGGCGTAGGGCTCTGGGCGTTGGGAATACAAGTTTAGGAGAAGGTCAGACACATGGCATACAGCGATAAGGTACTGGACCACTACACAAATCCGCGCAACGTTGGTTCGTTCGACAAGAACAGCGCCGAGGTCGGCACTGGACTGGTGGGCGCGCCGGAATGCGGCGACGTCATGAAGCTGCAGATCAAGGTCAACAAGGACTCGGGGATCATCGAGGACGCCAAGTTCAAGACCTTCGGCTGCGGCTCCGCGATCGCTTCGTCCTCGCTCGCGACCGAGTGGGTGAAGGGCAAGACGGTCGATGAAGCGCTGGGGATCAAGAACACGGACATCGTCCGCGAGCTGTCGCTGCCCCCGGTGAAGATCCACTGCTCGGTGCTGGCGGAAGACGCTATCCGCGCGGCGATCGGCGACTGGAAGAAGAAGAACGGGGTAACGTCGAACCAGCAGCAGCCGGTGGAAGCGAAAGCGGGAGACTAACCCCATTGGTGATTGAGTGATTGGTGATTTGGCGACTATCCAAGCCACGCCGCGTCACTGACAGCGATCATCGGTTGTGATTACGATGGAACTCATGAACGACAAGCCGGAGAGCGCAGCGGCGCCGCAAGTGCCGCAGCAGGATAGTGCCACGCAAATGGCACAGGGTCCTGGTGCGCCGAAGCCGCCGGCGAAGGGCATCCAGGTCACGGACAAGGCCATCGCGCGCATCAAGATCGCGATGGCAAAGGAAGGCGTGTCGCCGGAAACGGGCGGATTGCGCCTGGGCGTACAGGGCGGCGGTTGCTCCGGTCTGACCTACAACATCCGATTCGACACTCAGCCGCGCGAGCGCGACCGCATTTATCAGTTCGGCGATGTGCGCGTGTTCGTGGACCCGAAGTCGTTCATCTACCTGCACGGCATGACGCTCGACTACCAGGAGACGCTCATGCAGCAGGGGTTCGTGTTCGTGAACCCGAACGCGAGCAAGTCCTGCGGCTGCGGGACGTCGTTCAGCTAAAAGCCGTAATCGGTAATCAGTGATCGGTAATCGGTACTTCGAACCTGGTTTTACCGATTACGGATTACCGATTACCGCTCACTTGGACATGACCGTGACGCAACAGCCCGGAACTGCGCTTCCCGTCGTCCGCGACGACGCGCACCAGCACGCCTGCTGGTCGTGCGGCGACATGCGGGCGGCGCACTTCTGCGAATCGTGCGGGCACTTGCAGCCGGCACGGCCGACGGATTTCTTCAGCTTTTTCGGACTGCCGCGGAAAATGAATATCGACCTGACGGCCTTGGAACGCGAGTTTTACTCGCTCAGCCGCAAGCTGCATCCGGACCTGTATGCACGCGCGGATGCCCAGGAGCAGCAGTGGTCGTTGCAGAAGAGCTCGCAGTTGAACGATGCGTACCGCACGCTGCGCGAGCCGATCGCCCGCACCGAGTACCTGCTGAAGCTCGAAGGCGTGGACCTGGAAGAGCAGTCCAAGTCGGCGACGGAGAAGGCACGGGCAACCGGCGAACAGAAGAAACAGGTGGTGCCGCCCGAACTGCTCGAAGAAGTTTTCGAGTTGAACATGCAGCTGGAAGAAGCGCGCATGAACAAGAAGATGGGCGAGAGCGACGAACAGCTCGCCGGCGACCTGCGCGCGACGAAGGGCAGCCTGGAAGGCAAGTATCGCGAGCTGGATGAAGAGCTTCGCGGCTACTGGGACGAGTGGGACGCACTGGTGGACAGGCATCCGTCGGGCGAGATCGCGGAATCGGAGCGCAAGCCGGTACGCGACAAAATGCTCGGACTGCTGAATAGGCGGTCGTACATACGGAATTTAGTGCGGGACGTGAATGAAGTTTTGGGAGATTGAGAAGGATTGGTGATTTAGCGATTTGTGATTGGTGATTGAAAAACCAATCGCAATCACCAATCACAAATCACTCAATCACAAATGAGTTGCATGGCTGACGAAAGAGTAGTTGGAATCGATCTCGGAACCACGAACTCCCTGGTGGCGTTCATGCAGGGGGAGACGCCCGTCGTCATACCGGGCGAGGACGGCTCGAACTTGGTGCCGTCGATCGTCGCATTGGACCCCAATGGGCAAGTCGTTGTCGGGAATCCGGCGCGCAAGTACCTGATCGAGACCGCTGACCGGGCGGTATATTCGGTGAAGCGACTCATGGGGCGCGGCGTTGATGACGTCCAGGAAGAGTTGAAGCTGTTCCCATTCCGCCTCGCCGACGACCTTCAGCCCGGCGAGGTAATGCGGATCAAGCTTGGCGACAAGGAATTCACGCCGCCCGAGATCTCCGCGCTCATCCTGCGCCAGCTGCGGCGTAATGCCGAGCGCTTCTTCGGCGGTCCGGTGAAAAAGGCGGTCATAACCGTCCCAGCGTATTTCAACGACGCGCAGCGGCAGGCGACGAAAGACGCGGGGCGCATTGCCGGACTCGAAGTTCTGCGCCTGGTGAATGAGCCAACGGCGGCATCGCTCGCGTACGGACTCGACAAGAAAACGAACGGCATCGTTGCCGTTTACGATCTGGGCGGCGGAACGTTCGACATTTCGATTCTGCGCCTGCACGACGGCATATTCGAAGTGATCGCCACCAACGGCGACACGCATCTTGGCGGCGATGACATCGACAACCTGCTGATCACCATCGCGCTCGACGACATCCAGGGCGACATGGGTATGGATGTGCGGCGAAACGCGGAGGCGGTGCAGGCGATCCGTAAGGCCGTGATCGACGCAAAGATCGCCCTGTCGGCGTCGGAGCGAACCACAGTGGAAGTCGACCTACCGGGCGGCAAGAAATACCAGCGGGAGATCACGCGCGCACAGTTCGAGCAGTTGATCGAGCCGGTGATCCAGCGCACGGTCGGGCCGGTGAAGCAGGCGCTGCGAGACGCGAACCTTACGCCGGAGCAGATCGACGAAGCAGTGCTTGTCGGAGGATCGACACGGATTCCGCGGGTACGGGCGCTGGTGAAAGAACTTTTTCAGCGCGAGCCGCATAGCGAGTTGAATCCCGACGAAGTCGTCGCGCTGGGGGCGGCGGTGCAGGCGAACATTCTCGGCGGCGGGTCGGATGTCACGAAGGACATGCTGCTGCTCGATGTTACGCCGCTGTCGCTGGGCATCGAAGCGCTCGGCGGCGTGGTGGCGAAGATCATTCATCGGAATTCGACCGTTCCCGCATCCGCGACCGAACATTTCACGACCGGCGTTGAGGGTCAGACGAACGTTGCGATCCATGTGCTGCAAGGCGAGCGCGAACTAGCAAAGGACAATCGCTCGCTGGCGCGGTTCGACCTGAAGGGCATTCCGCCGATGCCGGCTGGACTGCCGCGCATCGAGGTGAAATTCCTGATCGACGCTAACGGCATTCTGCACGTGTCGGCGCGTGAGCAGCGGAGCGGCAAAGAAGCCGAGATCCAGGTACAGCCGAGCTATGGGCTGACTGACGATCAGGTCGAGAGCATGATCCTGGAGTCGTTCGACTACGCGGAGCAGGACTTCGCTCAGCGGCAGGTCATCGAAGCACGCAACGAGGCGAACACGATCCTGACCGCGCTGCAGAAGGGGCGCAGCAATCCGGCGTGGGGAGCTTTGTCGGCGACGGAGCGCGAGCAGATCGCGAAGCTGGAGCAAGCTTTGCGCGTGGTGATGGAGCAGGACGATTACAAAGCGATTCGCGATGCAGTGGACGCGCTCAACCAGGGCACGATGCGGTTGGCCGAATTGATGATGGATTCCGCGGTATCGAGTGCGCTAAAGGGCAAGACGATGGAAGAAACGAATATGGGCGAAGGGCCGGAGTCACCGCATCCGATCGCGCCGGCGGAGATCAACAGAAGTTAGTAGTTAGTAATTAGCTGGCGAACCCAGCCACAGAATCGTAGCCCACGGCGTAAGCCGTGGGTGCAGGTGATGACAAGAAAGCAGAGCCCCTTCAGGGGCGAAAGAATTTATGGCTGAAGAGCAGAACAAGAACACGGGCACCGCGACCGCCGAACTCGCGCCCAACACAGTGCGGGTGACCTTCCTGCCGGAAGGGCGGACAGTCGAGTTCGAGAACGGCAAGCTGCCGTACAAGGATCATGGCAAGCCGCAGTCGATCCTCGACGTGGCGATCAACAACAACGTATTTCTCGACCACGCCTGCGGCGGCAATTGCGCCTGCACCACCTGTCACGTGCACGTCGTCAAAGGCGCTGAGCTGCTGAGCGAGATGGATGACGACGAGGCCGACCGTCTCGATATGGCCGCCGACCTGCAGCTCAATTCGCGCCTCGGGTGCCAGGTCACGATCGAGAAGCCGGGCGAAGTCGTGGTCAAGATCCCTGAGTGGAACCGGAATTACGTTTCGGAAGAACACCACTAGAACTTTGGCGATTGAGTGATTTGTGATTGGGCGACTTCAAAATCACCAATCACAAATCACTAAATCACAAATGGAGCAAGGAATGGCTGCTGAGCTGCATTGGGATGATGCGGAAGAGATCGGCTACCAACTCGCCGACGCGCACCCGGAAGTGAATCCGCTCGAAGTGCGCTTCACCGACCTGCACAAGCTGATCACGTCGCTGCCGACGTTCGCCGACGATCCGAAGAAGTCGAACGAAGGCAAACTCGAAGCCATCCAGATGGCGTGGAACGAAGAGTACGAAGACAGGAAATAAGAAAACCAGCCACGGATTTGCACGGATTGTCACGGATAAGAGAAATTGATCCGTGCTGATCCGTGAAAATCCGTGGCGTCTTTTACTTCAGCACTGCCGCAACGTCTCCCCGCGCGATCACTTCCGCCACCTTTACGAAATCCGATGCTAGCGACCGATCATGGTCCACTCTCGGACTCACCTTGCGAATCGCTGCGATCGACTGCTGAGCGCGCCGGCTCGGCTTGAGTGGTGCGAGAAAGTCCAGAGCCTGCGCAGCGGCGATGGCCTCAATCGCGAGCACGAATCGCGTGTTCTCGACGATCTTCTTCAGCTTGATGGCGGCGGTCATGCCCATGGAAACGTAATCTTCCTTGTTTCCCGAGGTGGTGATCGAGTCTACCGACGCGGGATGCGCCAGGACTTTGTTCTCGCTGGCGAGCGCCGCGGCCGTGACCTGCGGCATCATGAAGCCGGAGTTCAGGCCCGCGCCTCCGGCGAGAAACGGCGGCAGCCCTTCGTTGGATGACGGGTTCACGAGGCGGTCGATGCGACGCTCGGAAATACCGGCAAGCGCACTCAGCGCGATGGCGAGGAAGTCGAGCGCAAACGCGATCGGCTCGCCGTGGAAATTGCCGCCGCTGATGATGTCGCCGCGACGGCCGTTTGTCTGTTTTCCAACCTCCCGCGGCGCAACGAACACCAGCGGGTTATCGACGGCCGAGTTCATCTCGATCTCGAAGACGCGCAGGCAGTAGTCGAGCGCATCGCGGACCGCGCCGTGGACCTGCGGAATGCAGCGCATCGAGTAGGCGTCCTGCACTTTGCCGCAATTGCGATGCGACTCGCGGACTTCGCTGCCCTCAAGCATGCGAACGAGGTTTTTCGCCGTCTGCGCCTGACCAGGATGCGGGCGAACCTGCTGGATACGTGGATCGAACGCCACGTCGGTGCCGCGGAGAGCGTCGGTGGTCATGGCGCCGATGACGTCGGCGGTGTCGACCATGGTTTGCGCCGCCATCAGGGCCAGCGACCCGACGGCGACCATCCCTTGCGTGCCGTTGATGAGCGAGATCGCTTCCTTCGCTTCGAGTACGAGCGGCTTGATATCGGCGCGTTTCAGCGCCTGGGCGGAAGTGATCCGACGCGATACTGGGTCGCCCACTCGGCGCGGCCGCTTGGATTTCGAGTCTGCGTAGAACGCTTCGCCTTCGCCGATGAGCGTGAGTGCGAGATGCGCGAGGGGAGCGAGATCGCCGCTGGCGCCGACGCTGCCTTGCGACGGCACCACTGGATGCACGCCGCGGTTAAGCAGCAGGCAAAGCGCGTCGAGCACGACCGGGCGCACGCCGGAGTGTCCCTTGGCGAGCGAGTTGGCGCGCAGCAGGATCATCGCACGCACCTCGGCCTCGTTCAGCGGTTCGCCGACACCGACGGCATGCGAGCGCAGCAGGTTGACCTGGAGCTCGCGGATCTGCGCCGGTTCGATGCGCACGTCGCTCAGCTTGCCGACGCCGGTGGTGATGGCGTACGCGAGCTGGTTGTTTTCGACGAGTTCGTCGACGACGGCGCGCGCAGCATTGACGCGTCCGCGCGCGTCGGGATCGAGCAGCACTGGACGGCGCTCGTACACGACCTCGCGCACGTCGGAGAGAGAAAGATCGTTGCCGTTGATATGGAGAGCTTGCATGAGAGTAATAAGTAATAAGTAATAAGCGACACTGCTCTTGCGGCATTCGCTCCTTACTTATTACTTGTTACTTATAATTTTGTCGACTGCATTCCGAAACGCTTCCTGATACTTCTCCGGCAGCGCGCGTTTGTTCATCTGCGCGTCGGTGACGATGTGCATGGTATCGCCCTCGGCTAAAAGTTCGCCGTCGCTGACGCGGACCGCTTCGTACCCAAACTGGATAAACGAATTCCGCACATGTTTCAGTGACGTGCGAATATGGACCTCGTCATCATAGTGCGCCGGGGCCTTGAAGCGGCAGCGCGCGTCGACGACCGCGATGAAGCACTGGTCCTGCTCTTCCATGTCGCGGTAGCTGAAACCCATCTGCCGCAGCAGTTCCACGCGGCCGACCTCGAACCAGACGAAATAGTTCGCGTGGTAGACCACGCCCATCTGGTCGGTCTCGGCGTAACGCACGCGGACGATGCTCTCGTTAGTCATCAGCTTCGTTTACCAGGTATTTCGGTATATCGGTATTTCGGTTACCTGCACTCCAGACATCCAAAACAAAATTCGGAAGCTCCGAACCGACATACCGAAATACCGCCTCACGCACTCCATTTCGGCTTGCGCTTCTCCAGGAAACTGGTAATGCCCTCGCGAAAATCTGCCGTGGTGCGGATGCGCGCGTTGTCCTCGACCGCCTGCTTCATCTGTCGCTCGAGCGACTCGGCGATGAACCCGTTGATCAGCTTCTTTGTCAGGCGCACCGACGACGGCGAGTTCTCGAGCAATTGCGCGGCCAGTTCGCGCGCTCGCGTCATCAGGCGCTCCGGCTCGACGATCTCGTTGACCAGGCCGTAGCGGTGCGCTTCGGCAGCGTCGAACAGCCGGCCGGTCATGAGCAGGTCGCGCGCGATCTTGTGTCCCACCTGCCAAACCAGGATCGACGACACGATCGCGGGCACAAAGCCGATCTTCACTTCCGTGTAGCCGAACTTCGCCTCGGGCACGGAGAGGGTGAAGTCGGACATGGTGGCGATACCGGTGCCGCCCGCGATGGCCGCGCCATTCACGGCGGCGATCGTCGGGAGAGGGAAGTCGTACACGCGGCGGAACAACTGCGCCATGCGCGCCGAGTCCTGGACGTTCTGCTCGTGCGTCTTGCCGAGGAGGCCCTTGAGCTCTTCGAGGTCCAGTCCGGCACAGAAGGCTTTGCCCGCGCCGGTGATGATGACGACCTGTGCCGAAGATTTTTCTATTTCATCGAGCGCGGCGAGCAGTTCAGCGACGAGTTCGAAGCTGACGGCGTTGCGCTTCTCGGGGCGATTGAGAGTGATGAGTGCGACGCGGTCTTCGTGGGCGAGCGTGAGCGTGTTGAAAGACATAAACCTAGCCACGGATTTGCACGGATGTGCACGGATAAAACAAATAAAGATAAACCATCAGAAAGAAATCCGTGTGAATCCGTGGCTAAGTTTTGCTTTTGGCTGCGATATCGGCATTCATGCGCAGCACGTTGTCCAGCGGCTTGCGGATGGGCGGCGTGACTCCACGTTGCGCGAGCGCTTCGAGAACGGCTTCGGTCGGAATATTACCGATCATCTCATCCTGCGCGAAGGGACACCCTCCGAGACCGCCAATCGCTGAATCGAAGCGGCGGACGCCCGCGTCGTACGCAGCCAGGACTTTCGCGACGGCCTCCTCTTTGCGCGAATGGAGGTGCACGCCTATGTCGAGGTAATCGAACTTCGCCAGCACGGCACGAACGAGCGACGCGACTTGCTCGGGCGAAGCAAGTCCGACCGTATCGGCAAGGGAAATACTTTTGATCTCGGTTTTCTCGATGAGGTCGACCGCTTCGACGACTTCGTCCGCGTCCCATGGATCGCCGTAAGGATTGCCGAACGCCATCGAGATGTAGACCACGACGTCGAGCGCGGCCTCGTCCGCCTTTTCCTTGATCTTCTCCAGCGTCTCGAAGGCGTCTTCGAGCGTCTGGTTCTGGTTCTTCTGGAGGAAGGTCGGCGAAATGGAGTAAGGAAATCCGACGGTGCGCACCGCCTCGGTGGCGATCGCGCGGTCGACGCCCTTTTCGTTCACGACGATGCCGATGATCTCAACGTCGTCCGGCGGATCGACCAGCTTCAACACCTCTTCCGAGTCGGCCATCTGCGGGACGGCCTTGGGCGACACGAACGAAGCGGCGTCGATATGCTTGAACCCGGCGCCGATCAGCGCGCGGAGGTACGCTGCTTTGACGTCGGCGGGGATGTGGGCCTTCAATCCCTGCCACGCGTCGCGCGGACACTCGATCAGCTTGATCTCGGATGCCATAGCAAACATTCCAAGATAAATGCCTCCGCTGTGCTAGGGCAACCCGGGTCACTCGGTGGTGCACGGCTGCCAAGAGTGTGTATGCCGATGCCCATCGTGCAATTGAGTAAATCCTACCCATACGCTGATTTGTAGATGCTGCAATAACTTACACCGAAGGGCGAGGTTGCGTGGTGGAATCGAAACTGCACCAGAAGGAGAGTCGCCGCCGGACATGTATTTTGCGTATCGCGACATCCCTAAGATCCCACAGAAAGAACTGGAGCACAGATGCCGGAAAGCGTAATGGACCTGATCGTTGCGGAGCTGAAGAAGAGCGGACCGTCGTACTATCCGCAACGTGGTGAACTGCGCAACGTGCGGGTTGTCGGCCACACGCCGAAAACCGACCACTACATTTACGACATCGTCATTGATTTCGCCGACGGCAGCGAGCGGCTGGCGGCCAAGGTGTATCGCGGCGCCAAATTAGGCCAGCAGGGCGCGCGCACCATGGCCGAAACCGAGTACAACAACCTGAACCAGGTCTTCAGCGTGTTCGAGAAGAAGCGGCTGTCAGGTATTCCCCGGCCGGTCGGTGAATTCTCGGAGATGGGCGCGGTCGTTGCGGAAAAGCTGCTGGGGTTGCCGCTGCAGTCGATCATCATGAAGGCCGCGCTGCTTCCGGGCTACGCGGACCACGGCATCCTGACCGAGGCGGCGCGCCAGACCGGCGCCTGGTTGCGCAGCTTCCATAAAGCAACCGCCGACCTGCCGGCGCCTTTCGATCCGGCGGCGCTGCAGAAAGATCTCGAGAAGCTTTGCGACAACTGCCGCGGCGAGGGCCTGGACGACCACGCCGTGCGCACAATCCTGTCCGGATCGAAGAGCATCCTCTCGCGGTCGCGCAAGAACCTGCCGTGCTCGGCGGTGCTGTGCGACTTCACTCCGCTGAACGTGGTGGTGATGGAAAACGGGCTCGGCTTCTGCGACTTCGCGAAGATGACGGCGCGCGGCAATTCCTACCAGGATGTCGCAACCTTCCTGGCGTGCGTTGAGGCGCTCGAGAAGTATCCGTTCTGCAACCGCAACATCACGGCGCAAGTGCAGGAGGAGTTCCTGAACGCGTACGGCGCGAGCGCGCAGGAACAGGCGATCCTGCGCGTGCTGAAGATGAAGGCGCTGCTGGGAATGTTCGCGCAAGGACGCGGCGTAAAGGAAAGCGCGGTGCGGAAGAAAGTCATGTGGGCGACGGTGATGAAGCGGTTCATCCAGCAGGCGGCGCAGAGATCGCTCGCGCCCGCGGCCTGAAGTTTCACGTGGGGCCGTCTAATACGCGGCGGTCCACACGGAAAAGACAACAAAACCTCATACGCCTCCTTGCCCGGCGCCCTTGGCCGGGCGATTTTTTGGGAAGTAGTAAGTAATGAGTAATAGGTAATGAGAACCGAAAGGCAGTTCCGCATCTGCCGCTCTCATTGCTTATTACTCATTACTTATTACTCATTACTTATTACGGAAACAGCCCGAACTCGCGTCCGGGCTGTTCTTGAAACTGAAACTCGAAACTGAAACTACTGTTTCGGATTCTTCGGCGGCGGGGCGGGCTGCTGGCCCTGTTGCTGCGCCTGCTGCTGCTGGCCGTCCTGGCCGGGCTTGATGTCCTGTCCCTCGTAGGTGATCTTCACGTTGGCGCCGAAACGTTTGTAGTTGGTGTATTTCACCACCTGCTTCACGTGCACGTCCTCGTTGCGGAAGTGCAGCGTGTCGTTGACCAGCGTGTAGGTCGGGAACCAGTACTTGCCGTCGATCTGCTCGCGCCACGTGGTGAACGCGGGAAAGAGGTTCTCCTGCCCGCCCTTCTTGCCGGTGCCAAGGTCGGGCACGTTCTTGCCATGCGTCTTGACGATCTGGAAGTCGTGGTCGTCGACCCAGATGCGGCCCTGGAAGTAACGGCGGTCTTTGTCGATGTGCTTGGGCGCGATGTCGAACACGTAGGTGTTCAGTTCGTCTTCCTTCTGCTGGCCGACATAGAGGATGTCGTAATCGCCGATCTCGTCGGAGGTGAGCACGAAGGGCATCCGCTTCTCAATGTCGGCAAAATCTTCGCGCGTCATCATGATGCGCTGAAGCGAGTTCTGCGGAGCGAACTTGACCTGCTCGATGCGGCGCCCTTTGTCGTCGAAGGTGACGTCGACAACCTGCCGGTACTCGCCATCCACGGTGTCGCCATCGAGCGTGTCCACGCGGACGTCCTGCGTGTACGTGTACTGCTCGCGCGCCTGCTTGAATTCCTTTTCCTTCGAGGCAAACTTCTGGATGATCTGGTCGACCGTCAAGGGAGGCTGCGGGTCTACTTTGCGGAGCTCGCCTTCCTGGGCGCGGCCAAACACGGGGAGCATGAGGGCGAGAGCGGCAAGGACGAAGAGCTTGGAAAATCGGCGATTCATAGCAAGTCCTGTTCTGACTTAGATGCCTCGGGAATCTGACCGGACGCGGCAATCCAGTTGAATTAACACCAGTTTACACGCGTTGTTGCGGGGAGCGCACTCGGCCCGGTGTCGGCGACGGGCGAGTAATAAGTGGCGAGTAATAAGTAATGAGTAATAAGTCGCAAGCGAGCTGCGGCAGTCGCGAGCCGTATTACTTGTTACTCATTACTTATTACTGCCTGTTAGACTTTCCCGTTTATTTGGAGGCGCCTGTGCGTCGCATACTGCTCGCAGTCTTAGTTCTCGTAACTCTCGCCTCGGCCCAGAAGCGGCCGTTCACCTTCGAAGACATGATGGCGCTGAAGCGCGTCGGGGACCCGGTGATCTCGCCCGACGGGAAATGGGTGGCGTTTTCGGCCGTCGAGGTCAACCTGGCCGAGAACACGCGCAAGTCGCACTTGTGGGTTGTGCCGCTGGCAGGAGGCGAGTCGAAGAAGATCACGGACGACAAGGCGGGAGAGAGCCGTCCGCGGTTCACGCCCGATGGAAAGCAACTGTCGTTCCTGTCGGCGAAGGATGGCAGCACGCAGGTGTGGGTGCAGGATTTCGATTCGACGACGGGCGCGCTGATGGGAGAGGCGCACAAGATCACCAGCATCTCGACCGAGGCGGACGGGCAAATGTGGTCGCCGGATGGCAAGTGGCTGCTGTTCACCTCGGGCGTGTATCCGGAGTGCGATCGTAGCACCGGCGTCTCGCCGGTCAAGCCGGATAACGCGGGCGTCTCACCTGCAACGGCGACATCTGAAAGCTCGGTGACCGGCGGGACGCCGATGCTCCGGTTCGACGCTTGCAACAAACAGAAGGACGAGGAACTGGCGAAAAGTAAGGTGAAGGCGCGCGAGTTCCGGCAACTGCTCTACCGGCACTGGAACGCCTACTTGGGCGACAAGCGCACGCACATCTTCATTCAGCCCGCGGACGGCTCCGCTCCGCCGCGGGATTTGACGCCGGGCGAGCACGACGCGCCTCCGTTCTCGCTCGGCGGCAGCGACATGTACGCCTTCTCGCCGGATTCGAAAGAGGTCGCGTTCACGAGCAACATCGACGAGGTGGCGGCGACGAGCACGAACAGCGACATCTTTCTGGTCCCCGTCACAGGCGGCACGCCGAAGAAGATTTCGGTCTCGCAGGGCAGCGACTCGACGCCGCGCTACTCGCCCGACGGCAAGTACATCGCGTGGCTGATGCAGGAAACGCCCGGCTACGAGAGCGATAGGTTTCAACTGGTGCTGTACGACAGACAGTCGGGACAGATTACTAACCTTACGCGTGACTTCGATCGGTGGGTTGGCTCTTTCGTATGGAATCCCGACTCGAAGTACCTGTGGTTTTCGGCTGAAGACAAGGGCGAAGCACCTGTGTACATGCAGAGTATCTCGCTCAACGCGAATCGCGCGCGAGCGGAGGTTTTCCGCGGGCACAACGATGATCTCGCGGTCATGCCAAACGGGGCAGCGTTGGTCTTTACGAGAGTGTCCGCACAAGCACCTGCGGAAATCTATACCTTCAATCTCAGCGAACATGACATGGCAGTCGAAGCGAATCCGGTGAAGACGATTCTGTCCGGATCGTCAGAAAAACCTCCCGCAGACGATCGAGTTCGTCAACTCACCCATCTCAACGAGCCCGTCCTTTCCGCCATCTCGATGTCCCCACTCGAGTCCTGCTGGTTCACCGGCGCGGCGAAGGCGAAAGTCCAGGGCTTCATCGTCAAGCCGCCCAACTTCGACGCCAACCAGAAATATCCGGTGAAGTTCCTCATCCACGGCGGGCCGGAGGGCGCGTGGGGCGACTCGTGGTCGTACCGTTGGAACCCCGAGTTGTTCGCCGCGAATGGCTACGTCGTCGTGATGATCAATCCGACGGGCTCGACCGGATACGGACAGGCGTTCACGAAGGCGATCCAGGGCGATTGGGGCGGGCGTCCGTACGAAGACCTGATGAAGGGCCTGGATTACGCGCTCGCGCACTACCCGTACATGGACGGCAACCGCGTCTGCGCGCTCGGCGCCAGCTACGGCGGCTACATGGCGAACTGGCTGCTTGGGCACACCACGCGCTTCAAGTGCATCGTTTCGCACGACGGCATGTACAACACCATCAGCGCCTACGGCACCACCGAGGAGCTTTGGTTTCCCGAGTGGGAGTTCAAGGGAACGCCGTGGACGAACCGCAAGATCTACGAGAAGTGGTCGCCGTCGAATTTCGTCGAGAAGTTCAAGACGCCGACGCTCGTCGTGCACGGGCAATTGGATTTCCGGCTCGACGTGAGCGAGGGATTCCAGTTGTTCACCGCGTTGCAGAAGATGAAAGTCCCGTCGAAGATGCTCTATTTCCCCGACGAGGGGCATTGGGTATTGAAGCCGCAGAATTCGCAGCTCTGGTACAAGACGGTGAACGCATGGGTGGACCAGTGGGTGAATAAGCCGTAGGGCGTAGCTGGTAGGGCGGTAAACAAACCATTGCCGATTGTCGATTGACGATTGCCGATTAAAAAAACGTTCACACGAAGGTCACGAAGGTTACACGAAGGGACGAAATCCGCAATCATCAATCGGCAATCGGAAATGGTTTTGCATTAATTATCTCTCGCGGTTCTCGTCGCTCGCTCCAGCAACGTCGCGGGGCTGCCGGTTTCCCAGGTGTGGAGCGTGAAGGTCGCCTCGGAAGCACCGCTGGTGGCGCGGATCTCCACGGTCAGGCCGGAACCGGTCACGCGCGGCGTGTAGGTAGCGAGTCCCCAGCCGTTGGTATTTACGACGACGTCTTCGGACGCGATGACGACAGTGCTTCCGTAGTGCCCGGTGACGGAGTCGCCCGAGCCGGTACGGTCTGACTGCGCCGGTTTGTAGGCGATCATGCTGAACTTCACCGGCACGCCCGCGACGACGTTCGGTGGATCGGACAAATCCGCCGCGCGCACGCTCACGGGTAGGAACATCCTGGTCGGCACGACCCACTGCGCGTCGCCGGCGGTCTTGATCAGGTGCGTGCCGCCAGTGGTCGCGACGGCGTAGATGTAGAAGATGTCGCACGCGGTCTGCGGCGATACACCGACGCACGCGCTCACGCGGATTTCCGATGACATGTTCGCGACCGTCAGCGTCGACGATGCCTCACCGTTCGCATCGGTCAGGACGCTCGCCGAGGAAAGCGTGCCGCTGCCGAGCATGACCTCGAACTCGACCAGCCTTGCGGCGAGTGGCGCCCCGTTTCCGACGATGCGCGCCAGCAGCGGCACCGACGCGGAGGTATTCTTCGCGATGTAAAGCTTGGGCGGCACTCCCGTCACTGCCAGTGTCGAACTGATCCCGTTGACGGTGGCGAATACGCTCACGCCGCTACTCAAGCTGGCCGACAACGTGACCGCGCCTGCTGCCTTCACGGACATCCATATCGACGCTTCGCCTGCGCCGTCGGTGGCAAGCGTGCAGTCCTGCGTGTTGCAGGGCGCGAGCGTTACGTTCGGGCTCGGCGAAACGAATCGAACCGACGCTCCGCTCACTGGCGTCAAGCCGTCGCTGGCGAGGACGCGCACGCGGAACGGGTCCGGCGCCTGTGCTCCGACCGGCACCGGCGGATTCGCGCCATTGAGTAGTTGCAGCGTGTTGTCGATCGCGCCGCCATAGCGCACGGCGTTGGCGATCGACGCCGTCGCGCCGGTCGCGGGGTCCTCGATGTTGAGCGCGTACGTGCCGTCGGCAAGGGAAGGCGCGCTGACCATCAAGCGCTCGGGTGAGAACGACATCACGGGGGCAACGGTCGTGCCCACGGTGACCTTGAGACCGGCAGTAAATCCGAGGCCGTCGATGGTGATCACGGTCCCGCCTTCGGGCGCGGCCTGCGCCGGCGACACGGTGTCGGCGTAGAGCACTCGCGCACGATACAGGAAGTCGGGACGACCGTCGCCGCGAGCGTCGGTGATCGCCAGCTTGTATGTGCCGGACGAGAGTGACGTCTGCAACCGCGTGATGCCCGTCTTTCCGGAGTTGAAGTAGGTCTGTGCCAGGACGGGCGCGGCGGTTGCATCGTCGGTGGCACTCCATATCCCTATCACTGGCAGCGCCTTGGAAGCCGTGGGTGCAGCGTTGCTGATTGCGGTCACCTCCACGTTGAAGCTGCGGCCGCTGCGCACGGTGAGGGCGTGCCAATCCACGTCGCCCAACCCGTTGAGCGCGGCCGACCAGGACCCGGCGCCCGGGATGGGCGAGGGTGCGTCGAAACTGTGCGGCTCGTACATGTCTGCGCCGTCAAGGGATCGGCCGGCGAGGACGATGTCCTGGGTGAAATCACTACCGGCAGAAACGGTCACGATGATCGGCGTCGCTGTACCGGGCGGTGTCACTTGCGCGCTCTTGTACGGACCGACCGACAGCGTGCCGGTGTAGTTCGGGTTAATAGGTTCGATCGTGATCTGGTATTTCGCCGACGTATAGCCGGTTGGGATTTCGAGACCCGCCGAGTCGAAGTAGCCGCGTAGCGAAGCATCGTCGGAGCCCCAGCGGTCGTAACGCTGTCCAGTGGAGTCCGTATAACCGGTGACAATGTTCCCGGCATTGCCGCGATAAAGGAAGCCAGAAACCGAAGTCGCGACCGTTTTGGTTGAAACCGCATTCGTGGTGGGATCGATGAGCCGCGCCACCACGTTCGCTCCCTGGAGGGGCACGCCGGCGAACGAAACCGTGCCGTGAATGCGCGCGGTCGTAGCGGCGAAGATCTTCTTGCCGGTGAAGCTGCCGACATTATCGGCGGTCACCGGATACAGGGCGGAAACGGCCATACGGTCGTCCATGCGTAGCTGGTCTGCATTGGCATAGCAACCGTATGAGGCCGAGCACAGGCTGCCGACCGGGTGCATCAGCGGGTAGCCGGCGACCTCGTCGGCAGACGGACCCGCCGGCTTGTTGGTTTCGACAGAGTCGTTCGCCTGAGACCAATCGAGCCCAAGCGCGCGACCGATAATCCTGGTGAGCCGGTAATGGAGAATCGGTATGTCACTCGAGAGCTTCACGCACGCGCCATTGAGCACGATCAGCGCATGGGCGATGTGGCCATCGGCAGTGAACTTGTCAGCGCCGCCGTACACCATGTTTGCGGAGCAGAGTTGGGAAGCGCCGGCACCGAGGAGCGCGTCCGTCACTTTGCCATCTGCGTCGTACACGAATGCCATCGCTTTGGCGGAATCGGGCTGGATGTCGGCAGGCATGGTCAGAACCGCACCTGCAACCGTGACGTTCGCGCCGCTGACATCTTCATCCAGCGAACCACCGTGTGTGGCCGTGAGGGCCGCGGTCGCGACACCGGTCCAGCGCGAGAAGGCATCGGCAACGAGTGCATTGGCGCCGCTCTGGGTCTCGAGTGGCGAGAGGTTCCCCTGGTCGGTGTAATAGACGATCTCGGTCCCCGCCCAGCGTAGCGGCGTACCGGCGAGTCCGGGATTGAAACCCGTTTTGCCCGCAACGTAAGCTGGACCGCTAGCGTGCGCCGCAACACCCACCAGTAATGCCGCCAGCAGGACGTTCGCGCGCGTACTCATTGCGCTCTCCTGCGTTGTGGGCGGCTGGGAGACTCACTGGTTGCCGACGTTGTGGTGGTTGCGGATTTCGTCAAAACTCGGAAGGCGTTTAAATCGTCCGCCGAAATGTCTTCGGGGTGCTGATGACCGGCACGGCCACTCACGGGCGACGTGAGCCCCAATCCGTCAGAAGGCGGATAGAGGAAGAGCACCAGCGATTCGCCGACGCGATACTCGTCGTCGGCGACATTCCACTGCCGGATGGTGAGGGACTCGCCGGTAGCCGCCCCGCGCACGCCGTCGTCGACGCGGAAGCTCACGCGCGCGACAGCGATGTCGCCGGGTGAATGAGAGTCTTCATGGACAACCGCTAGTACCGTGCCGCGGAAAATGATGCCGGCGTGGGAAGCGATCTCGGCGAAGTCCTGTTTCTGCTGTGCTGCGCAACAGCCAGAACACAGGACGACTGCGCTCACGACGAACAGCCATCGGCGCATAGTTCCTCCGGTGGTAGCGCCGGGAACCGGCCGCCACTGCCCGCTCGATCCAGGCGCTACGTACATATACGGACTTGTGAAACCCGGAATTGTAGGCAGGAGTAACGCGCGTGCGCAGTGATAACCGAATCGTTAGCGCGATTTTATTGGTGCGAAGCTTCCCGTTTCAGGAAGCGATTGCCTTGGCGGCGATCAGTTCGGCGCGTCCGGATGCGGAAAGGTGCGCACCCGCCAACAACAGCAGTCCGGAAAGAAACGCCCAGAACATCAGCGTTACCGAGATCGAGAACGGCCCGTATACATCCTGGAAATTCAGCGATGGCAGGGCCAGAATGTACATATTCTTGCCCGCTTCCCACACGAGCCCGGTCAGAACGGCCGCGGGGATCACCGACCGGACGGGAACTTTCCCGTTCGGCAGCAGCCAGAAAATGAGAAAAAAGATGGTGATCGAGGCTGCCATGGCAAAGCCCTTCATGACCCCGAACGTCCAGGCGCGGACCACCGGATTGGCATAACCGCCAAGCATGCGCTCGAGCACGATCTGGTTCCCGGCGGTGAGCGCGACCGAGCACAGCGCCAGCACTCCGCAGGCCGCGGCCAGTCCCAGGGACACCACCTGGTTCAGCAGGTAGCTGCGGTTCTTCTTGAATCCCCAGACCTGGTTGAGGGCCACTTCGAGCGGCAGGAATATGCCGGTCGAGGTGACCAGCAACATCACGATCGAGAAGATCTGCACGCGTCCGTGCGATGCCGCAAGCGCTTTCATGTTGCGCACGATGAAGTCCTGCGCCACGGGCACGTTGTCGCGCAGCAACTGCACCACGATATCGAACATGACCTGCGAATGGAAGACGCGGCGCGTTATGGTCAGCAGCAGCACCACAAAAGGGAAGAACGACAGGATCGCGTTCGCCGCCACCGAGAAGGCGAACGTGTGCACCTCGGTCTTCATCAAGTATGCCGCAGTGGGCGCGAGTTGGCGCGCCATCAGGACGGTGTTCTGCCACGTCGAGCGCGACTGGACCTCGGCGGGCGCTGGCGCGGGCGCAGCCACAATGCTGATGAAATCGGACGGCATGGATCGTTGTGGAAATCGTAGCAGAGTTTCCGGGATGATTTGTGATTGAGTGATTTGTGATTGTTGATTTGCAAATCACAAAATCACAAATCACTCAATCATAAATTCCAATGAAAAACCCTCCAGTCCTCTGGAGGGTCTTGAGATCCGGGTTGCGATCCCGGGGATTTTCGTTTGACTAGCCGTTCCCGCCCGCACCGCTACAGTGCGGATGGTCAGCTTATCCGCGGACGACGTTCGCCGCCTGGAAGCCCTTGGGTCCCTTGAGAAGGTCGAATTCGACTGTCTCGCCTTCGTTCAGGGTGCGATAACCGTTTTCTTGAATGGCGGAGAAATGGACGAACACGTCCTCCCCGGTCGACCGCTGGATGAAGCCATACCCCTTGGCTCCATTGAACCACTTCACTGTACCCTTCTCTCTCACAACAGCACTCCTTTCGCCTCTGCACAGGTAAGTAACTCGCTCGCGCCGCTGACCGCGCGCCCGCCTGTCCACGGAGTCGTGCCAAGTAACGTTCCGTCAGGCGCGCCTTCGCCGGCAGCGTCGAATGAGCAGGGTGGATGGGGCCGGCTGCCGCGCAAAGGAAAGGGGCTCCTGGTTGCGGCATTCGTAAGAAAGCGGCCAACCAGGAGCCCGGAATCTCTATGCGTTAAACCGACAGCGAGCACTACACATCCATCCGAAATCGACGCCCGTGCGTGTTCTGCCGGACGTCGAGCAGGACAATATATTCAGGAACTTACGATTCGCGCAACAAAATTCGCGGAGGTCGCGAATCTCATTTTGATTTTTTGTTCCCGAACATCGGGTGGCCCACCCTAGCCGATTTTGCTAGGGTGGGAACACTATGAAGCAGCACGATTATCACGTGCGCGTTACCTGGACCGGCAACAACGGCGAGGGCACGAGCAGCTACGCATCCTATCGGCGCGACCACCTGATAGAGTCCGAGGGCAAGGCTCCGGTCCTCGCCTCCAGCGACCCACATTTCCGCGGCGATCCCACCCGCTACAACCCGGAAGAGTTGCTGGTCGCGAGCCTCTCGTCGTGCTACATGCTGTGGTACCTGCACCTGTGCGCGGTAAACCAGATAAGGGTAGTCGAATATCGCGACGCCGCGTGCGGTGTGATGGAAGAATCGCCGGACGGTTCAGGGAGATTCGTGCGCGTGGTGCTCAAGCCGGTGGTGAAGATCTCGGCCGGCAATGACCGGGAAAAGGCAGTCGCGCTGCATCACGAGGCGCACCGCAATTGCTTCATCGCGAACTCGGTCAATTTCCCGGTGGATTGCGAGCCCGAAATCATCTGACGGCGATCATTAGCTGCCGCGCTTATCGCTGGCATGCGGGCCACGATGTTTACTAGTTAAATAACACTTATCGCGTCACGACATATTCGTCGTTCGGTAGGCAACGGCAACACTTTTTCTCCGAAATATTGAATTCCGGAGACCATGGAACATCCGTGAATCCGTAGAATTGTCCGGCAGCGGACACTTTCCTCCCCTGTCTTCTTCTATTTACAAATCTTTACGTATGGTCCAAAAAGTGCATGTTTCCAGCACCAGTCATGCGAGATTTACCGCCGCAATGTGCGCACTCTAGGCGGCGGATAAGGTTTGGCAATCTGTGAAATGGGGCACGGGTTGATTTGATCCAAGGTTCGGGCTCTTAAGTTCGTTACAAGACAAGCAACATCGTTTGCGCGGAATCTTACGTTCAGTTTTCTGGATGTGGGTTCAATCGCTCCTGGAGGGATCGATGAGACGCTTACTTGGCAGGTTTTTCTACGTGTGTCTGCTGCTGGCAGTCCCGCTGCTGGTTGCAGCACAATCGGATGTGGGCGGGGTCACGGGGACAGTGACCGACAACTCGGGCGCTGTGGTTCCCAACGCCACCGTCGAATTGAAAGATAACAGTACCAATCAGATCACCACAGCACATACCAATAACGCCGGACAATACACCTTTTCGCGTGTCGAGCCTGGCACGTACACGCTGACCGCGAAAGCTTCGAACTTCAGCACCGCCGTCATCGCCAATCTCAAGGTTAACGTCGGCAAGACGGCAACTTCCAACATCGTCCTAAAGGTAGGGTCAGTCGAGCAGATTGTGGAAGTCCAGGCCGGCGCAGCGACCGAACTGCAGACGCAGGATGCCAGCGTGGGCGCCGTGCTCACGAACCAGGATCTGCGCTCGATCCCGAATCTCGGGCGCGATGCCACCGGCCTCGTCCTGTTGCAACCGGGCGCGATGCCGCTGCAATCCGGCGATGAGAACTCGGGCGGACAGATCATGGGCGCCCGTAGTGACCAGAACACGTTCATGCTGGACGGAGGCGACATCAGCAACAGCACGGACGGCCTGGGCTCGTACGCGGGTCGTAACAACTTCAGCGGTTCTCCCCACGGTGCCGTTCCGACGCCGGTGGACTCGCTGGAGGAATTCCGCGTCGTTACCAACAACAATATGGGCGGGTTCAACCGCTCGGCCGGCGCCGAAGTGCAGATGGTGACGCGGCGCGGCACCAATAACTGGCACGGCAATCTCTACGATTACGGCATCTACGACGAGACCAACGCCGCAGACTGGTCGTTCGCGCATACTCAATGGTTGACGCAGCAAGCTGGCGGCACGCCGAAACCAAAGCCGGAGTGGCGCGACAACCGCTTCGGCGGCAGCTTCGGCGGACCTATCTTCAAGGACAAGACGTTCTTCTTCCTGAACGTCGAGAGCCGCCACTTCCTGAAAGGGAACACCCTTTCCCGCTGGACGCCGACCTCCAGCATGCTCGCCGGCAACATCGGTTACAAAACAACGTCCGGCTCTTACAACTTCGTCCCCATCGCTTCGCTGGACCCGCTCGGTATCGGCATGAACCAGACCGTGCTCAAGCTGTGGAAGACGATGCCGGCGCCCAACTCAGCCGGTGGTGACGGCGCCAATTTCGGCGTGTTCACCGGTGCTGCTCCGCTTGTGACCAACTCCGAGAGCGTAGTCGGCCGCATCGATCACCAACTCACGCAGAACTGGCACGTCATGGGGTCATACCGGTACGGCGTCGAGGACAACAGCACGACCAACCAGACGCTGATGACATCCTCAGGATTTAAATCGCTGAGTTCGCGTCCGGTGTGGGGCAACTACGCGGTCGGTGGAGTCACGGGGCAGCTCACGCCGCACCTGACCAACGACGCGCACTTCAATTTCACCCGCCTGTACTGGAAGTGGGGTACGTCTGGCGACCTGCCGCAGGTGGCCGGACTGGGCGGCGCACTCCAGATCCGTTCCGAGAGCAACACGAGCGCTGTGTTGCCGTATAACGTGGACACGCAGCAGACCCGTCAGCGTCTGTGGGATGGTAAGGACTACAACGTCACGGACACGCTGTCGTGGATGAAAGGTAACCACTTTTTCTCGTTCACAGGGCGTTTCGGCTGGCAGCGCTTCACCCACATGCGCAATGACAAGGTGACGGGCGGCACCACTTACCCGATCTACTACGACGCCTATACCACGACGAGTACCTATCCTCTGTCTGGCATTCCGTTCCCAGCCGACATGGATTCCACCTACAAAGGCAACTTCGGCGCCGCCTACGTCTCCGCGCTTGGGATCATCACGCGCGCGACGCAGGTGCTGACCCGGGATGGGAGCCTCACCCCGAACCCTCGCGGCACGTGGATCACGGCGAAAGACATCGTTGATAACTGGTCCATCGGCTTCAACGATGCCTGGAAGATCAAGCCGTCGCTCACGCTGAGCTATGGTCTGACCTGGAGCGTCGAACTGCCACCGTACTCGCCCAACGGGACGCAGACCATGGAAGTGGATGCCGCAACCGGCAAGGTATTCAGCGTCGATCAGTACCTTGGAACGAAGGCCTCCATGCTGTCACAGGGCCAGTGGTATAACCCGGTGATCGGCTTTGCGCCTATCAAGGGGACTGGACGCAAGTACCCGTTCGATCCGGATTACACCAACCTCGGACCGCGTCTTGCACTGGCATGGAACCCGTCGGCATCGAGCGGAATCTTCGGGCACATCCTCGGAGAGAAGAAGACCGTCATCCGTGCCGGATGGTCTCGGAACTTTGACCGTCTGAACGGCGTGGACCTGGTCATGACGCCCGCCCTCGGTGTGGGATTTGCTGATCTCGCCATCTGCAAGTCTCCCAAGACCGACGGCTCCTGTGGCGGCGCGAAGGGCACTCCGACCACCGCCTTCCGCATTGGCACGAACGGCAACTCCATCACCATTCCCGGGCTGGCGCCGGTCACGGCTCCGGTCATCCCGGGTACCAACGCCCCGTTTAGCGCGGTGGATTGGCACATCGATCCGCGGCGTCAGGTGGGCAGCACCGACGTGCTGACGTTGAGCATTCAGCGTGAAATGCCCAGCAACATGATGCTCGAAGTCGGGTTTGTCGGCCGCATCTCGCGTGACCTGTACGAGAAAGTGGACCTGAACAATGTTCCGTACATGTTCAAGATGGGCGGTCAGACTTTCGCCCAGGCGTACGATGCGCTGCAGATGGCCTCTATCCAGGATCCCACGGGCAATACCTTTGCCACACAACCCTTCTTCGAAGCCGCATTGAAGGGCAGCAGTTACTGTACTGGGTATGCTACCTGTACAGCCGCTGTGATGGCTCAGGAAGGTCCGGCGGGCAATGGTTATCTCAACACACGTGACGTCTCCGATACATTCTCAGACCTGGAGGGGAATTGGGCCATCGGTAACGGGTCCCTTACGCAATTCGGCCAGGAAGTGTACTCGTTCGATACCACGACCAGCCGCGGCAAGGGGCGGTATGCGGGCGCGTACTTCATGTTGAGAAGAGGAGGAAAGAACGTCTCCTTCCAGGCGAACTACACCTTGTCGAAGTCGCTGGATTCCTATGGCTGGAACCAGGACATCATCGACACCATGCAGGACGCCTACAACCCGAACCGCTCCTACGGACCGTCGCTGTTCGACCGCCGCCATGTATTCAACGGCTGGATGAATTGGCAACTGCCCATCGGACGCGGCCAGCGCTGGCTGAACTCCGGCGGCGTGGTTGACAAGGTGCTCGGCGGATGGGGTTCGTCGTTCGTATTCTCGGCCGGAAGCGGAGTTCCGAACATGCTGGTGAACGGTAACGTCTGCGGAACGGAGTTCGGCGGAGGCTTGTACTCGTACTCCGACTGCTCCTCGCTGCTGGCAATCAAGCCGGGAAGCTGGAACCTGTCGCGACATAACAATCCCACCGTCGTCGCTGGTGGTTTTGGTTCTGACAGTCTGAATTCCAAGAACCAGATCATCTACAACAACGGCTTCGCCAACCCTGGGATCTTTGCCACTGCGGGGCAAGCCGGTAGCAACTTCCGGTACCCGCTGTTCGCCGATCCTCGGGCCGGCAATCAGAATTGGATGCGCGGAATGGGCTACTGGAACTTCGACATGTCGATGTCGAAGACCACGCGCATCACGGAGAAACTCACCATGAAGTTCTCCGCCGACCTCATCAACGCCTTCAACCACCCCAACATGGCTGATCCCTCGACGGACATCTCGAGTTCGAACAGCTTTGGTGTGCTGACGGGTACGCAAAACATCCCGCGGTACATTCAGTGGGGTATTCGATTCGACTTCTAACATCCGTCGAACGCTTGCGGTATTCCGGGAGTTGCGCGTGAGCGCAGCTCCCGTTTTATTTTTGCATCAGGGAACGACCTCAGTCGTTCCGAGCCGGATCCGTAACCCTCGCGTGTCGGCCTGCGACGCTTCAACGCGCCAGTCTCGTAAACCTTTTCCGGTAAGCGGTCGGCGTCGTCATCAGGTTCCTGCGAAAGAGCAGCCGCAGCGTCGCGGCCGTTTGCAGGCCAACCGCTTCTGCGACTTCGTCGACCGATTCGGTAGAAGTTTCCAGGCGCCGTTGCGCCGCCAAAACGCGCTGATGCGTGAGCCATGGGTGCGGCGTTGTCCCGCTCTCCTGGCGGAAGCGGCGGGCGAAGGTTCGCGGCGACGTCGCGGCCTTCTTCGCCAGGTCCTCGACCCGCAGCTCGTTTTGTAGGTTCGCCTGCGCCCACTCGAGGACGCGCGCCATACCGCCACCGTTATTCCTGGGGACTGCGTCGGGAACGTATTGCGCCTGGCCACCTTCGCGGTGCGGCGGGACCACGAGGCGTCGTGCGACCTGGTTCGCGATCTCGGCGCCAAAGTCGCGGCGCACGATGTGCAGGCAAAGGTCGATACCGGCCGCACTGCCGGCGGAGGTGAGGATGCGCCCCTCGTCGACGTACAGGACGTCCGGCTCGACGCGGATCTTCGGATACTTCGCGCGCAGCCGTTCGGCGTAACGCCAGTGCGTCGTGACGCGCTTGCCGTCGAGCAGTCCGGTGGCCGCCAGCACGAACACGCCGGAGCAGATCGAGACCAGGCGCGCGCCATCGTTGTACGCAGTTCGCAAGGCCTTCAACAGCGGCGGGGGCGGAAGTTCGTCGGGATTGCGCCACCCGGGCACGACGATCGTTCCTGCTTGCCGCAGGCTGCGCAGGCCGCGTTGCGCATGAATAGTCACGCCACCGCTCGCTCGTAGCGGCCGATCTTCGATGGAGCAGACCTGGAACTCGTACCAGTTGCGCAGGTGCAGCTCCGGCCGGGGTAGCGCGAAGACCTCCGTCACGATGCCGAATTCAAACAAGGCCAGCCCGTCGTAGGCAACGGCGATGACGCGGCGATGAGAGCGGGGCATGGCAGGATTTTAACGTACATTGTCAATTCTGCCGCTTGCTACATTGGCCCATCCCGCCGAAAGTAGCGTGGGGTGAGAACCATGCCAGTGCTTCCTTCCGATGTCTCCGAAGTGACGGCTATTCCCGCGGCGGCGCCCGGCGATGCGCTGGCGCATTTCGAGCGCTTATTGGCTTTCGAGACCGACTGCTGGGACGTGCATGCGGCGCTGGCGCGTACTCAGCCGGGCTTCGTGCTGCTCGATGTCCGCAGCCCGCGGATGTTCGCCTCCGGACACATTCCGGGCGCGGTCAACCTGCCGCGCGCGCGTATCAACGAGCGCAACCTCGCGCAATATGCGTCCGACACGCTGTTCGTCGTGTACTGCGCCGGGCCGCACTGCAACGGCGCCGATCGCGCGGCGGTCAACCTGGCGCGGCTGGGCCGCAAGGTCAAGAAGATGATCGGCGGAGTCGAGGGCTGGAAGGACGAGGGCTTCGACCTCGAGAAGATCGACGCAGCGCTCGAAAAGCAAGCAGCCGCTGATGAACGCTGATCGACGACTCCAGCCCTTGACAACCTACCCATAGGCGTTCTATGTATACGGGGATGGCGAAGAAGCCTGAACTGCTTCCCGGCACCCTCGACCTCCTGATCCTGAATACGCTCGCGCGCGCGCCGCTGCACGGGTACGGCATTGCGCAGGCGATCAAGCGCGCTTCCGACGAGGTGTTGACGGTGGAAGAAGGCTCGTTGTATCCGGCATTGCAACGGCTGCTGCTACAGGGCTGGGTCAAGGCGGAGTGGAAGATGACCGAGACGAACCGGCGCGCCCGTTATTACACCCTCACCGCCGCCGGGCGAAAGCAACTGGGCCTGGAGCTGTCACGGTACGAGCAGATGATCGCCGCCATCGGGCGGGTCCTCGAAAACGCGTAGGAGCAGTTATGCATGGCATGCTTCGACTTTTCCGCAAGCTGGCGTTGCTGGTCCGGCGCAACCGGTTCCACGAGGAACTCGCCGATGAGATGGCGTTTCATCGCGAGCAGACGGAGCGCGAACTGCGGGCTGAGGGGCTGGCCCCGGATGAGGCCCGCTACGCTGCCGCGCGACAGTTCGGGAATCCTACGTTCTTGAAAGAGCAGAGCCTGGATGTCATCGGGTTCCGGATCGAAACCGCATGGCAGGATTTTCGTTACGCGCTGCGCGGGTTGCGCAAGAACCCGGGTTTCGCGGCGACGGCGATCATCATCCTTGCCTTGGGCATTGGCGCGACGGCCGCCATTTTCAGCGCGGTGAACCCCATCCTGTTCAAACCGCTGCCGTATCCGCACGCGGAACGGGTGATGATGATCAACGAGCGCCGTGCGGACGGCGCCCCGATGCAGAACACCTTTGCCAGTTACTACGGCGTGGCGGAGCGCAGCCGGTCGTTCGATGCCATTGCCGCGATGAAACCGTGGTTGCCGACCATGACCGGGCCGGACGAACCTGAGCGCTTCGAAGGCCAGCGGGTCAGCGCGCCGTACTTCCGCGCCCTCGGCGTGGCGCCGGCGCTCGGGCGCGATTTCCAGCCGTCGGAGGATACGTTCCGCGGGCCCAACGTGGTCATCCTCAGCGACCGGCTATGGAAACGCCGCTTCCACAGCGACCGCAGGATCATCGGCCAAGCGATCACACTCGACGACACTCCCTTCGTGGTGATCGGCGTGATGCCGTCGGCGCTGGAGAACGTACTCGCGCCATCGGCAGAGCTGTGGGCGCCTCTGCAATACAACTCCACGCTGCCGCCCTGGAGCCGGGAATGGGGACATCACCTGCGCATCGTCGGGCGCCTTCGTGAGGGCGTCAGCCGGGAGGAGGCGAAGAGCGAACTCGACGTGATCATGCACACCCTCGCCCAGGAATATACGGCGGGATACCAGACCTCGGGCGGGCCGCCGGCAGGAATCCTCATCAATGCTCTGCAGGCGAACCTGACGCAATCGGTAAGGCCGGCGCTCCTGGCCGTGCTCGGCGCGGTGATGCTCGTTTTGCTGATCGCGTGCGTGAACGTGACCAACCTGCTGCTGGCGCGTGGGGCGCAGCGTCGCGGCGAATTCGCTGTTCGGGCGGCGCTCGGCGCTGCTCCGACACGCATGGTCCGGCAACTGCTGACGGAGAGCCTGGTAATCGCCCTCCTGGGGGGCATTGTCGGTCTGGTGGTCGCGGACTTCGGCGTGCGTGCGCTCGTGAGCTTGAGCCCTCCCGACTTGCCGCGCCTCGCAGACATCCGGCTGAACGGGGCCGTGTTCGCTCTTGCGTTGGCGATCACGTCGGTCGTCGGAGTGCTCGTAGGCGTGGTGCCTGCGTTCCACGGATCGAGGGGCAACCTGCACAACAGCATGCAGGAGAGTTCGCGCCGGACGGCCGGCAGTCACCAATGGACGCGCCGCGTGCTCGTGGTCGCCGAGGTAAGCCTTGCCCTCGTGCTGCTAGTCTGTGCGGGGCTGTTGTTGCGGAGCCTGCAGCGGCTTTTTGCAGTGGACCCGGGTTTCGATAGCTCACACGTGCTCAGCATGCAGGTGCAGGAGTCCGGACGGCGCTATGACAAGGATGAGGCGCGATTGCGCTTCTTCCATCAGGCGCTGGAAGCCGTGCGCCAGGTCCCGGGCGTGGTTTCGGCGGGGTTCACTGCGCAATTGCCTTTGAGTGGCGACTACGAGGTATATGGGGCGCAACTCGATAACGAGTCTGCCGACCAGGGTGAGGGCCTGCTGCGGTATGCGGTCACGCCGGGTTACCTGGAGACGATGCGCATTCCGCTGCGGGCCGGCCGGGTCTTCACCGAGCAGGACACCGAACCCGGCGCGCCGAAAGTAGCGATCATCAACGAGGCGCTGGCCAGGCGTAAATATCCGAACCAGGACCCGGTCGGGCGCCGCATCTGCATCCGTTGTAACGCTGGAGATCAGCAGGCCCCGTGGTCCACGATCATCGGCGTCGCCGGCGACGTCAGACAGACCTCGCTCGAGCTCAACGACAATGACGCCGTGTACATGCCGAACTCGCAATGGTACTGGGCCGACCAGGTGATGTCGCTGGTGGTGCGGACAAACGGCGATGCGGCATCGCTAGCCCCCGCTATCCGGAGCGCTATCTGGTCGGTGGACAAGGATGTGCCGATCGTGCGCGTCGCCACGATGGAGCACCTGCTCGCTACCTCGCAAAGCCAGCGTCATTTTGCGCTTGTGCTGTTCGAGGCGTTCGCGATCGTCGCCCTGCTTCTGGCAGCCACCGGCATCTACGGCGTGCTGGCGGGGAGCGTCAGCGAGCGGATGCGCGAAATCGGGGTGCGGGCCGCGCTCGGAGCATCGCGCGGCGACATCGTCAGTTTGATCGTGCGGCAGGCGATGTCGCTGACCGCGCTTGGTGTCCTGATCGGATTGGTGGGCGCGATCGCGGCGTCGCGCGCGCTGATCACGCTGCTGTTCGGCGTCTCGCGGCTGGATCCGATGACGTACGGCGGCGTGGTGGCGTTGTTGGTCGGAGTGTCGGCGCTGGCGTGCTCCGTTCCGGCGTGGCGCGCGGCGCGAGTGGATCCGTCGATCACGTTACGGGCAGAGTAACGTCGTTTACGCGGGGTGTCGCATCTAATAAGGTGAAGCAATCCTTATGGGTGGACCCGCGGCCTCTCACGCTTTTTCGATCCTCGTCGTCGATGACGAGCCTTCGGTCCTCGCCATGCTCCGCGCCGTGCTTGAAAATGAGGGACATTCCGTTGTGGGCGCGACGAGTGCCGCGGATGCGCGCAAGAAACTTGAGACCGGCGTTTTCGACATGGTCATCACCGACATGCGGATGGAAACGGAGACGGCCGGATTCGACGTCGTCAGCGCCGCCCGTCGCAGACCGGAGGAACCCACGATCGTTATTCTGACGGCATACCCGATGCGCGATGAGGACTGGCGTGACTCTGGCGCTCACGCCGGACTCGTGAAAGGAATGCCAATCACTCAGTTGACGGAGGCCGTGGAAAAGCTGCTCTCGGCACGCAAGCAGAGCGCCTGAATTGCAAAGGCTTAGGGCTTTGGCCATTAGGCATTAGGCGGTCTTGTGTTGCTCCGAATTTCCCAAAGCACAAAGCCCAATGCCGAAAGCCGAAAGCCCGCTGTTCAGTCGATCTCGAGCGACACCAACTCACCCCGGCCGTCCGGCTGCAGCTTGTAATTGATCGACGCCTTCCGGTTCGTCCAATCGCAGGAAAAGTTTTCCACGCCGATGAGCATCAGTTTCTTAACGTCGCGCGAATACACTTCCCATCTCCTGCCCTTCGATGTGAATGTGATCGAGACCATCGGGGCGTGCGAGCAGTCCACCGACACGAGTTCGCCTTTCATGAACTCGATCTTCTCCGGCTTGGCGGGTTCGGCAGGAGCGGCGGCGTTCTTCGCCGGCTGCGGCTCCGCAGCTGCTTCCGTTTGCTTTTCCTGCCATTGGGGTGCAGTGATCTGCGCGCGCGTGGAGTACGCCGACGCAGTGGATTCCGGCGCCGGTTTTCCCATCGTCGCAAGCGCCTGGTGCGCGAAACGCGCGACCTCGGGCTGATCGCTGCCCTGTAAACGCTCGAGCACCGGACGCGCTTTGTCGTACTGCTTCGCCTGCATGTCGAATTGCGCTGCGGTCAGCGCATACAAGTCGTTCCGCGGGCTCAGGTCCGAGGCCTTCTGGATCGCTGCATGCGCCGCGTCGGTATCTTTCAATTCGGAATCTACCCACGAAAGCAGTTGATAAGCGTCGGCGTAGTTCGGATCCAGTTCGACGGCCTTTTGCAGATGTTGTTTCATCGCCGCCAGGTCCGGCTTGGAATCCGCCCCTCGTGATTTCTTGTATGCGAGCAGTGCGACCAGGTACCGCGTGCGGGCGTCGCCAGGATCAGCCGCGAGCGCCTTCTGCAGTTGGGGCTCGGCCTTGTCGAATTCATTGTGCTGGAGGTACGAGTAACCGAGGCCGCGATGAGCAGCCGCGTTGTTCGCATCCTGCGCTAGGACCTTGTTGTACAGCGCTATGCCGGATTCGTGCTCGCGTGCCGAATGCGAGTGCAGGTCCGCCCATACGGCCAGCCAGTCGGATGCCCGTATCTTTCGCGTCTCGATCGTCGACTTGGCGAAATCCGCGGGCAGGGTCAGCTTATATTCCACCGGGTTCATGGTGAAGTAATTGCGGACGGCGTTGTCGAATGCCTGCGGCTCGACGCCGAACGCTCGGCGGATCCCGTCCGGTATGTCGACGTGCTGGTTCTGGATCATGTCGACGAACGAGTTCAGCTGCGCTCCGAGCTTGCTTGCCATCAGGTAATGGATGGTGATCCAGGATTGCGCGTAAAACACGGTTCGTCGCTGTGCGTCCCAATCTTCTACAAGAGGCGCACGCAGCGGGCCGAAGAACTGCACGATGCGTATCCAGGGCTGAGACCGGAGCACCGCCATCAAGTCCGGCTGCGGCAAGCCGTAGATGATCTGCTTATTGCTGACGTGGAGCGCCGCGCAGTATTCCAGGATCCCGTCCTCGTACCATGCCGGCACGGGCGGGAAATTACCGTTGATCAACAGCCGCACGTATTCGCGGTCCGCGAATTCGAGGCCAGATAGCGGCGCGTTCGGGCGACGTCCCTCGGCGGTCGTGTCGAACGCGATCAGGTCCTCGTCGTCTCCGTTGCGGACTGTCCCAGGCCACATCGGGTGCAATTTGTCGGCGGGCCGGGGAACGAACTGCTGGAAGTCGCGCGCGTCTTTGAAGGCGACGAACGTCACCGGCACGGGGACAGTCATCGAGTCTTTGTTGAAGAAGATGCCGAACGCCGCGTGCACCTGTTCGAAATGTTCGGCGATCTCCCGGCCGCGTGCTTCACCGAGGTCGGTCACTACCGTAAAGTTCGGAGTCTTGACCTCGGCGTAGTCCTGCGCGAGGAGAGCAGAGGGCGTCACCAGGAAGATGAGGGCGAGCACGAATCGGCGCATACCAGCTCCTGTGCTCATAGAACAAGCGAATCGTATCAGAGCCGCGCCAGGACAGGGTAGCGCTGTAAGTAATTACTTACATACCGAGTGGAAGAATCTGCCTGGCATCAGACGGCGCACGCAACGTAAGTCCATGAATATAAGCGGCTTCGCTTTTGGCTAAGTTGCTGCTTTGAACTCCTGCGCAGACATCGGACGACTAGCAATGCCGGTGTCGAGGAGGAGACGATGAAATCCACGGTGATTCGTACCGCAGTAGCTTCGTCCTTGATCACCGGCATCCTGGTGACCGCGATCGGGTTGTGGGCCGGTCCGAGGATCATGAATCCCCAATCGCCGACCGATGCCACGATGCAGACGGCAGGGTACAACACCCCGGCGGCACAGACTTACAGCGACGAGACGGTACAGCCAACGGTACAGCCGAAGGTGACGCCGCGCCGGACCTATAACCGTCCGGTGGCCTACAACGAACCGAGCAGCAACACGTACCGCGACAGCTATGGCGAACCGGTGGTCCGCCATCACCGGTCGACGGAAAACAGTGTTTTGATCGTTGCCGGATCGTCCGGCGCGGGCGCAGCGATCGGCGCGCTGGCCGGCGGCGGCAAGGGCGCCGGGATCGGCGCCATCGCCGGCGGCATCGGTGGACTCATCTACGACCGCGCGACGGCAAACAAATAGGGCTTAGGGCGCAGGGCTCTGGGCGTAGGGAAACGGCTCTTCGGGAAACCGGAGAGCCGTTGTTATTTGGCGGAATTCTCGTTATGTTCGCGCCTAAGTTGGCGCAAGTACTGCGTGAAATTGAATGTCAGTGCTGCCGCGCCGGTCAGCAACGTTAACAACGAGCAGCAAACGTATAAGAGTACCTTGCCGTAACCGAAGTAACGGTGAAGGGGATTTCCTACAAGGAACGGAATGACGCACAAGGCGGACGTAGCGAAAGCGACGGCTAAGATGGTTGTCCGCCGTTTCCACTTCGCGACGTACAGTTCCCATCGGCAAAGTAGATTTGGCAGGCTGTCATCCGCATCAAACCGCAACTGATGATTCATTTGCGTCCCAAAAGCCTCTCCAGCGCCCATTTCGCATGGGTTGCGATATTGTCATCTTCGTCGCTCGCCATCTTCTCCAGCGCGGGCACGAAACTCTCGTCCCCGCTGTTTCCCATCGCGACGGCAACGTTGCGCCGGATTCCTGAATACTTGGTGCGCTTGATGGGTGAACCGCGGAAGCGCTCGCGGAATTCGTCGACCGACATCTCCGTCAGCCAATCCAGCGCGGGATTCACGAGACCCTCGCGCGGCTGAAATTCCGGGAGGGAAGTCGCCGGCGCTTCGCGGTTCCAGGGGCAGACGTCCTGGCAGATATCGCAGCCGAAGACGTGGCGGCCGACTCCGGCGCGCAGGTCCTCCGGTATGTCGCCGCGCTTTTCGATGGTCAGATACGAGATGCAGCGCGTCGCGTCGAGTTGGTAGGGCGCGATGAATGCGTCCGTGGGACACGCATCGAGACACGCCGTGCAGCTTCCGCAGCGGTCGGGCGCGGGGATATCGGGCGTCAACTCGAGCGAGATGAGGATCACGCCCAGGAAAAGCCACGAGCCAACTTCCTGGTTGATGATGCAGGTGTTCTTGCCTTGCCAGCCGACCCCCGAATACTTGGCGTAAATGCGTTCGACCAGCGGGCCGGTGTCGACGTAGCACCAGGTGCGGCAGTCGGCTTCCCGCTTCAGCGCGGCCTCGATCTGGCGCAGGCGGCGGAGGACAGAATCGTGGTAGTCCTCTTTGCTCCAGGCGTATCGCGATATCCAGCCGCGGTCGCTAGTCGCTAGTCGCTCGTCGTTCGATCTCGGTTGTGCGGTGTTGTAGTTCGTAGCGCAGACGATCACGGACCGCGCCCATGGAGCGGCGTGCACCAGTGACGAGCGCTTCAGTTCACCGGATTCCGTGCGTGATTCCAGGTACCGCATTTCGCCCGCATACCCTTTTTCGATCCACGAAGGGAAGTGCTCGAGTTCCGCAAATTCGCGCACCGGCGCGATGCCGCATAGATCGAAGCCGGCTTCGGTGGCCAGACGCTTGATGAGTTCAGATGTAGCGGCGATTGCGCGCACACAACAATGATAGCGGGAATGAGCCAGAAATGCGGTTCACACGAAGGAGTCCATCGTGAGACCTTCGTGTGAACGCCTTCGTTGTGTCTCACATCCCGGTGCGCAGTTTGTTCCAATCGGCCAGCAGCGTATCCAGACGCTGCCTGAGATCGTGGAACGAAGCTTGAGCTTGCCCCGTAGGAGCGGCGTCGGCGGAATCCACGACGTCCTGCAAGGCGCTTAGTGAAGTCAGCAGCGAGGTGAAGCTGTCGGCTTTCGTGCCGGGGCCGCCAGCGAAGCGCGCGGCCTGCGGCGACTTATCCCGACGTGCCTGCTGGAGAGCGTCCCACGCCTGCTGCATGGCGGCGGTGACCTGCATTTCGAGATCGTGCTGCCGCTGAAGTTCGGCGGGTGTTGCTTTTACGCGCGGATCGGGCACGAGCGTGAGCGGTTGGGCGTAGGTCTTGCCTCCGGCGATGAGGCGCACTTCATAGTGTCCCGGCAGAGCAAGCGGGCCACGCGGGTTCGGCTCCATGACGACACCGAACACCGCCGACAGATCGTACGAGCGCTCCACCGCGGGCGGGGCCGGGTAGCGCAAGTTCCACACGAAGCGATGATGTCCAGCCGCGCCCGACAGCTTCGGTGCCGCGACGAACCAGCTCTCCGAGATGGCGACGGGCGCGTGCGCCGCCTCCTGGTCGCGCGAGGTGTAGCGGCGAACGATATTGCCGGCGGAATCGCGGATCTCGAGCGCAATATCGTCGCTGGGCTGCGCGAGGTAGTAGTCGAGGATCGCGCCGGACGGAGGATTCTGGCCCATCGGCGTCTCCGGCGGCCACGGCGTGTCGTGCTGCTGGTCGCTGCGCAAGCGATACACAATCGGCGGCTTAAACAATATGGGTGCCCCACCCTGACCGTAGTTGGAAGGGTGGGCATCCGCAATTTGTCGCAGCGGTTCGAGATCGTCCAGCACCCAGAACGAGCGACCATGCGTAGCGACCACGAGGTCGTCGTTATGGACGACCAAGTCGTGGATAGGTGTGACCGGCAGGTTCAGATTCAGAGGTTGCCATGTATTGCCGCCGTCGAAGGAAGCGTAAATTCCTTTTGCGGTTCCGAGGTAAAGAAGATCTTTTCGCTTGGGATCTTCCCGTACGGCGTACGCATTCCCGGTGTTCGCAATAGCGCCGGATGGCGTCCACGTTTTTCCGAAATCACGTGTACGGAGAAGAATGGTGTTGTAGTCGTCCAGCCGATGCCGGTCGACAGCTACGTACGCCGTTCCGGCGTCGAAGTGGGACGATTCGATCATGCTGATCTTGCTCCAGTCGCCCAGCTGCTTCGGAGTTACGTCGTTCCACGTCTTGCCACCGTCGCGCGTGACTTGGATGCGGCCGGTGTCGGTGCCCGCCCAGCTGACGCCGGCCTGCACGCCCGATGGCGCGATGGTGTACACGACGCCATAGCAGAGGGCAACAGAGTTCTCGGGTGTAGGCCGGTCGCCCCCGCCCGGCGCAGGGTTCTCGGTTGCAGGCGAGACGCTCGCCTCACGTGTGGCAGGCGCGACGGCTGCGTTGCACCCGGTCAAATCCGGCGAAATCCTCTGCCACGATCTCCCCTGGTCGGCGGAACGCAACACGTACTGCGCGCCCATCAGGATGGCGTGACTCTTCGGCTCGAACATGATCGGGGAAGTCCAGGTAAAGCGTAGCGCTCTATGGTTGATTTCCTCGCCAAAGACCGCGACCGGCGTGGGCGAGATGTCCTGCTGCTGGCCGGTGCGCTTGTCGAAACGGTAGAGCCGGCCATAGGTGTCGCCGCCGTACACGATGTTGGGATCATCGGGATCGGGCGCCATGTAGCCCGCTTCGCCGCCCGCAACCGAGTACCAGTCGCGCTCCGTGATCGATCCGTAATCGCTGCGGCTGGCGATCGCGACTGTCCCGCTGTCCTGCTGCGCGCCGTAAATGTAATAGGTGGGAAACTGGTTATCGGTAGTGACGTGGTAGAGCTGGGCCGTGGGCTGGTTCATCCACGAACTCCACGATTTGGCGCCGTCGACGCTGATGACCGTGCCCTGATCGCTTGCGACGATCATGCGCTGGCCGTCACTCGGATCGATCCAGAGGAAGTGGTAGTCGTCGCCGCCGGGCGCTCCTTTGATCGCCTCGAATGTCTTGCCGCCGTCCGACGACTTGTACACAGCAACGGCGGGTACATAGACGATGTCCGGATTCTGCGGATCGGTGGTGATTTCGCCGAAGTACCACTGGCGGTTGGTCAGGCGCGAGTCGCTGCTGACCTGTTTCCACGTCGCGCCGCGGTCATCGGAGCGGTACAAACCGCTGCCTTTTCCGTGTGGCGTATCGACCAGCAGGTAGACGACGTTCTTTCGTGTGGCGATGCCGGCGCGCCCCCAATCATCGGTCGGAAGTCCATTGCCCGTGATCTGTTTCCAGGTGCTGCCGCCGTCGCTGGACTTGTAGAGTCCGCTCCCCGGGCCTTGAACGGGCGCGTAAGTGCTCCATGGTGGGCGGTGAGCATTCCAGAGCGTCGCGTAAATGATGCGGGAATCGTCTGGATCGAAGGCCAGGTCGATCGCGCCGGTGTTCGCGTCTTTGTAGAGGACCTTGGTCCATGTGCGTCCGCCGTCGGTCGAGCGGAAGACGCCGCGCATTTCGTTCGGACCGTACGCATGTCCGAGCGCGGCAACAAAAACGACGTCGGGATTCTTGGGATCGATGAGCACCCGGCCGATGTGGCGTGTGTCGTCGAGACCAATGTGCTGCCAGGTCGCGCCGGCGTCAGTGGACTTGTACACCCCGTTGCCGAAGGTGATGTCGGAGCGGATCGAGGCCTCGCCGGTGCCCACATAGATGACATTCGGGTCCGAGGGGGCGACGGCCAGCGAACCGACGGAGGCGATCGGTTGCTTATCGAAGATTGGCGTCCAGGTCTGGCCGGCGTTGACCGTCTTCCACACTCCTCCGCCGACTGCGCCGAAGTAATAAATGTCGCGGTTGCCGGTAATGCCGGCGGCAGTGAGCGACCGTCCGCCGCGGAAGGGCCCAACCAGTCGCCACTTCATGTCGGAGTAAAGATGTGGGGAGGTCTGCGCACTGGCGCAAGCCGTCAGTAACAGCAAGATAGAGAACAGTTTCCGGGGATGCACAAAGCATAGATGACGAAGGCGTTGAGAAGGCGCGAAATTGTTCTGATTGGCGTCGAATGTGATGTAGCTCACATCGAACGGTGACATTTCCGGAAATGTTGCGAATTTCGGAAGCCGAACTGCGCTTTTGTGCAGCGAATGGTGCCATCGCGCATTGACCCTACTTTTGGAAAACCCGCGATGGGAGCCGACAATCAATCAGCGGGCTGTGCGCGACGTGTATCGCGACGCGCCGCTGGGTCGCCAGACAAGCCTGGCTAGTACACGTTTTGGAGGGACTGCTTTGAGCACACAGACGCTTTCTCCCGCGCCGCCGGTCGGCACGCCATCCGCCCCGACTCGCGAATTCCCATCGGCCAAGCGGCCGGACTTCAAGATCATCCAGCCGGAGATCACGCACACCGGAGCCCTGATCCAGGCGGTGCCCACGGGTCTGCCGAAGAGCACGCAATCGCTGTGCCCGGAGTGCGTCAAGGTCATCCCCGCGATCATCTTCGAAGAGGGCGGCAAAGCGGTCATGGAGAAGACCTGCGGCGAGCACGGGTACTTCCGCGACATCATCTCCTCCGACGTCCAGCTCTACTTGAAAATGGAGCAGTGGCAATTCGGCGACAACCGCGGCATCGCGAATCCGGCGGTGCCGAACGCGCAGAACTGCCCCACCGATTGCGGACTGTGCTCGATCCACCACTCGCACACCGTCCTGGCCAACGTCGACCTGACCAACCGCTGCAACCTGACCTGCCCGGTCTGCTTCGCCAACGCCAATACCGCCGGCTACCTCTACGAGCCGGACGTGCCGACCGTGCGCACGATGCTCCAGGCGCTACGCGATGAAAAGCCAGTTGCAGGACGCGTAGTGCAGTTCTCGGGAGGCGAGCCCACGGTACACCCGAACTTTTTCGAGATCTGCGCCATGGCGCGCGAGATGGGCTTCACCCACATCCAGGCAGCAACGAACGGAATCCTGATGTCGGACCTCGAATTCGCGAAGAAGGCCGCCGAGAGCGGACTGCAGAACATCTACCTCCAGTTCGATGGTGTGAGCGACGATATTTACAAGAAGGTCCGGGGCGAGGCGCTGCTGGAAAAGAAACTGAAGGCGATCGAGAACTGCCGCAAGGTCGGGATCAAGATCTGCTTCGTGCCCACGATCGTGAAGGGCATCAACGACCACCAGATCGGCGACATCGTGCGGCTCGCGCTGGCGAATGTCGACACGGTAACCTCGATCAGCTTCCAACCGGTTGCGTTTACCGGCCGAATCAACCGCCGGGAACTCGAGGAGAAGCGCTTTACGCTCGCCGACCTGGCCCACTCGGTATCGAGCCAGACGGGATTGACGGAACCGATGCGCGATTTCTTCCCGCTTTCGTTCGTCGCGCCGTTTTCCCGGTTCCTGGGCGCGATCCGTGGGGCCGAAGTCCCCACACTGACCTGCCATACGAACTGTTCGCTGGGAACCTACTTTTTCGTGAATGAACAGACTGGGGAAGCGGTCCCGGTAACGCGGTTCATCGACGTCGGCGGGATGATGCAGGAACTCGACGAGCTGTCGCGCAAGATCAGCAAGTCGCGGGTTAAGTTCCTGAGCAAGCTGAAAGCACTGGATTCGCTCCGCCGCTTCTATCGTGCCGAGCAGGCGCCCAGCGGCATGTCGTTCACGAAATTCCTGCAAACGCTCCAGGGCTTGACCGACAAGAAATACGGCCGTAACGGCAACGACGGGAAGTTCACCTTCCGCACCCTGCTCGTGGCGGGTATGCACTTCATGGACAGCTACAACTACGACGTCGAGCGGGTGAAACGTTGCGTCATCCACTACGCCGCGCCGAACGGCAAGATCTATCCGTTCTGCGCGTATAACGCCGGTCAGGAGTTCCGCTACAAGATCGAGAAGAAATACTCGGTGCCGCTGGAGAAGCCGCTGCACGCGATGCGGGAAATCAAAGAATAAGAAGTCAGAAGTTAAGAAGTCGGAAGTCAGAATGAGGTGCCTGCCCCTTCATTCTGACTTCTATTCATTGGCTGGTTCCACTTGCCGGCCTGCTTCGCGTTGCGGATAAAAACTCACCGAGGTGTTCGTTATCCGATCGAGGTTTGCCTTGTCCGGAGCGAGGAAGGCCCACAGGACCCAGTAGCCGTTCAGTTCGGTAGCGATGAGTCGTACGCGGTTGGGGATACGCAATCCAGTGCCCGGCTCGGTGCCGTAGAGGGATCCGGATAGGTTCAGCATGATGTGTCCCCGCAGCGAGTAAACGCGTCCTTTCATCTCCGTGCCCGCATGGACACTGCGAATGCGGTCGGCAAGGATGGCAGCAACCAGTTTGATCTCGCGAGTGTCGCTGACCGAACGCGGAAAGCGCACTCCACCCACGCACAGTCGGTCCAGGACCGTCAGCATGACCGTGGGGCTGACATGCCCATTCTTCGGTTGCGTGCCGTCATCGGCGACCAGCAATGTCCGACTGCAGGTGTGGTCTATCTTGTGTTCCATTGCATTAGCGCCGTCCGAGCCCAACATCTGTTCCTGCGCGGATTCGAACGCTGTGTTGAGCGGATGGGCGTTAAGCCCCGGTGGAATGGCAAAATCGATTCCCAGCGTGTCGTTCCGATAGCGGCGGGCATCGGTTGAACCCGGAGCAAGCGTTGCGATGGCGTCGGTCGGCTTACCTAATTCCGGCAGCGCCGGTCCCGCATATTCGACCATGTCGCTGGTCCGAGCGGCGGCGACGGCCTCCGGCGCAACAAAAGATGCACCCTCGACTGCGGTGATCAGCGACTCGGGCACGACGCCTTGAGCGGTGAGAATGATTTTGATGAGGTAGTCGCGAACCACGCCTGCATACGCGACCGTCTGCTTCAGTGGCGCGTCTTCCTTTCGCGACGATGCGGCCTTCCAGAAATTTTGCCCGCCAATGGTCACTGGCTTCGGCTTCGCCGGCAGCTCCGTGAATTCGGAGCGCAGGACGGAAACGGGGTCTTTCTTCGTTTGCGGCTCGGCAGTGATGATGACCGTCACCGGCGGAGTTTCTTCGATGTTCCGCAGCCCCAGCAGCCAGCGAGTAGTTCCTTGAACGTGATCCACCGGAACCGGCAGCAGATCCAGTTCTTTCGGGATTGCGAACGAGAGGCCGAAGTAGCGATTGAGATAGCGAGTCGCGGAAAGGTATCCCTCCTCCGGCTTCAGCGTAGCGGAACTACTCGGTGCGCCAAATCCGGGCGCATGGAAGAGGATCGTGCAGAGAATCAAAGAAAGGAGGCGAATGCGCAGCATGGAACCTCTGCTGATTTTATGGTAGCGCCTCCAGTGGATTGCCGCATCCTGGGCCGGCAATGCTTCGTCATTCGATTTGCGGCTGCTAGAATGCACGCCATGCTGAAGCGCGCTGCGGTCGTACTGGTGGTCGCAGTAGGGTTGTCGTCGTGCACGATTTACAGCAAGCCGGCCTCAGGATGGTCGGGCGCCACCGGCGGCGAGAAGATCGAGCAATACTTCTGGGACGAGGTCAAGAGCAAGGACTTCCGCAAAGTGCAACTTCGGCTCAGTTCGACCCTCGTCGCCAGCGGGCCCAACGGAACGATGGACCGCGACGCTTTCCTGAAGCAGATCCAATCCTCGAATGCCACGTCCGTGTCGCTGAGTGACTGCGCTTCTAATATCAACGGCGGCGACCTTATGATCGCCTGCACCCTCCAGCGCGACGGCAGCTCCGGCGGACGGTTCGCCACCCTCAGCGTCTGGCAGCAGTACTCGAAGGGCTGGCTGATGGTCGCCCACTCGGAAACGCCCTTGGCTCAGTAAAGCACCACAGCACACATACTTCCAAAAATGTAACTAAAGGTTACATCCGGCACGGTTGAGTGCTCCGGGCCGGCGGCCCCTCTCGCCAGAGAAGTGCTATCTCCTCAGTAACTTGGCCCCGATTGATTGAGGTGGAACTCTGGATGCTTTCCAGTGTAGTATTCGCGCCATCTTCCCGGGCAATACCCCCCTGTCGCGAGGCGACAGGGAACCACAATGAGCGCGAATGCAGCGCGAAGCACAGCCGCGATTAGGAGCGAGCTGGGCAAAGGAACTACTCATGAGGCAGATGCGTCACCGTTCCGCGAGAGGCTTCTCGCTGCTGGAGTTAATGATCGTGGTGGGAATCCTGATGGTGATCACCGCGATGGCAATGCCGAAGATCATGACAACGATCGCCGATGTCCGGTTACGTGGCGCGGTCAATAGCGCGTCGGGATTGATGCAGCAAGCGCGCATGCTGGCGATCAAGGACGACCAGCTGCGCAAGGTGAAGTACTCGAACGTCGCCAGCGGCGGCTTCGTGTATGTCGATATCAACGACGACGACCATATCCAGGCAACGGAACCCCAGGTACAGATGGGCTCCACGATCCTGGGCTACAACGCACCGACCGGCCTGCCGGCGCTGGTGCAAAGCAATCTCGGGTACTCGCCGATCACGACTTCGGTGCTCATGTTCAACGCGCGCGGCCTGCCCTGCTCTGCGGCCAACACCTGTGGTTCGGGGATGGTGATCTATTTCACCGACAGCCGCACCGTGGGCTCGCCGGGATGGGCGGCAGTAAGTGTTTCGCCGGCGGGCCGCGTCAAGACCTGGGTGTGGAATGGCAACGCGTGGGCCGACTAAGCCATTCGCGTTGCAAGGACTGATTATGAAATCTCAATGGATCCGGCGCCGCCGGGTAAGCGGACAGTCGGGCGTCACGATGATCGAACTGATGATCGCCGGCATGGTGATGGTGGTGGGATTTCTCGGGATGATGATCCTGATCACCACCGCGATCGCCACCAACAACCGCAACAAGATGGATACCAACGCGACGCTGGCGGCGCAGATGGTGCTCGAGGAGATACGGTCCGACGTTCAGACGGGATATGCTCCCAGTATTACCGACTGCGCCAATCAGGCGTGGAACATCGGCCTGGGCTCGAACACGATCGGCGCTTCGACGGGAGCGCCGCTGAGCGGCGCCACGATCGACTTCACGCAGAGCACCGTGACTAACTATTCCATGAATTACCAGGTCTGCACCGCGAACGGAGGCCAGGCGACATACGACGTGCGCTGGAACGTTACCCGCCTTACCGACGGTGTGTGGCTGGTTGTGGTGGGGGCACGCCCCCTGGGCGCTTCGAGCAACTTGAAGTACTTCGCGCTGCCGGTGACGCTGCGCGGCATCGTGGGGTCGTAATGAGGAAAGGCATGAAAACAGGCAAACGTCAGCACGGCTTTTCGCTGCTGGAACTGATGGTCGTCCTGCTCATCCTGACGGTCATGATGGGCTCGGTATTCAGCCAGATCCGCAATGTCCAGGCGCGGTCCGCCGCGGAACAGACGAAACTCGACATGTTCCAGGAGTCGCGCGAGTTCATGGACCAGCTCGAGCGCGATCTCCACGAGGCGGGGTATCCGAATACGCGAAACCTCGCCGCAAAATTCAGCGCGCTCGGTATTGCCGAACCCAAGAATGCCGTGGGATTGGTGAAGGTCGATGTCAATGAATTGTGGTTCGAGGGCGATGTCGACGGAAGCGGGAATGTTTCGAGCGTGCAATACCAGTATGACGGGACCAGCACCGGCTGCCCGTGCCTGAAGCGCAGCCAGGTCACGAAGGTCGCGGGCAGTCCCCTGACTGGCCAGGGATCCTCGTTCCAGACCGAAGTGCAGAACGTGCAGAATCCGACGTCGATCTTCAGCGCCTACACAGCGGACGGGGCGCAGGTCACACTGCCGGTCGACATCGTGAGCGATCCGACGACGATCGCCAGCATAAAGACCATCCGCATCCAGCTCAACGTGCAGTCGAAACAATTCGATCTCGCCACTCGGCAATTCCCGCAAGTGACGCTCAGCAATACGGTCAGCCTCAACAACTGCTCGTCGGCGCCAACTTGTGTCGGCAGCGGTTCCAGCCAGACCTGTGCGACGGGCGGCGGTCTGATCATGAGCTGCAGCAACTGAGGGGGACAGTCATAATGACGGCATACCACACACGAAGACAACGCCAGGCCGGTGTCGCGCTGCTGGTTGCGATGTTTGCGCTCTTGCTGCTCTCCGCCATTGGCATGGGGATGATGTTCTCGGCCAACACCGAGACCAACGTCAACATGAACTATCGCGAGAAACAGCTTGCGGTATATGCAGCCCTGGCGGGCGCGATGGAGGCCAAGGACCGCCTAACCACGGCCGGAGACATTCCGAATCCTGCCGGACCCCCAATCACCAGTTCGGCGAATATCGTTTACATCATCAACCCATCCGGCGGCGAGACCATCGCGCCCTGGGACTACAACAACACGTACTACGACACGGAATTGTGTCAGGAGAACATCCTCGGTCTGACTTCGCCCGGGATCGGAACGCAGTGTGCAAAGGCGGCGACCTCTTTTCCATCGGGAACTGCGTGGTATCAAACCCTGGACGATTCTTCGAGCAGCTATACGGGCGCATTCAAGCTGACCACGCCGCTGAGCTACAAGTGGGTGCGCATCCAGCTCAAGACGAACAACGCGACGCCCTACCCGGTAGACGGGACTGCCTCCAACAGTGTTCAGGTGTGCTGGAACGGACTGAACCAAATCCCGCTTCCGTCGGGTTACAGCAGCGCTTGCATCCCGAACGGCGGGATCAATTCGATCGCAATCACGGCGAACGGATCGGGGTATAGCGGCCCGCAGGTGTCGATCAGCGCTCCGCCGGCTGGTGGGACGCAAGCGACAGCAACCGCGCAAGTCTGCGGGACGTCCGGTTGTCCGCTGAGCAGCATCACGCAGACCAGCGTTGGGTCCGGGTACAACAGTGTGCCGACCGTGACTGTGAGTACGCCACAGGTCGGTACCGATACGGCAGTGGTCACTCCTACTTATGTTGGCCCGGGCGCGGCACTCGCGTCGGTGACGCAAAATAATGTCGGATCGCCGCCGGCTTGCTATAGCGACGCTAACCTGATAAGCGCAAACTGGAGCCCGGGAGGGGTGACCGGGAAAATCACATTCACCGGAGGCGGTGGATCGGGCGGCTATGCGACTCTGAACACCGTTGCGAATTACAATTGTATTTACTCGCTGGCGATCGACACGGGGTCCTGTACCAACAAGGGCCAGGCGACGACGATCACGATCGGAAGCGGAAATACCTTCAAGGCGACCGCGACCAGCACGATCACCGGCACGAAGAGTCTGGTCGGTCAGACGGTCACGGTCAACGATCCTGGGTCCACATACTCATACACCGGCAGCGCGACGCAGCCGATCACGAGCGGAATCAGTGCAACGAACGGTTGTACGATAACCAAGGTCACGGCTACGATGGGGCATACGCTCCAGGCGGCCCCCAACGGCGTGACATTCAATACCGCCAATGGCGGCGGCGGCTACACCACCAGCCTGTCGGCAGACACGAGCACCGGATCGGCCTTGAGTGTGACGCCAGCCTGTTGCGGCGCCACTCCTTCGATCACCGCCACCCCGGCAAGCGGCGGCTCTTCCACGGGAACCGTCACGCTGACGCTCACGCATGCCGGAAGCGGCTACACCAGCGTTCCGACGATCACCGTCACCGGCGGTTGCGGGACGGGCTCACCCCCGCCTGCATGTCCGACGACTGCAGCGGCGACTGCGGTCATCAATTCCCCGATCACGAGCATATCGATTACGAACGCGGGGTCTGGCTATACGTCACCACCGGCCGTGACCATCACCGATCAGGGTGCTGGAACAGGCGCGCTCGCGACCGCTTCCATCTCCGGAGGGACTTACTATGCCCCGGTGTACCTGTTGACGGCGCTTGGCATCAGTCCGGCGGGCGCTCGCAGCATGGTGCAGATCGAAGCGGCGCCGGCGATCCGAGCGCTGAATCTACCTGGCGCGCTCACCCTTGCCGGTCCACAGCCGACGTTCGGCGCGCCCAACTCGAACAACTTCAACATCAGCGGCGTGGATAACACCAGTGGCGGCGGAGGCACGGCGCCCACCCCCTCGGGGTGCAGCTCGACCGCGAACGCTTCGCATCCATCCATCGGCGTGTATGACAATCCGAGCGCCCCGACGAGTCCGAGTTCGGTAACGAATGTGCTTAACTCAATCCCCGCCGGCCGTGCCGGGACAAATTATCCGGGGTTGACGGCCAGCCCGGACGTGCAGAACGTCTACGGCGCCCTTGGCGACCAAGGAACTACACCGACGGGGTTGGACAGCATTGTGTCTGCAATATCGGCATTGCCGGGAGCGAACGTATATACCGGCGCCCAAACCGACAGTACAATCAACCTCGGTTCGAGCAACGGTGCGACCCCGCCGGTGATCACCCCTGCCATCGATGTGGTTTATGGGGACCTCACCTTCAACGGCAACACTTCCGGATACGGTATCTTGGTCGTCACCGGCAACCTGGTGTTCAAAGGAAACTTCACTTGGAACGGGATTGTGCTGGTAATCGGGCAAGGGAGCGCTTCGTTCTCCGGTGGCGGCGCCGGCACCATCAATGGCTCGGTGCTGATCGCGAAGACGAAAGATTCGTCGGGGAATGAGTTGTCCGCAGTCGGGCAGCCCTCGCTGAACTGGGCGGGTGGCGGCGGCAACGGCATCTACTATGACCATTGCTATGCCGACCAATACCTCAGCATGATCCCGATGACAGTCCCAGCCAGCGCCAAGCCGCTGACGATCCTGAGCATCAAAACGTTGTCGTACTGACATCGCGTTTCGCGCTCTCAAAGGCCGGCATCGCTGCCGGCCTTGTTCTTTGGAACTTGGAACTCAGAACTTGGAACTGGTTCTCAGTGCCACCTTGTCGTAAAGCTGGTGTTTACCGAGCTTTGCCCGAATAGGCTCGGATACCCGCTCACGTCGCCGTTCGACACCGGGCCGTCCAGCGGTTCGGCGGTCACAATGTACGAGTCTGGTGGCAGTCCACGGATGGTGTAACTGCCATCGGGACGCGTGAGGGCGCCGATGGGCGTCTTGCGGATATTGTCGTTGAACGACGGGTTGCCAGTTGTCGATTCGGCGTAAACGTGCGCGCCGAACACGCCCGCATTGCCCAGGCGCACGGTACCGCTGATGGTGCCAGTCGCAACATCGGGCGAGTCCTTGGGATAGACAGTCGAAATTCCTGCAACGTCATCCCAACTCAACTGCGTGAGACTGCTGGCGAACGGAAACATGACCGCCCGGACAACGGCGGAGTGATTCATTCCGAAGAAGTGTCCGATCTCGTGGGTGGCGACCGTTTGCAGGTCCTGGCCGCTGGCGCCTCCCGTCGAGAAATTCACGGCCGGATTAAAGATGATATCCGCCTTGATGATCTGCCCGGCAACGGTCGTCGTGCCACCGTGTCCGTTTCCGGCACCGGCCGCGTCGGCGGTGGTTGTGAGCGTGACCGCGAGGGTCTGGACATCCTTCGTGAGGTCGGCGCCGGTGCAAACGAAACAGATCAGGTTAATGTTCGAGGGCGAAGCGCTCTCCGAGGTCACGCCCGAATCAGCCCCGCGCGATACCTGGAGTGCGGCGTTAGGTGCAGTCACCCACGTGGCAAAGGCCGCCGAGATCACGTCCGCAACCGAGCGCGATCCGGTGATGTTGCTTCCCGCCGAGGGATTCAGGTTCCACTGCACCGGGAAAGCGGAGAAGTCCCAGTGGTCCGGCAGCGGCCCGGAAGAGGAGCTAGTGTAGTTCGGCAGGTAGGAATACCCGGGCATCACCAGCACGATTGCCGCCAGCGCCACCAGGAGCGTGAATCCAAAAACCGCCTTCATTGTGCTGACCTCACTCGGGCTTCCACGTCTTCCAATCGCAACGAAGTTCCCGTGAATGGCTTGACACTCCCGGCGTGCAACTGATGGGCTTCGGTGACGCCGTTGCTGACCACCGTCTCGCCGCCGGATGTGCGCGCAACCCGGAAATTCCCTTGCATCAATCCCACGACGACCAGCGTTCCGTCGGCGTCGACGCTTGGCCGCAGAAACAGCAGCGCGTCCTCCCCGCTCTGGAATTGCCGCACGCCCGAGACTTTCTGCGTGTAACCGCCGGCGCTGCCGCCTACCTGCTTGACGGTGACGCTGTCGCCGGCTGCGCCCTTCAGCGTGCGCGTAACCTGGAAGGTCGTGTAGGTGTAGATCAGCGTGTGCTGCGCGTTCCACGAGGTCCACGAGCGCGTCGCGTGTGCCTCGAGGACGTGCGAAGCGGCGTGAGTAAGCTCCTCGACCGACATGGGAACGATGGTCGTCGCGCTTGCCGCGAGCGTGCAGAGGACCAGGAAAAAGACACGAGCGATACGCATCACGGCGCCACCTCGAGTCCACCGGTGAAGGTGGTTATATCGCCTTTCGAGCTTTGCAGGACCACGGTGCGCGCCCCGAGCGCGGCATCCGGCGCTGCCACGGCCGTAAATTGCACGCCGGGCGTACCGTCTGTCGCTGTGATCGATTGAATGTTGGAGATGGTGATGTCAGCCGGTCCGCGGATGCTGATCTGCATGTCGCCCGCGAGCCCCGGACCGAACAGCAGGATGCGCGCCGTTTTCCCGCGGTGGATGATGTCGCCCGTGTTCATTGCAGTACCCGAACCGGTGAGGGCGGCGACGCCGAGGTCCTGCGCGTTCGGCGCCGGAGAAGCTGCTGGAGCGGATACGACAACGTCGATCGAGCCCGCAGTCTGCCCCGCGGCAACGGTGACCAGGTTCGCTGTAGAAGGCGGCGCGCTCGGGCCGTTGGTCGAACCCCCCGTGGGCGTGGGCGTGGGCGTGCTGACACTGCCGCCTCGAGGGGCGGCATTGCCGCCGCAGCCGAGGAGGAACAGTAGGGGAACAACAAGGACTGCCGAAGGTTTCACTGTGAGATCCTGCCGACCCTCAACAAAGATGTGCGTGGCAGTGAACGGAGTTGCCATCTTCTAGGCCGGCCGCTGTTAAAATCTGCGCACCCTTGTCCGAACGCACCCAGCTTGACGTGAGCCAACTTCCGCGCCTGAGGACCAGCTTGTTGCGGTGGTACCGGCGTCACCGCCGCGACCTTCCCTGGCGGCACACTCACGACCCGTACTGCATCTGGGTATCGGAAATCATGCTGCAGCAGACCCGGGTCGCCGCCGTGATCGACCGATACGGAACGTTCCTGGAGCGCTTCCCCGATGTGCAGTCGCTCGCCAACGCCGACGTAGCGGATGTGCTGACCGTCTGGAGCGGTCTTGGGTATTACCGGCGTGCCCGCGCGCTTCATCAGGCGTCGCGCAAGATCGTTAGTCATGGCGGCAACCTTCCGCGTACCTCCGAGGAGTGGCGCAAGCTTCCCGGTATCGGCCGCTACACCGCTGCGGCGATTGCCAGCATCGCGCACGGAGAACCCTGCGCCGTGGTCGATGGCAACGTCGAACGGGTGCTGCGGCGAGTGACCGGCAATGCAGCCGTTCCGGTGCCGGACGTCTGGGAAACGGCAAGCGCCTGGCTGAGCCGTCGATCGCCGGGAGACTTCAACCAGGCGATGATGGAGTTGGGCGCGACCGTCTGCTTGCCTGTGCTACCGCGCTGCAATGCCTGTCCACTACATTCGTGGTGCGTCACGCGCGGTGTCTTGGAGATGGCGCCGGCAGCCGTCCGGCAGCGGCGCGATGTAGCGTACGCGCTGAGCGTCAAGTCCGAGGCCATCTATTTGAAAAAACGCAAGGCCGGGGAACGTCTCATGCCGGATATGTGGGAACTCCCTGAGATCACGCCGAACGGCCACGCTCCTGAATTCACGGTCCGTCACGCGATCACCGTCACCGATTTCCGCGTCAGCGTCTTTCGGACGCCGAATTCACATCGCGGTGGCCGCTGGGTGAAGATCGACCGGATTGGCGAACTTCCGCTGACCGGCTTAACGTGCAAGATTCTTCGGCGCGCCTCGATCATCTAATGGTATGAATTTCATCAAACGTTTTTTCGGGAGATCAGGAATGGCTGCTCTGGATACTGGGCGGCACGCGCCGGTCGTCGTGCTGCCCGATTTGAAAGGTAACAACGTATCGCTCACGGATGAATTGAGGCGGGGCCCCGTCGTGCTGGCATTCTTCAAGGTTTCATGCCCGGTCTGCCAGTACGCATTGCCCATACTCGAACGGCTCCATCGCGCCTACCCCAATGCCGCGATCTACGGAGTCTCGCAGAACTCCGCCAAAGACACCGTGGGTTTCTGCCGCGAGTTCGGCGTGACGTTTCCCATACTTCTCGACGACCCCAGGCAATACGTCGCCTCGAACGCGTACGGCATCACCAATGTTCCCAGCATCTTCTACATCGGCCAGGACGGCACGATCGAAGTTTCCAGCGTCGGGTGGTCGAAGGCGGATGTGGAGGAGATCGGGCGCCGTCTCGGTACCGCACACCATGTCCCGGTCGCCGCGTTGTTCAACCCCGGTGAGCAGGTGAGCGATTTCCGCGCTGGTTGAGGGTCGCTGAACTAGTCCGCCGGGCGCGGACGAACAGTACTAGCCAGGCTTGCAGACGAGATGTATCGCCAGGCAAGCCTAGCTAGTACACCCTGGAAAACCAAAGTACCCTTTCGATGCGCCAGAGGCCATGCTACCCTCTGCCGGACAGTCATTTGGTCAAATGGCGCCCTTTCCTTTTCTGCAGCGCGAATCGCTGGCGGAACTTGCCCGCCACTTTCAACTCCAGGGGTACACCCCTGCGCTCGAGATGGAAGGCCTGCTCACCGGCATCGACAACCTGCGCCACGACGTTTACCTGAGCCCGAAGTTTGTTGAAGTCGCGCGCGAGCACATCTTCCGGCTCATCGGACGCGATGGCCAGGTACAAGACCTGCTGAAGCAAAAGAAAGAGATTTCGTCCGATATCCCGCCGCAGATCTTTCGTCCTTCCGGCCAGGAAACCGCGAAAATCGTGGCAACGCTGGATTTCAAGCCGGCGCTCGCCGACCTGCTCGTCGACGGCCTGAATCACGCGAAGAACGAAAACAAACCTTCGCTGGATATCCTCCTGCGGATCGGGGTGGTGAAGTTTTTCCGCAGCGAATTGGCGGCGCAATACAACGTCATTCTCGAGAAACTGCGCGAGCGCCAGGCCGACGTCGAAGGGCCCCGGCAACATCAGGCAGCGAAGGCGCTCGCCATTCGCGAAAGGGTTTCGTCGTTCCAGCTCTCCAAGAAGCCTCTGCTGCGCAAATCGGGACAGGAGCTGTTCCAGACTCTGCGCGAGGTGGACAAGGAACAGCTTGTACGGCTGCGCCGCGCCCTGTTCGGCGGCGCCGATAACCCCGCCTACTACGTCCTCCTGAACCGGTTGATGTTCACCGACGACGGCCGCGACGATGCCATCTGCGCCGAGCACTACGTCATGCTCGGCAACTTCGACCGCGACCCCGACCGCTTCGGCGCCCTCGAAGACGTTGCTCGCAGTTTCCTGGCCGCTCTCGAATTGCCTGTGCCCGGCGGTAAGGAGCAGGTCGACCTCGATCCGCTCCTGAACGTGCCCGAGAACGCCCAGGAACTGGTGGGCGGCGGCACGCCCGACGATTCCACGCCCAAAGGCAAAGCCCAGAAGGCGTTGCTGGCAGCGTGGGTGAACGCACTCGACGCCAAGGGTGCGCTGGATTGCGTCATCGCCGCATATGAAACCGCGCCGATCCTGTCCGAGTATTCGCCCGTCATCAACGCGCAACAGTTAAAGAGCGCGCTCGTGTCCAAGACCGAGCGTGCCCGCGTCGAACATCTACTCGAACAGCACGGGAGGCTCTCTCGCGCCAGCTTCGACGGCGCCATCAAGCGCGTCGGTAAATACGGGTCCGCCGAGCGGGCGAAGGTGGCGGGACGCTTCCTCCAGGACTACATCCGCTATCACCGGGACCTGCGCAGCCTGGAAACCCTGAACGTCGCATTGGACCGCGTCAATCTGCTGACCAACGATCGCCTGCGCGAGTTGTCGGCCATCAATAACACGCTCTACGAGTTCCTGCTTCCCTCGGAACAGAAGAAGAAGGAAGACAAAGTCAGTCACCACGTCATCCTCAAGGCCGACATCCGCGATTCGACCACGCTCACCCGGACCCTATTCGAACGCGGCTTGAACCCGGCGTCGTACTTCAGCCTGAACTTCTACGATCCCATCAACAAGCTGTTGCCGAAGTACGAGGCGATGAAGGTCTTCATCGAAGGCGACGCGGTCATCCTCGCGCTTTTCGGGTATGAGGGCAGGCAGGAGTTCCCGGTGGCGCGCACGTGCGTCATGGCGCGCGAGATGACCTCGATCGTCCGCGCCTACAACGAGCGCTCGCAGCGTGACGGCCTGCCCACCCTGGAGTTGGGCATCGGCATCTCCTTCCAGGATTCCGCGCCGCTCTACCTGATGGACGGCAGCAGCCGCATCATGATCTCCAAGGCGCTCAACGAGAGCGACCGCCTCTCCGGCTGCAACAAGGGCGCGCGGCGTTTCATCACCCCGGGCGAGAACCTGTTCAACGTCTATTCATTCAAGACCGTCGAAGACGAGGACACCGGCGGCAATCCCGACGAATTCCTGATGCGCTACAACGTCGGCGGAATCCATCTCAGCGAACCTGGTTTTCAAGCCATGCAGCGCGAGATCACGTTCGACACGCTCGACGTGCCGCTGCCGACACTTTGGGGAGAAGAGAAGGTCCGGCTGTTCAGCGGTCTCGTGCCCATCGGCGGCGGGTTGTTCCACCTTGTCGTGTTGCGCGAAGCGCGCATCGCGCGCATCGATGCCAGCGACTTTTCGTTCGAATCCTGGACTGACCGCCGTTACTACGAGGTCTGCACCAACCAGAAGATCTACGACCTGGTAGAAGCGCAATCGAATCCGAAGGGGATTGCCGACCGGTCGGCCGTCGGCGGCTAGAGTTCGTCGCAGCGAGCCAGAAGTTGCACGCTGGCGTGCACGACGGGGATAGACCGGGGCATCGGCAATTATGTGATGCGGGTCACGGATGAGTATGACAAGCCCTTGAGCAGGCGGCGAGAACTCTTCCCCTCCGAGCCCGCTGGCCAGTCCGATCATTCGGATAGAAGCGTGCCGCAGTTGAAAAAATGGCAACAGCCCGGACAAGTCAAGAACGGACTTGACTGGGGCGCGCTCAAGCGTATCGTGAGCGTTAGGCTGGGCCACTGTCCGCGCTTATGGTTTATATTTTCCGTCGGCACGCCTGCTTCCGCTAGTCGCCTGCGGATATGAACAAATTACCGGCTCTGGATAGATATGGCCCTTGATCGAGACGTGCAAAATACAGTGCCGTCGTCCGCTGATCGAGACGTGGAAATTGCAGCGTCATCGGCCTGTACTCGAGCAGGTACGCTCGCCCTGCTTTTATCGGCATTTCTATTTCTCTCGATTCGCTATTGGCGGGACGAGCCAAACTACGCCGCGCTTGCAGAATACTTGAACCACCGGTACGCATTAGCGGACGCGGTCGAAAACCTGAAAGATTCTGTTCTTTGGGCGAGGTACGCGAACACCCATCCAGAAGCGCTACTATTGTCGTTGGCCCAATTGAAGGACCTGCAGGTGGAAGCTTGGGCAGACGGCCCGCCCGCCCAATCAGCTCAGCCGAAGCGCTTGCAGGAAAAGAAACCTTCTGTCGCTGCGCACCCGAATCAACTGAACAAGAAATCGCCGCCCGCTGGTTTAGGGGCAATCGCGCCTCCTTCAGGGCTGTCCGCATCGACGTCAGGGAGTGGTCCGCCTGCGCTTGCCGGGGTGCCCGCGAAGAAAAAGAAGAACATCAGTGTAGCGCCGCCATCCGCAGTCCGCGTGGTGATGACATCTACTATCGACGAAGCGGGAGGAATTGCGAACGCATTGAAGCGCGTGAACGATTTCGAGAATCTGAGACGTACGCAAAATGTTTCGAATTTCTTTAGTGTCTCGATCGCCAGGTGGATGAACAAGGAAACCTACCTCATATATGCGAACTATCTGGCTAAGCGCTGCAACCCGCGGACGAGTCGCCCGGACAGGTTGGACTTGAACGACGAAACGTTGTTCACCTGTCTAAGTATTCGCGATGTGCAGGCATTATCAGATTTCGAGCTGCCGCCACTGTCCAACAGTATCGATATCGGCGGAAGGGTAGGAGTGGGTCCGAAAATCGAAATTTCTCCGGGAGAATTGCCGCGCGAATTGAGGTTGGCTACGATAACCGCCCAGATACTGCTTGTCTTTTTATTGCTCTACTTCGGGGTTTTCACCTCCGAGGCGGTGCGACGTAACACGTTTCCCGCACCCGGAACACTCTTCGGCGGATTCGCGCAATACCGGTGGACGCGAATAATCTTGCTGTTGGCTCTCCTCGTTCCTGTGATGTCATCCGTCACCATTGCGGTCATCTCGAGAGACCCTGTCGTCATTGTTTGTGCGGCGCTCGTGACGATTGCGGATGTTCCCACCATCTTCTTCCTCCACCACGGAGCGTATTTTTTTCTAAACGGCAACAGGGCAAAGTAGCCGGGTGCTCACATCTGCCTCTGCCCCCGTTTTGACATCAAAGGCGAAGTTCTGGTGCCCCACTTCTGCCCTTTTCGGCAGAAGTGGGATCGCCGCATGCCCAGCTTTATCACGCAGATCCGTGACCCGCATCACATACAACTCCCCGCGCCCCGCTCTATCATGATTTCGCACGTCAGCGTGCAGGGATGAGTGTCTTCACCCGTCCCATTAGCTCTTTGATAATCTTTGCCGGCGTCCCCGAGCGCCTGACTATCCCGTCGGAACCCCCTTGGGACGGTCCTTGGGATACCCCACGCCATTTGTGGGATTCTTGGGAAAACGGGGGGTGGGGTCTCTGGGACTCTAAGGTTTACTAGTCGGTAAAAGTTCCTGGGTTAAAGAAGGACGAATGACAACCTGGGATGAAGGCTAGAACGTAGTCCGCCTCGCGATAAACGGTATCTGCACCACTGCTTCCAGGTCGACGGCGCTTCCATTTCTCGTTGCCGGGCGGAACTGCCAGCGCGCCAGCGCAATCGACGCGTTGTGGTCGAGACGTTCATCGACCCCGTGCAGCACTCGGATCTCGCCAACGGAACCATCCTTGCGGATTACCGCGTACAGCGTGACCGTGCCCTCCACGCGATCGCGGATCGCGTCCGGCGGATAGGCCGGGTCCACTTTCAGCATGGCAACCGGCGCAGTCAGGTCTCCGCCGGCGTGTTGTTCCTTCAGTTCGGCAAAGCGGATGATGCAGCTGCCGCCCGCGCTGGTCAGGGTCGGCATGTTGAGCGTCATCGAGTAGTACTTTTTCGTCCCGAAAACTTCATCCGGCTTGTTGTAGCTTTCACCGGGCGCTGTGGGTCGCGTCTCGCGCGCGATATCGGTGACGCGCGTCGAGCGGATCGAAGGGAACGTCTTCGGCGATGCCGGGCGCGCGACCGGCGGAATCGGCGTCGGATTCCCGGCAACAACCGCTCCTGCCGGAACGTCTGCCGGGCCAGGCGAGACGGTGATTCCCGGCGGACCCGCATTTCCGCCATTGCCCGCGCCATTCGTTCCTGTGCCGGTGCCGCCATTGCCGTTGGTGCCGCCGCCATGGATGTCTGGTGTTCCCGGCGCGCTGGGTTTGCCCTCGGGACCGGCGGCAAACTCGCCGGAGCGGCTACCGCGCGGCACTACGATCGGCCCGTTCACCGCCACCGGATTAATGCCGAGCGCGATCAATCGTCCGGCGTCCTTGGACCCTGCGGGCGCTCCCGTCACGGATGCAACGGAAGGCGCTTGCGCCTGCGCACCACCTGCGGTTGCTGCACCGCGTCCACCGCTCCCTGCGCCCGAGCGGATCGTCATCGGCGCGCGCTGTTCGGCGACCGGCAGCTTGGGTTCGGCAACAGCGATGTCGGCGTGCGCCACGTTCATCGCCCCGATCGGTCGCTGCACGTCGCCGCCGACCGACGGTCCCACCACCGAGGGTTGCGGAATGTTCAGTCTGGCCTTGCTTTGAACCGCGTTCGGCGACGGTGGTGGTCCCACCACCTCCGGTCCCGGCACATTCGGCAAAGACAACTTGGACCTCACGCTCGACGGGTCGGCTGCCGGTCCGATCACATCCGGTGCGGGAAGGGCGGCGATCCGCGACTGTGCCGCGCTCACGTCCGGCGGCGGTGCAACCGGCGTGATGGGCGGCGCCGTCAGCTTCGACGTATGCACCATCGCGGCCTCCGGCGGCGCGGGCACGGTCGTGTTGGCCACGATGTTCGGCAGAGGAACGTCTTGCGTGATCTTCAGCGGGTCGGGCGTGATGATGGTCTGGTGAAAATTATCCGGGGACGGCGGCAGGGAAACGATCTTCTGCTTCGCGGGCGCCGGTTCGCCCTTGCGTTCCTTCTCGGCCGGACGGCTCCCGGTATCGATCTCGGGCAGGTATTCCGAAACGCTGTAGTAGGTCAATTTCGTGCCGTCGAATGCGCTTCGTTCCTTCACCTGCGGACGTGCCACCCAGTTCGCGGTGATGAAATACACAAGTGCTAACGCAAGCAGGTGGTAAATACCGGAACCGGCGAGCCGCAGCCAGGGAAGGCGCTGGTCGACGAACACGTCGGGCCAGAACGGCGCCGGGCGCGCGGTGATCCTCGGCTGAGCAGGCTGCCGGAACAGAAGCCAGTCGAGGAGGTTTTCAAGGAAGACCTGGCGCGGCGAGGACCACGGAATCAGCAGGTTCGGCGGCTTCACCCGAACGGGCGCCACCGGCGTAGGGTTCCCCCGCGGCGAATCATCAGGGGCGGTTCCTTGTGGGTCCGGCATCCAACACCAAAAAAGGGCAAAGTAGTAGCGGAGATTATATATGAGTAAACAGGGGGCGTTCGTGATTTTCGCCCGCCCGTGCTCGATTAGACCTTATCCTGTGTACCTCCGATGAAGAACTTTTTAATCGTTGCTCTCCTGATCTCTGCCTTTGCATTCGCGCAGAACCACCCAACGAATCCCGCCCCGCCGAAAAGTACGCAGCCGGATGTCAGCGGCATGTACGAATTCCTCAGGGAAGGCGAGTTCGTCGAAGTGGACGTTGACGACGATGGCAGCGTCACAGGATTCGTCTCGCGCTTCGGCGATTCCGACAGCGATCGCGGCGCCGTACTCGACCACCTTTTCACCAAAGCCAGCTTCGACGGCACGAACCTTACGTTTAAAACGCGCGAGTTGCACGGCGTGTCGTACGAGTTGAAGGGCAAGATCGTCCGCGGAGAAGGGAAGCAGCCCGGCAGCGAAGGCTATTACATCATCAAGGGTACGCTGACCCAAACCACCATCGACTCGAACAAGAACGTCTCCGCGCGCGAACGCGAGGTGGAACTGAAGTCTATGCCCTCTGACATTCAGCGCCCGCCGGAGAAGAAGGACTGAGCTACCGACCTATCGGGATGTGCTCCGCTATGCTCTGAATCATTCCTGGCACCTGCTGGTTCCACTGGTTCCACCCGTCGGGCTGTGGCACGTGTTGCTTTACACAATCCAATGTGTAAGCATTTACACAACGGGGGGAGGAAGAATGGCGACGAACTTGGGATTGGACGATAAAGTGATCGAACAAGCGCGCCGGCTCGGTCATCATCGGACCAAGAAAGAGGCGGTGATGGCGGCACTGGAGGAGTACATTCGGTATCGCAAACAACTGGACGCGCTTGAGCTGCGCGGGACAATTGAGTACGAGCCCGATTACGATTATCGACACCATCGCCGCCGCAGAGATGGCACGAGGTGAGCGTACTGGTTGATACTTCGGTGTGGTCCTTGTTTTATCGAAGGCGGCCTGCCGACCTGAATTCGGCTGAAGCGGCCGTGGTAGGTCGTCTGAACGAACTCGTCAAAGCTAAAGAGGCCCGACTCATCGGTCCGGTTCGCCAGGAACTTCTTTCGGGAATCAAAGACGAAGCCCATTACGACCGTCTGCGGAGTGCTCTCCGTGCATTTCTGGACGAAACATTAGAAACGGCGGATTTTGAAGAAGCTGGCCGCTGTTTTAATGTGTGTCGTCGGGCGGGCATTGATCCGGCTCACACCGACATTCTGATTTGTGCAACCGCTCTCCGTCGCGGGATGGTGGTTTTTACGCTCGATAAGAACTTGCAACGCTGCTGCCGTGCACTGAAAGTTGAAGCGATGTAAGCCGCCATTCCGGCGGCTTTCGCAACTAGCAACTGACAACTGGCAACTTACAACTTACAACTATCTTTTCGCTTCCGGCGGGCTGGTGAACTCGACCGGATTCACGCGGTTGCCGAATCTGTCGATCTGCTCCGTACTGGAATTTGGACCGCCGTATGTCCCGGTCGCTCGGCTTGCCTCCTTGTTCAGTATCGATGTCGTCGGCCCGATGCGCTCGCTGCTGCTGCGCGTGGCTGGGGTCGCGCCTTCCTGGCCTTTGCCTTCCAGGCTCGCCTTGAAATCGCGCAGCACCTGCTCGATATAGTGCTCCAGGTGCTCGCCGACGTTCGCGGCGAACGGCCTCAGCAAGCGTGACGGCGGGGCGTAATTCATCGTCACCTGCACGAGGGTGTCGTTGCCGAGCTTGGAGAAAGTGATCCGCCCAGTGTGCTTCGGGCCGTTCACCGACTTCCATCCGATCGCTTCATTCGGGATGAACTGCTCGATCTCGGCGTCCCACTCGAGCGTGCGGCCGTCCACGTTCACGCGCCAGTGCGAGCGGTCGCCGTTATTCGTGACTTGCTCGACGCACGAGCTCCACTGCGGCAGACGTTCCAGGCTGGCCCACTGCTGGAACACTTCTTGCACCGGACGTCCGATCTGAAGACTTTTCTCCAGCCGCACGATCCTCGGGTTCCGTCTTCCGAGTGCGCTCGCCAATGCCATGCTGCCGAACGTCAGACCCGCGCCCGTTGCCGCTCCTGTTGCAAACCCCCGCCAATACCTCTTCGCCATCGCTGCTCCTCCGTCCTCTCTTCGGGACAAACCTTCCCTCCAAGTGAGAACCGTTCTCAAACGGGTGCGGTTGCCCTGAAATGCAGGGCTGCTGCGGTCCTGATGCAACTACGGCGTCGCGCGTAAACATCCGTTAGTGGGAACTGGAACAACGCTTGAAGTCGAACATTCACATCGGTACCTCGGGCTGGCACTACAAACACTGGTGCGGCCCTTATTACGAGGAGAAGCTGCCGGCCTCGAAGATGCTGGCCTGCTATTACAAGGATTTCGACACGGTCGAGATCAACAACAGCTTTTACAAGCTCCCGAATGAATCCACATTCGCGAAGTGGCGTGAGGAGACGCCGAAGAACTTTTGCTTTGCGGTGAAGGGCAGCCGATTCATCACCCACATGAAGAAGTTGAAGGAGCCCGAGCACGCGCTCCAGAACCTGATCCCGCGCGCCGAAGCCCTCAAGGAAAAGCTCGGGCCGATCCTGTTCCAACTTCCGCCGCACTGGCCGGTGAACCTGGAACGGCTGGAAACATTTCTGCAGGCGCTTCCGAAAAAGCACCTGTACACATTCGAATTCCGCGAGCCCAGCTGGCATAACGAAGACGTGTATGCGCTGCTCCGCGCTCACAACGCGGCGTTCTGCATCTTCGAACTGGATCGGTTCCATTCGCCGGAAATCATCACCGCCGACTGGACGTACATCCGGCTGCATGGTCCCGGCGGAAAGTACCAGGGCAGCTACACCACTCACCAGCTTCGGGATTGGGCCGACAAGATCAGCCGCTGGAGCTCGGACCTTCGCGCCATCTACATTTATTTCGACAACGACCAGGCCGGATATGCGGTGCAGAACGCGCTGGAACTGAAACGCCTGGCCGCCGCAAGAGCGTCGCACGCCCGTACTCGTCGCGCGGCGTGATGACAACGCGCGCCCGCTTCTCCTCATCGCAAGTCTCATGGCAAAGAACAAGGTGAGCGCGAAGTCGGCGAAGCAGGGTTCCAGGAAAGCAACCATCCATGAGTTTCCCGCCCGCCGGGGCGCATCGCCGCCGCGAGGGCCAGTGCGCGAGCCCGAACCGCCTCATCCGAAGCAGAAGCAGGAGAAGCCGGGACTGGAATCCCGGATGAAACCGCGCCCGCGCTACGAAGCGCCGGCCTATCTTCCCGCGGGCAAGCTGAAGGACAAAGTTGCGCTGATCACCGGCGGAGACTCCGGAATCGGGCGCGCCGTCGCCGTTCTCTACGCCCGCGAAGGCGCCGATGTCGCCATCATCCATCTGCTCGACGAGGCGGAGGACGCCGCCGAGACGAAGCGCGCCGTCGAAGAAGCCGGGCGCCGCTGCATCCTCATCGCCGGCGACGTTTGCGACTCCTCGTTCTGCCGCCACGCGGTCGAACTTACGGTCGACGAGTTCGCTCACCTCGACGTGCTCGTCAACAACGCCGCGTTTCAATCCCATCGCGAAAACCCGGAAGACATTTCCGACGAGCAGTGGGAGCAGACCTTCCGCACCAACATTTTCGGCTACTTCTATATGGTCAAGGCGGCGCTGCCGCACCTGCAGGCGGGGAGCGCCATCATCAACACCGGCTCGATCACCGGCCTGCGAGGGAACAAGACGCTGCTCGACTATTCCTCGACCAAGGGCGCCATTCACGCGTTCACCAAATCACTGGCGCAGATGCTCGTCGACCGCGAGATCCGCGTGAACTGTGTCGCGCCCGGCCCAGTCTGGACGCCGCTTATCGTCTCCGACTTCGATCCCGAGAAGTCGTCGAAGCAGGGGCAGAACACACCGATGGGCCGCGCCGCTCAACCCGAAGAGATCGCACCGGCGTACGTATTCTTCGCGTCCCAGGGCGACTCCAGCTACATTACGGGCGAAGTCCTGACGGCGCTCGGGGGAGAAACCACGGCAGCATGAATGCGGCACATGGCTTATGGCACATGGCTTATGGCGAGTGGCTCATGCCGCATGCCTTATCAAAACGCTGGAGAAACGGCTATGTTGCTGATTTATAAGTTCTAAGGGCGTTCCAGCCCCAAGCCCTAAGCCATGAGCCATGAGCCATGTGCCCTGAACCCGTTCTTGCGTCTTTTTCCCACCCTTCCCCGTAAACCCATTTAGCATGGACAGCGCAGCCTATTACGTGATGGACCGTATGGAGCGCGAAGCGGACCGGATCGCGCGCGGCTTGCGGCGCCGCGACCCCGATCTCCTCGAGAGCCTTATCGAGCAGTATCAGCACCGCCTGCTCCGCTATTTGATTTCAATCGTGCACGAGCGCCAGACGGCCGAGGATATCTTCCAGGAAACATGGATACGCGTCCTTGAGCAGGGACACCGCTACGACCCGCAGCACAATTTCGTGACCTGGCTGCTGACCATCGCGCGCAATCTCGCCATCGACAACATGCGCCGCAAGCATCCCGACGCGCTCGAAGACCTGCCCCCCGCGGCCGAGCCTGCTGTTTCCGGTCCCGGCACTTTTGAGATCGCGGTGCAACATGAACAGGCGGCGCATCTGGACGGAGCGCTCGACCGCATTCCCGGCGAGCAGCGCGAGGCCATCCTTCTGCGTTTTCAGGAGGGCATGTCGCTGGAAGAGATTGCAGCAGTTACGCGCGCACCGCTCTCGACTGTAAAATCTCGGCTCTATCGCGGATTGGAAGCGATGGCGGGGCTGGTAAAGGAAGTCAGGCCATGACGAGGATCGACCACGAACGCGCCCACGAATTGATGCTGGACGCCCGCATCGACGAGATCTCCGCGACCGACCGTCAGTGGCTCGAATCGCACCTGTCGAGCTGCGTCGAGTGCTCGCGATATTCGGTATCGCTGGATGAGGCTGTCAGCGCGGTCCGGCTGCCTGCCGTGATGGCTGACGCCTCTCTGGTCCGTGCGACGCAGGTACGCGTACGAGGACGCGCTTTGCAGCTTCAGTCGCACGCGGCCGTCATGCGTCCGCTTTGGATCGCGATCGCGCTGGTGTGCGTCTGGGCGAGTTTTACGACGCCGTTGCTCTGGGCCGGATTTGCTTGGATCGGCGCCGCATTCGGCCTGAGTGCACTGGAATGGCGCACCGGATTCTTTGTCGCTTGGACCGCTCCTACGCTCACTGCCGGCCTGCTGCTGCTGGCCAGTGGCACTCTGCGCGCGCGCCTGCGCCTCGCCCTCGGCGACGTCTCGGAGAACGTATGAGCTCTCAACAGCCGATCCTGACGCAGCCCTCGCCCGCCGTCTTCTCCGACGAGCTGAAGATCATTCCCAAGTGGGCATATGTTCTGGCGGCGATCGGGTTCGTCTGCATGCAATATGTGTTCAACTTCGTGGTCCCGGCGCAGAAGTCGAACGCGAATCCCCCGCCTCCGGTTGTGCTGACCTTACTTGGCATCCTGGCTGGGTCGGTCATCGCCTGCTATCTCCTGCTGATCGGTTACGTGAATCGCGACGCCGGCCGCCGCGGCATGAACCGCACGCTGTGGACGATCATCGTCATGCTCGTCCCCAACGCTTTAGGCTTCATCTTGTACTTCCTCGTCCGCCAGCCTGCCATGCGGCCCTGTCCGCAGTGTCACGCCCAAGTGCAGGCCACGTTCAACTACTGTCCGACGTGCAACACCAAGCTCCACCCGCATTGCGCGCAGTGCCAGCGCATGGTCCAACTGACTGACACCTTCTGCCCCTATTGCGGCTACAAGCTCGACGACATCCAGCACTGAATAACGGCGCATGGCGCATGGCTCATGGAAAGATGCTACGAGCGCTAACCGTACCCCTGAGCGTGCTATGCCCTGACCCATGAGCCCTGCGCCATGAGCCATGAGCCATGAGCCATCCTGAGATATACTTTTTCCACCAATTTGTGCGGGGGTGTACGTAGTGCCTTTATCCGCGGTGATCGTTGACGACGAACAGCTCGCGCGTGACGAGCTTGCCTTTCTACTGAAATCGGTCGGCGAAGTGGATGTCGTCGCCCAGGGCAAGAACGGCGTCGAAGCCGTCAACCTCATCAAGGAGCACGCGCCCGACCTCGTCTTCCTCGATGTCCAGATGCCCGGCCTAGATGGTTTCGCCGTCATCAAGAAGCTGATGGACAAGAAAGTCCCGGTCCCGCAAGTCGTATTCGCCACCGCTTACGACCAGTACGCCGTCAAAGCATTCGAAGTGAACGCTGTCGACTACCTGCTTAAGCCGTTCGACAAGCTTCGTGTCGCCAATTCCATCCGCAAGGCAAGGGAGCGCGTCCAGACCAGCAGCGGTTCCACCGAGCGGCTGGAGAACCTGATCCGTTCTCTCGAGAACAAACCGCAGCAACCGGCGAAGGTCCTCATCAAGGCCGCCGGGCGTATGTTCCTCGTGGACCAGAAAGATATCTGCTTCGCCACCATCGAAGACGGCGTCATCACCGTTGTGACCTCGCAGATGGAAGGCCAATCGAACTGCCGCACGCTGGAAGAATTGCTCGATTCGCTGGACCAGAACCTGTTCTGGCGCGCGCACCGCTCGTACCTCGTGAACATCAACCGCATCCGCGAGGTCGTGCCCTGGTTCAAGAGTTCTTACCAGCTCCGGATGGACGACAAGAAGCAGTCGGAAGTCCCGGTCAGCCGCGCCCAGACCAAGCGCCTGCGCGAACTGTTCCGGCTCTAGGCTGCAGCCGGCGTCTGCGGCGCTTTGATTGTGCGCACCAGCCCAGCAACGAAGGTGACCAGCGCGGCCATCAGGCAGAGGATTGCCAGCACGATCCAACCGCCTTTGGCGCCGCCCGTGATCGACAACGCGAACGACGCAACCGAATCCCCGGCCTGCAAGTTCACGCTTCCCTGCCAATTCGAGAACACGCAAACGATCGTCAGGAGCAACAGCAATTCCGACGTAATTAACAGCCACGCGGTTTTCATGTCAGCACTTCCTCCGCTCGTATGCTCCCCTGGGCAAATAGTAATGATGAGACCCGGGGCTCACGCGGCGTTACTCGTCACGTATAATTCCTCTTTCGATGAAAGCCAACGTCTACGTCTCGCTGAAGAAATCCGTCCTCGACCCGCAGGGCAAGACTATCCACGGCGCGCTCCGCAAGATGGGATACGAAGGCATCTCCGACATCCGTCAGGGCAAATACTTCGAGATCACCCTCGATGGTCTCGACGAGGAGACGGCCCGCCGGACGATCGAACAAATGGCCCGCGAAGTCCTGACCAATCCGGTGATCGAGGAATTCCATTACTCCCTCGATGACAAATAGTTACCCGCGTAACCGAATCCTGCGCCCGCGTCACAAAATCAAATTAAGATAGAGTCACTGGACAGAGCGCCGGCTTGGGCTGTTTTGTGTTTTCTGAAACCTGACACCTTCAGCCTGGAGCCTTGGTTTTCGAGGGTACCCACGTGTGCGGAATTGTTGGCTATGTAGGCAAAAAACGCGTCGTGCCCGTCATCATCGACGGCCTGCGCCGCCTGGAGTACCGCGGTTATGACTCCGCCGGGATTGCGGTCGCCGGCAATGGCGATGGTCTCCAGGTCCGCCGCGCCGAGGGCAAGCTGCGCAACCTGGAAGAAGTCATCCGCCTCAAGCCGCTCGACGGCACCTATGGGATCGGACATACCCGCTGGGCCACCCACGGCCGCCCCACCGAAGAGAACGCGCACCCGCACCGCGATTGCACCGGGCACATCGTCGTCGTACACAACGGCATCATTGAGAACTACCTGCAACTGAAGAAGCAACTCGTCGCCGAAGGCCACAAGTTCTCCACCGAGACCGACACCGAGATCATCGCCCACACGGTCGAAAAGCACCTCGCCGGCGGAAAAGTCCCGCTGGAAGAAGCCGTCCGCAAGACCGTCAACGAACTTAAGGGTGTTTACGCCCTTGCCGTCATCTCGCAGGATGAGCGCGACAAGATCGTTGCCGCGCGCAATGGCCCGCCGGCGGTCATCGGACTGGGCAAGGACGAATACTTCGTCGCCTCCGACGTCCCCGCGATCCTCTATCACACGCGTGACCTGTTCTTCCTCGCCGACGGCGACCTCGCAGTCATCACGCCCGCCGGCGTCCAGCTTTCCGATTTCGACGGCAAGCCCATCGTCCGCCAGGTGCAGCACGTGACCTGGGACCCGATCATGGCGGAAAAGGGCGGCTTCAAGCACTTCATGCTCAAGGAGATTTATGAGCAGCCGCGCGCCGTCCGTGACACGACCCTCGGTCGCGTCTCGCTCGACAGCGGCCGCGTCTTCCTCGACGAGATGGAGATCACCGAAGCCGAATTCGCCGCAACCGAGAAGATCAACATTGCCGCCTGCGGCACCAGCTGGCACGCCGCACAGGCCGGAAAGTTCATGATCGAGCGCCTGGCGCGCGTTCCGGTGGAAGTGGATTACGCCAGCGAGTGGCGCTACCGCGATCCCATCGTCCCCAAGAACACGCTGACGATGCTCATCACGCAATCGGGCGAGACCGCCGACACCATCGCCGCGCAGCGTGAGGCGAAAGCCAAGGGATCAAAGACGATCGGCATCTGCAACGTCGTCGGCTCGATGGTGACCCGCGAAGCCAGCGGGACCATTTACACGCACGCCGGACCCGAGATCGGCGTCGCCTCGACCAAGGCGTTCACCGCGCAATTGACTGCGTTGTTCCTGTTCGCGCTCTATCTCGGGGAAGTTCGCGGCGCCCTGTCGCCGGAGCAGGCGCGTGAGTACATTACAGAATTGAACCGCTTGCCCGGTAAGCTGGAATCGGTGCTCTCGCGCGAAGAAGAGATGGAAGACCTCGCCAAGGAATACCACCGGGCGCAGGATTTCCTATTCCTCGGACGCGGCGTCCACTACCCGATCGCGCTCGAAGGCGCGCTCAAGCTGAAGGAGATCTCCTACATCCACGCCGAAGGCTACCCGGCAGGCGAGATGAAGCACGGCCCCAACGCGCTCATCGACGAAGACCTTCCCGTCGTCATCCTCGCCACTTGCGACAAGGACGACCCCGGCTCACAAGTCCGCTATGAGAAGACACTGTCGAACCTGAAAGAAGTGAAAGCCCGCAGCGGACGCGTGATCGCCATCGCCACCGAAGGCGACGACGAGATTCGCGAGGCCGCCGATCACGTCATCTACGTTCCCGAGGCGCCGGAACTGCTGGCCCCGATCCTCGAAGTGGTGCCCTGCCAGTTGCTGGCGTACCACATCGCGGTACGTAGAGGTTGTGATGTCGACCAGCCGAGGAATTTGGCCAAGTCAGTGACGGTGGAGTAGAGCCCGCGAAGCGGGCGGAAGATTGTAGCCCACGGCGTAAGCCGTGGGTCGGCATTCCCAAAATCTTTCGAGTGCCGTAGGCACGACAGAATCCACCAAGTTGTCCGAGAACATCGGTCTCCCCATCGTGCGACCTTCCTGTCCATCGTGTGAACCGCTTGTTTCTTTACGGTTAGCCCTTGCGCCTTTTTTCTCTACAATGGAATCCAAATCAATGAATGAGCATTGTTTTGGCCACTGACCGAAAACTCTTTACCGCGCGTCTTCTCGACTGCCGCGACCTCTCCGACTCCACCAAGCACTTTTCCTGGGAGGTCGAGGAGGCGCACAAGTTCGACTTCCAGGCGGGACAATTCGTCTCGATGCTCGCCCAGCATGACGGCCGCGAGATCACCCGCGCCTACTCCATCGCCTCCGCGCCGCGCGGCGACAATACCTTCGATCTCTGTCTCAATCGCGTGCCCGACGGCTTCTTCTCGAACTTCCTGTGCGACCTCCGCGCCGGGGACGAGGTCCGCTTCCACGGCCCCCACGGATACTTCACGCTCAAGCATCCGGTGCGCGATTCGCTATTCATCGCCACCGGTACCGGCATCGCACCGATCCGCGGAATGATCCATTGGCTACTTGCCGACCCCGCGCGCCACAATAACCACGAGTTCTGGCTCGTATTCGGCGTCCGCTACCGGCAGGATCTTTATTACGACGAGGAGTTTCGCCAGCTCGCGAGGGAGCACTCCAACTTCCACTATCTGCCGACACTCAGCCGCGAGGATCCCAACTGGACCGGCGCCCGCGGCTACGTGCAGGAGCACGTCGAGCGTCTCGCGAACGGACGCACCGACATGGACGCCTACATCTGCGGCTTGCGCGACATGGTCGCCGCGAATCGCGAACTACTGAAGAAATTGGGGTGGGATAGGAAATCGATCCTGTACGAGAGATTCGACTGAGAGTGATCAGCATTCAGTGGTCAGTGATCAGCGTTTTCAAACTCGACCGTTCGTAGCCTCAAAACCATCGGGTCAAACCTGCTGATCACTGACCACTGAGCACTGTTTTATTCCGCTCCAGCGGCCTTGCTCGTTTTGGTCACCACTAGCGCATCGTGCATGTGGCTCATCACGCGCTCGCCCGTCAGGCAAACTACGCCGAACATCATCGAAAATGCCCCCGCCAATCCCATCGCCAGACGGTCCAGCAGCAGGACCTCGTGTTGCCGCGATGTGAACGCAATGACGGCCGCCCCGGCCACGAGGCAGACCATTGCCAGTGTCTTCCACAGAAATGCTTCGGTCGCGGTGAGGGTAGTCTCCTCCACATGCAGCGCCCGCCCTGCGATATAGCACGCCCCGCCGGCCAGGATCGTGAACGATCCCGCCAACCCCATCACCAGCGCCCGCGGCTCGATCGACGCCGGGCCATACTTGCCGAACGCATATCCGAGAACCGCGCCACCTGCGATTCCAATGAACGCGCCGACCCCCTGCCAGAAGCGTGCTTCCGACGCCCTTGTCATAGCCCCTCCCTGCGTATGTTGCGCGGCAGTTTAGTACGGTCGGCGCAGGAGAGGGGAGTGATTTCTGAAAGCCGGCTCATGGCGGATGTCTAATGGCTCATGGCCCTGACCCCTGCGCCCCAAGCCCTGAGCCATGCGCCCTGAGCCGGTCCCCGGTCTTTCTGCAACCGCCAGCCCCCCTGCCTCATCTAACACCTTGACAGTAAATGACTCAAGTTCTATCATGCTGTCGCACTAAATTGAGAGATTCTGTTCAAAGATAATAGAATCAGCAGTTTAAGCAGGAGGCAACGCCCAATGGCAAAGATTATCGGTATTGACCTCGGGACGACCAACTCCGTGGTCGCCGTCATGGAAGGTGGGGAACCGAAGGTCATCCCCAACGAAGAGGGCCAGCGCACGACGCCCTCGGTGGTCGCCTTCACCAAGACGGGCGAGCGCCTGGTCGGACAGGTCGCCAAGCGTCAGGCCATCACCAATCCGGAAAACACGATTTACTCCATCAAGCGCTTCATGGGGCGTCGCTACGACGAAGTCAATGAAGAGATGAAGATGGTGCCCTACAAGGTCAAGCGCGCCGGCGACCACGTCGCCATCGAAGCGCAGGGCAAGGACTACACCCCGCCCGAGATCTCGGCCATGATCCTTCAGAAGCTGAAGAAGGCCGCTGAAGATTACCTCGGCGAGAAAGTCACGGACGCCGTCATCACCGTTCCGGCTTACTTCAACGACGCGCAGCGCCAGGCGACGAAAGACGCCGGCCGCATCGCCGGTCTCGACGTCAAGCGCATCATCAACGAGCCTACGGCGGCCGCACTCGCGTACGGTCTCGACAAGAAGAAGGACGAGACCATTGCCGTGTACGACTTCGGTGGTGGCACCTTCGATATTTCGATCCTCGAAGTTGGAGAAGGCGTCGTCGAGGTGAAGTCCACCAACGGCGACACGCACCTGGGCGGTGACAACATCGACCAGCGCATCGTCGATTGGCTCATCGACGAGTTCAAGCGCAAGGAAGGTCT
>CAZLJE010000015.1:0-104316 GCA_964559835.1 uncultured Terriglobales bacterium
GACTGTATCAAGGTGTTGGACCTCGAGGGAAACCTGCTGTTCATGAGCAGCGGCGGTCAACAGTTGCTCGAAATAGACGATATCCAGCCGTACCTGAATACCTGCTGGATCGACTTCTGGCAGCCGGAAGACCGCCCAAGGGTAATTGAATCCATTGCTACCGCCAGAGCTGGGGGCATCGGTACCTTTCAGGCGTTCTGTCCGTCAGCAAAGGGGATACCGCGGTGGTGGGATGTAATCACTACGCCGATCTGCAATGCTGACGGCCAGCCCGAGCAACTGCTTTCGGTATCCCGTGACGTTACGGAGCGCAAACGCGCCGAAGCGGAGCTCGAGAGAATGCACCAGATGGAAGCAGATCTCGCGCACATCAATCGTGTGAGCACGTTAGGAGAGCTGGCCGCTTCCCTGGCGCACGAACTCAACCAGCCCATCGCGGCGGCGATCACAAACGCCAACACTTGCTTGCGCTGGCTCAGGCGAGAGCAGCCGGATATCGAAGAGGCAGTCGAGGCGGCGATGCGGATCGTCAAAGACGGAACTCGCGCGTCCGATATCATCAACCGTCTAAGGTCGTTCTATAAACAAGGGATGCCACCCGAACGTGAGTTGATCGATGTGAATGACGTCGCCCGCGAAATCCTCGTCTTGCTGCGCGGGGAGGCCACCCGGTACTCGATCTCGATCCGCACGGAGCTTGATGGCAACGCACCTCCCGTAACCGCAGATCGCGTGCAACTGCAGCAGGTATTCATGAACCTCATACTCAATGGCATCGAGGCCATGAAAGACACGGCTGGTGAGCTTACCATCAAGTCGCAGCGGACCGACGATAACCGACTGCTGGTCTCGATCAGCGACACGGGAATTGGACTGCCAGCCGAAAAAGCAGATCAGATTTTCAACGCATTTTTTACGACGAAGCCTCAAGGCACCGGCATGGGGCTGGCGATAACCCGTTCCATCATTGAGTCGCACGGCGGCCGCTTGTGGGCGACGCCGAACTCCGGACGCGGCGTGACTTTTTCGTTCACCTTGCCGGCCGAGATGGCGGCCCGCGCATGACTTCCGCAGCAGCTACGGTATTCATCATCGACGATGATGCCGGCATGCGTGCTGCGATACAAGCTCTACTGAAGTCGGTGGGTCTGCGATCCGAGTCGTTCAAGACAGCGGAGGAGTTTCTGCGCAGCAAGCGCTCGGACGCGCCTGGTTGTCTGGTCCTGGATGTAAGATTGCCCGGCATAAGCGGCCTAGACTTTCAGCATGAACTCGGCGTTGCGGGTTTCACTATTCCCATCATTTTCATCACTGGTCATGGCGATATTCCGATGTCCGTGAAGGCCATGAAATCCGGTGCCGTAGAGTTTCTGACCAAGCCTTTTCGCGACCAGGACCTGCTGGATGCCATCCGGCAGGCGCTGGAACGTGACCACGCCAGTCGCCAGCAGCAGCATGAGCTTGGCGGACTGCAAGAGCGGTTCGAAAAACTGACGGTGCGCGAGCGCGAGATCATGGCCCTCGTCGTCTCCGGAATGCTCAACAAGCAGATCGCCTCCGAACTCGGAACCAGCGAAATCACGGTCAAGATCCATCGCGGTCATGTGATGCACAAAATGCAGGCCGGATCACTGGCCGACTTGGTCAGAATGGCGGAAAAACTTAAACTCGCGACGCGGAAGTAACCTCTCCGGCAGTAGCTCCTATGCCCTGAGTCTTCCGAGGTGAAAGGAGTCGCACCGTGATGACCACCGCGGGAAACCCATATATAAAGGTAACGAATACCCACATGACTACGCCGGCCCACTCCTGGTCCTGGATTGGCGATAGTCCGGCTGCGTGCGGCATGGACACATGCGTCCTGTAAACCACGCGATCGCAGAATACAAGGAACGCCGAAAGAGCATCGCACGGCAGAGTGGCGCCGAACAGGTACAGCGGAACTGACCATCCGCGATATCCCGAACCGCTCGCCGACGACCGAAGGACCGGCCACCAGAAAAACAACCCGGCGACCAGGAATGACGCTTGCTGGATTCCATGCCAGAAATGCGAACCCATCGCAAGCGCAAACACCGCAGGAATATGCCATCCCAGTACCGTGACGGTTCCGGTGAACCAGCAAAACACCGGTTGGGAGATAACACTTCCGACCCGGCGCGCCGGAGCCCACCCCCGGAGCGGATTTAGCAGGCCGTGAATGCCAGAAGCTAAAGCGCCGTGAACAAATGATTGCGGGAGTCCATGCCGAAGCGGTTGGGCCGGTTCTCCAACCAACATCAGCGGTGCAGCAACTCCCATCAGCACGATGTGTTGCAGCATGTGAACCAGGAGTAGTTCGTGATCGAAGCGGGCGAGCGGTGCACCCAAGACGACCCACACGGAAAGGATGCCGCTCAAAAAGGCGACAGCTTGCCGGATCGAAGCAAAGCGCGTGTGTGAAGCCCGAAGGCGCAGCCAACCTCGCGCATAGAGAGAGGCGATGATCGCAAGCGCAACGGTAAGCAGCATGGGAACTGACCAATCCAGAGCGGCACCGTGCCGCGTCACTCTTGGCCTGCCCTCTGCGCGATGCTCCGGGCGGCATCCCGAGCCGGCGCCTGGCCTGCCGGATGAAGTGTTTCAAGAAAGTTCACCAGCGCATCGGTCTGCGCTGGACTCAAATTGTTCCGATAAGCAGGCATGTTTCCCCCACCCTGTAGCACCTGGCGGACGAGTTGAGCCGGCGTGAGATGGACAGCGACCTCGTCGAGGGCGGGGCCGCGCTTGCCTCCCCGACCGCCGATCGAATGGCAGTTATGACACTGTTTGACTTGAAAGACGAGCGCGCCGGCACGTTCGACCGCCGTACGGTGACTCAGGTCGGCCGCCGGAATGGGCTCGCTGCTCCAGGCATCCATGACCGGACTCCATGGCGTGTATTCTCCCAAGTGGGTGAGCGTACCAAGAGCGAGGGCAACCACGAGGATGGCTAGAACGGCAACGGGTCTCCGTTTCCAACTTTTCTCACCTTCGCCTGCAACAAAGGGAAGCGCCAGCAGGACAAGAATGCCGATCGCGGGCCCGATCAGCAAAATTGGCGTCTCTGCCGAGGGCGGCAAGTAAGAGAGCAACGCGTAGATCCACAAGAAGAAGTAATCCGGATGAGGTGCAGTCTGGATGATGGTCGGATCGGGCTGGCCGCCCGGCCCAAAAGGCCCCAGCAGGAACGCGCATGCCGCAATGCACAACAGAATGAACCCCGAAAAAGCGGCATCCTTCCAGATGGCATAGGGCCAAAACGGCACGCCGTCTTTTGTGGTGAGGTCGTGGTACTCCCGCACGTAGGTTGTGCGGCGAACGATACGCCCAGGCATGGGCCATTCATTCACTCCCAGCTTGAGCACGAGCAACACGTGCAGGGCGACAAATCCGATCAACAGCCCCGGAATGACGAACACATGCAGGGCAAAAAAGCGCGACAGCGTCGCGCCTGCGATGATGGGCCCTCCCAGCAGCAGGTTAACCAGCGATGGCCCCAGGACCGGCACGCGGCTTACGATCGACGCTCCTATGCCAAGTCCCCAATACGCATCCTGATCGAAACGAAGTACCTGGCCGGTGAAAGCCATCCCCAGGGTAAACAGGAGAAGGAGAACGCCGATGACCCAGGTGAGTTCCCTGGGAAATTTATAGGCGCCGAAAAGAAAAACCTGAACCATGTGGACGAGGACGATGGCCAGCATGAAGTTCGACCCCCATCCATGCAGCGCACGAATGAACCATCCGAGCGCGATGTAGTGGTTCAGGGTTTGCAAGCTGTTCCATGCCTCTCCCGCGGATGGCACATACACCAAGGCCAGGAGGATCCCCGTGACGATTTGAAACATGAATACCGTGAGTGCCGCGCTGCCAAACACGTAGGCCCAACTGGCGGTTTGCTTCGGTACCGGATGCTCGATGACTTCGCGCAAAGGTATTCCGAGCTGGAGACGCTGATCAAACCAGTGGCCGATCTGCCGGGCTAGACGCATGCTGAGCCTCCGGCCACCTTGTTTGCAGCGCGCGGGTTCCCGGGCGTCGGCATCTGGCCGCCGTCAATCAAGAGTTCCCCCTTGTCGAGCTTATAGGGATATTGAAACAGGCCTCGCTCGGGCGGCCCCGAGGCGCGGGAGCCATCCTGGTAGTACACGCCACCGTGGCACGGGCACATGAACAACCCCGACTGCGCAAACCACCGCACCGGACATCCCAGGTGCGCACAGTTGATCGCAAACACTTGAAAGTTCGTTCCATCGACATTGCGTACCCAACAAGGGATGTCATCCGTCGCTCCATCCCATGCATTCGTGACAGGATTGCGATAAGTAGCCAGCCGCGTCTGGCCGGCCGGAAACCGGTCAACCGGGCCGAGTGAAAGCCAGCGCTCATATCCCGGCTTGCGTTCGCGGCTGATGGGGGAAAGGATGTAACGCAAGATGGGAACGGAAAGTGCGAGCCCCACAACACCGTTGAAGAGCACAGCCAACTTGGTAAGAAATCCGCGCCTTGTGAGTTCCCCGTTCGTCATGGAGTTGCTCCTGTAGCGGGTGGAGACTTTTCGTGCGCCGAGGTTGACACCTTCGGTCGTTGTGCTGACAACCAGGCAACGACGTCCGAGACGTCTTGCTCCGACATCGGCCTGCCGGGCACATCGTCACGCCAATCCGGCTGGCCTATTTCTGGTCTGCCGGCGATGACGATCGTGCGCAGGTACTGGTCGCTGACCAGGGTCAGATAGGAAGCGCCCACGATCGAGCTGGCCCGACTACCACCTCGACCGTCAGCGCCGTGACAGGACGAGCAGTAGACGTTGTAAACCTGCAGACCCCGCTGAGGGTCACCCGGACTGCGCGCAGCATAAGAAAGTGGCACAACGTCTGGAGGATTGGACGCCGTCCAGCGGGTGCGGATCCCCTGCACGATGTCGTTGACTTGCGCATCTGTCAGCATGCCACCCGAGCTTTGGCCAAACGCGGGCATCGCTGTTGCGGGCACGCCCTCCGAAGTCACTCGACGAAGGGTGGCGTCATCGACGATGGCCAGGTAATTCTTGTTACCCAACGCGATTGCCGCTCCGCCCTTGTCGCCCGTTCCGTGGCATCCTGCGCAGTTCTGCTGATAGAGGATGTTGAAGTTCGCGACCTTGTCGGGTGCAAGGACCTCGGAGTCACGCCCCGGCCGCCCCGGCGCATGTTGACAACCTCCGACTACGAGGATCGATGACAATAGAAAAACGCTCGAGTACATCATTGCTGTCTGTGCTCCTTGCGCTTTTCTTCCATCGCGCCGGGTGCTTCGATACCGGCGCGCAAGACCAGAGGGAAACGCTGCCAGGTCGAAATTCGCCCCTGTCGCGAGACGACAATGCCGGCCACGATGCCGAATCCGACCTGCGACAGCACAAACCATGCCCAGCTGATGCGCTGGTTCAGCACTGGATTGATGATGTCGAGCGTTGTGTACAGCAGGCCCGACCAGATCATGGGCGCGATGATGCCCCCAAGAAGTATCGGGTTACGAGGCAGCATGGGCAGCGCTACGCCGTAGAGGATTCCAACCAGGAGCGAGATGACCAGATGCAGAGGAATGGCAATGAGTAGCGCGTTCAGATGAAATGCGGCCAGTTGACTGGTTGTCTCGCCAACCATTGCCGGGAAAAAGCCGGCAACCAGCAGGTTGATCGGATACCAAATACTCTTGGTCTTCAGGACCCCGTAGAGCAGCGCCAGGAGAGCCATGACCACGCTGCCCGCCATTCCTCCCTTGATGCCCGCCGAAATCGGATAAACCTCGAGAGGCAACCAGGCGCGGACCAGTTCCGGCGCCACATTCAGGCGCGCAACTTCGGAACGTGCCGTCGCGATGGAGGGCTTCTCGTCCAACGCAGCCACGCGCTGGCTTGCCTCGTGAGGCAAGACGTTGCGGAACCAGCCGACGGCTGCAGAGATGGATAACACTGCTCCCACTACGCTCACGGACGCGTTCGTAACCAACCCTGCAAACAGCAGAGTGATGCCGAATGCTAGCGCGACAGGCCACGCGGTAGGCGCCGGAAGCTCCACATCATCGCGTCTTGTTTCCGAGCTTGTCGTCGAGTTGGAGATCATTCTCATCACCTCTCAGCGCCCTATGACGTACACGACGAGGAACACCACTACCCACACGGCATCGACAAAATGCCAATACAGGGAAAGAACATGAACGCGCTCGGCATGTGCACGATTGACGGCGCCCGACAACGTAAGCAGTAACACGATCAAAATGGCGGTGAGACCCATCGTGACGTGAAAGGCGTGGAGTCCCACGAGCGAGTAGTAATTCGTGCCAAACAGGTTGGTGCGGATCGTCAGTTCGTACTCATGGATCAGGCGCCGCCATTCGAGTGCCGTCCCCACCAGGAACGATGCCCCCAAGGCGAAGGTGAGAAACCACCAGCCCATGAATGCGGGGCGTTTCCCATTCCGTAGCGATTGGACGGCCGAATGGATGGTGACACTGCTGGAGAGCAGGCACACGGTAAAAAGGATCGGTACGCGCAACACTTGCTGTGGCGTCGGTCCGCTTAAGCTCTTGCCCACATAAAACAGGTAGGCGACGACGAAGATGGTGAATATCGCCGCTTCCGCCGTTATCAGGCAGTACATTCCAACGCGGCCGCGGCAAGTGGGACCCAATCCGAGTTCCTCGCCAATCGCAATTGGATGTGCGCTCATCCTGGCCTCCTGCTACTCATACTTCCAATCCGGATCTTCCGGATGCTTGAGGTCCCACAGCGGACGCCGGCTTCGAACCGACGGGATCACGGCGAAGTTATAGGCAGGCGGCGGTGAACTGGTGGTCCATTCGAGCGTCCATGCATCCCACGGATCATTGCCGGCCTGCTTGCCTTTGAAGTAGGACCACACCAGGTTTGCGACAAATACCACTATGGCTACCGCTTGGAAGAACACACCGACGGTTACGATCAGGTTCCATGTGTTCCATCCGCGGCCCGGCTCATAGGTATAGATCCGCCGCGGCATGCCCAGAAGGCCGGGAATGTGCATGAAGTCGAACGTCAGATGAAACCCGATCACGAACAGCCAGAAATGCAGCTTCCCCAGGGTCTCGCTGTACATCCTCCCGGTGACCTTGGGGAACCAGTAATAAAAGCCCCCGAAAAGGCAGAACAGGATTGCTCCCACGATGACGTAGTGAAAATGTGCAACCACGAAGTAGGAATTCCCGAGGTGCCAATCGAATGGCGCGTTGCCTAGCATCACGCCAGTCAGGCCAGCGAGGAGGAACTGGAACAGGAACGCGATACAAAACAGCATCGGCACCCTGAATTCGACTTTTCCGCCCCAGATCGTTGCCAGCCAGTTAAAGATCTTGATTCCCGTCGGGACCGCGATCGCCATCGTGGACAGCACGAAGAACGTGTTGGCGTTCGAGGTCATCCCCACCGTGAACATGTGATGGGCCCAGACGCTCATGCTGATGAACCCGATGGCGATGGTTGCCGCAACCATCACCGGGTAACCAAAAATCGCCTTCCGTGAAAAAACCGGGATCACTTCGGATGCTATGGCGAACGCGGGCAAGACCAGGATATAGACTTCCGGATGCCCAAAGACCCAGAAGAAATGCATCCAGATCACTGCCGAGCCCCCGGCTTGTGTATCGAAGAAGTGCCCGCCCAGATAACGGTCTATGAGCAACATGAGCTGTGCCGCGGTCAGAGGAGAGACCGCAAGGATTACTAGTCCCGCCATGACCAGATTTAGCCAAACGAAGAGAGGTATCTTGCCGACGGTCATGCCGGGGCAGCGCAGGCAAGTGGTGGTCGTGATGAGATTGATCGCCGTTCCCACGCTGCCGAATCCGGAAACCAGGATGGAGAGAGTCCAGAAATCGGTGCTATGCCCGAGCGAAAATGTGGAAGAAGTTAAAGGCGCATAGGCAAACCATCCCACGTCGGGCGCATTGCCTGCTCCGTAAAGGCCATTGCCACCGAGGAAACTGAAGTAGAGAAGCAGGCCACCGAAGGCGGAAATCCAGAAACTGAAAGCGTTCAGTCGCGGGAAAGCCATATCCCGTGCTCCGATCATCACGGGGACGAGGTAATTGGCGAAACCAAACACCAACGGCATGACCACAAAGAAGATCATCGTGGTCCCGTGCATCGTGAACATGCGGTTGAAGACCTGCGGCGAAACAAAATCATTGTGCGGCCGGATCAGTTGAATGCGCATCACGGCGGCTTCGACCCCGCCTATCAGCAGCATCACGAGCGCGAACGTGATGTACATGATCCCGATCCGCTTGTGATCGACAGTCGTGATCCATTCGTGAAGCGTGTCCACAAACGGGCGCGATGCATCCGCTCTCTCGGGCCATGTAATCGCTTCGGTCGACATCGCGCACCCTCCTGACGGTCTAGTGAAGCGTCTCCAGATAGGCCGTCACTGCGTCCAGTTCATGGTCGGTCAGGCCCATCGCCGGCATAAGCGCCCCGGGCTTCATGGTGTTCGGGTCATTGATCCAACGGCGGAGATTGTCGTGATTGTTCGCGGCGATACCGGCGGCAATGGTGTCGCGGCTCATGAGGTGCGTCAGATCCGGGCCGAACAGGCCCTGTGCCGGCGTACCTGCCACGGTGTGGCAATTGACGCACGCGGTACCTTCGAATATGCGCCGGCCCTCGGAAGCATCGCCGTCGACGTTCGCGGGCCTTGCCTGTTCTTTGATCCAGCGGTCGAAGTCGCTGCGCGACTGGACATAGACGCGCAGCAGCATCTTCGCGTGTTGCGTTCCGCAATACTGGGCGCACTGTCCCAGGTACAGACCACTCTGCTGGGGATCGATCCACATGGTGTTGGGGTGGTTGGGAATCAGGTCGGTCTTGCCCGCGAGTCGAGGAACCCAGAAGCTATGGTCTGTGTCTGCGGAGAGCAGCCTGATCACGGTCGGGGTGGGATGCGCCGGATCGCTCACGGGCACATGCAATTCATTCGCAGTCACGGCGCCTAGGCCCGGATAGCGGTATTCCCACCAGAATTGATGTCCTATGGCAATGACCTCCAGCGCATGATCGGGCATCCGCTGCACGTTCGCGATCACGCGCGCCGACGCCAGGAACATGACGACAACGATCAGGGCGGGAACGACGGTCCACGCGATCTCGACTTGCGTGCTGCCGTATACCTGGGCCGGCTCGCGGCCATCATCAGCGTCCCTCCTCCGGAATCTGAGAACGGCATAGATCAGCAGTCCCGAAACCACGACAAATATGGCTCCCGTAATCGCCAGGACCATCAGTGACAGACCGAAGATCGAGTGTGCAGGCGTCGACATCGGAGCAAAGATGTTGGTTGGGCTCGCGAATCTCATGGGCTTAAGTCAGAATGCGTAATGCCCGGTCATCGGACAAATTGCGCGACACCGTCGCGGAACGACCAGTCGGCCTCGTGGTTCTCTGCAATCGTGATCAGCACGTTCGCTGGCTCGATCCCAGGGCTGCGCTTCAAGTTCTCCGCCACTTTCCGGTAAAAGGCCTTTTTTGCCTCCGGCGTTTGCCCGGCTCGCATAATCAGGTACAGCATCACCCGATCGCCTGTACGCTCCTGATATTCGAGCTCATAGGACGCGTGTTCGTGAATGATCTGGTATCGATCATCGGGCGGGAATCCGTCAAGCGTGGACAGAACGGCCGAGTTCACTCCGTCGGCGATGGCTTTGACGTACTCTGGCGACTTTCCTCTGGGAATCGAGATGTTCACAAGCGGCATGTATAGCTTGCGAGCATTCCGCGTGCCACTGCAGTTCGGAAACTTGCTCGGTGCGGAGGGTACGTTTCTATCGTTGGTTCCATCTTTTGAGCGGCTTCAGACGAGGTGCACGTCTGAGCGGCGATGACTCACGCCAGAGCTCCAGCCATCGACAGCCGATCCGGGTCATTCTTTTGACATCAGTCCTGTGTGCAGTGGAGTTCACTTGAAACCGCACTTCCACGTGTCGCAATGTTGGCGGCGCTGTCGTGCGGGTGACGCTGAATTGCGAGCTGTCGCGGTTCGCCGCGTGCTGATGCATTGTTCCTGCCATCGGTAATCTTTGGAAACCGACGTGCTCTCTCGCTAGTGTGACCGCGGACGAAATGGAGCCTTGAGACCACAATGTTTGTTCAGGAAATGGCGGGACCCGCCAGAGTTCTCTTGGTTGACGATGAGAGTACGCAGTTGGAATTGCGCCGTCACGTGTTGAAAATGTACGGGTTCTCGGTCTTGACCGCCTGTGGACCCGTTGAGGCCTTAACCGCTATTTCGGCCGCTATTTCGGCCGATTCGGAGAAGTTTGATGTTGCGGTGCTCGACTACCACATGCCGGGGATGAATGGTTCTGCATTGGCCGACTGCATCCGGTCACGTCATCCCGCATTGAAGATTATCTTGCACTCCGGCGGCATTGATATACCGGGTCGAGAAATGACCAGTGTCGACGTATTCGTTGCTAAGGGCGACGGCATAGAACCGCTGATCGCCCACATAGTCGGCCTTACAACCGGCGCCATACGGCTTCCCGCGCCATCCGCACGTGCGTATGAGCTCGCGTATACCAAAGTATGATTGCGCGGTTTAGATATAGAGAGGTACCTTCATATTTATGGATACCGCTGAAGAAAGAAAACGGCCAGCTACAGCTGTCGAGCGGAAAACGAGGATAGTGGCGATCGTCGATGATGACGAGGCGGTCCGAACCGCTCTGCAAGGACTGATGAAGGCGGCTGGATTGAAGGCGGGAACTTTCGCATCCGCTGAAGAATTCCTGACTTCCGGCCTGCTGGACCAGACTGGATGCCTGATCGCGGACATCCGCATGCCGGGGATGTCAGGATTGGAATTGCAGGCGAAGTTAAACGCCGACCACCACCGCATACCGATCGTTTTCATTACCGCCCATGGTGACGCGAAAATGCGTTTGCAGGCTTTGCGTGCGGGCGCTGTGGAATTCCTGGCAAAACCGTTCGACGATGAGATCCTTCTCGACAATGTTCGAGTAGCCCTCGAAGGTTGAACCGTCGGACCGTCGAAGCGGTACTCGCGGAGGTCCCCGTGTCAAGTTCCGAACCAATTCGCTCGGGCTGGACGGAAAGTGGCGAGCGAAAATTCGAGCAGATCATCGGCCATAGCACGGCGCTGGAATCGGTACTCGAGCAAGTCGAGCGCGTTTCTGCAACTGATTCCACGGTATTGATCCTGGGTGAGACCGGCACGGGTAAGGAACTGATTGCGCGCGCCGTTCACACCATCAGTTCGCGTTGTGGACGGCCATTCGTCAAGCTGAATTGTGCTGCCATCCCTTTCGATCTCCTGGAAAGTGAACTTTTTGGTCACGAGAAAGGCGCTTTCACGGGCGCCATCGCGCAGAAAAACGGGCGATTTGACATGGCCGACAGAGGCACTCTCTTCCTGGATGAGATCGGCGATATCCCCCTGGCTTTACAACCTAAGCTGCTGAGGGTCCTGCAGGAGCAGGAGTTTGAGCGCCTGGGAAGCGGCCGGACACACAAAGTCGATGTGCGGTTGGTTGCTGCCACGCACCGCGACCTGGGCGACATGGTGCGGCGCAGCGAGTTTCGCAGCGATCTGTATTATCGCCTGAACGTCTTCCCCATCCAGCTGCCGCCGCTTCGCGAACGTCGCGAAGATATAGCCCCGCTCGTGACCCATTTTGTCGAAGTCTGCGGCCATCGCATAGGCAAGACCATCGACCATATCCCTCCGGAGACGCTTTCTGCGTTCGCCTCATACTCCTGGCCTGGCAACATTCGTGAGCTTCAAAACCTGGTGGAGCGCGCGGTGATCCTGTCGAACGATGGTGTGCTTCCCAATCCTCTGCCGGCGGCAGTCACCGAAGCCGACGCAACTCTTCCCGCGTCCTTTTGTCCGGCTTCGCAGCCTGGTACTTTGCGCGACTCCGAACGAGCGCTGATCCTGAAAACATTGGAATCGGTAGGCTGGGTGATTGGCGGGCCGAACGGCGCTGCTGTCAGACTGGGACTGAAGCGAACGACGTTGATCGCCAAGATGAATAAGCTTGGGATCTCGCGCCCTACTCGATCCAACGACGCCGTGCCTGACGGGTCAGTTCCAGCTAACGCCCCAATGATCCAGTGATTCGACCGCCAAACGCATATGAACCGCTGGTCATCCCAGCGGTTCATATGTTGTTGCGCGCATCCTGTCCCTCGTGGCTCACTTCGCAAGCAGTACTTGAGCGTGAGCGGCGATTTCAAAAAACATGGCAAATGCGATCAGCATTCCGGCGACAATATAAGCTTTATTTAACTGCATTGTATTTTTTGCTCCTGCCAATTTAAACACCGCCCACGAAACGCTGTTGGTTAATTCTTATTAAGCGATCATCTGCACGCGACGCAGCCACTTCGTGCATGGATTCCGCATATAAATATCCATTCCCGCGTACCGCTTTGATACGAATGTCAGTAGCACCGGAGTCCAACAGTTTCCTGCGCAAATGGCTGATGTGCACGTCCAGGCTGCGATCGAGCATGCCGGGCTCGCGGCCTAAAGCGAGTCGTACCAACTGCTCGCGCGGCACGACGCTCCCACGATGGCGCATGAGGCATTCGAGGACATTGAACTCTACCGAAGTCAGGTCGAGTTCCTTGTTCCTGAACGTGGCCGCACGCAGGCTGGGCGACACAGCCAGATCGCCCGCAGTGACCCAATCGCCGGTCCCGCCGTGTCCATCCGGACAGCGTACTCGGCGAAGGATTGCGCGCACACGCGCGATCAACTCCTGCGGTTCAAAGGGTTTTGGCACGAAGTCATCCGCTCCGATGTCGAGCCCGCTCACACGATCCTCGCTGTTCCCGGCTGCCGAGAGTAGCATCACTGGAACAGAGGATTCTGCCCGAAGCTTTCGCAATAACTCCAAACCCGAGCCGTCGGGTAACATGATATCGAGTATCACCAGATCGTATTTCCCGGATGACGCGGTAGCCAGACCGGATATGTATGTGTGAGCCGAGTCAACGTGGAACTCCTCCGTCACCAGGTACTCACGAAGCATATCCACAAGTTCTAGGTCGTCGTCTACTATCAGTACGCGATTATTTTCAGCCATTCGGAGGTCTCCTTCAACGAACTCCGACAACAAATACTGCAACTGAGCCGCCATTCCAGATACAGTCCGCTGCCGAGCATGCACACGGAGACTACCTTGGTAGATAGCCTCCATATACTTTAGTTTTAGCTCACTGACCCAATTCACTTTTGAGTTGGTCCCGCGAGGCAGCCTGCGCGGACTCCAAGGCCGCCCGGCGTCTATTGGCTGGAACACTGACGTCGAAATCCTGACTGTTGACGGCCTTCAGATAGTACGCACTGCCGGCATGATCGAACACCACAGCATTGTTATTGCCGCCATCGCTCAGCGCGTCCGTCATCACGAAGAGTGCACGCCGTCCGGAATCGTCAGAAATGGTCATCTCGTTATCTTCGATATTAACTCCGAACCGGTACTTCCCCGCCGGCATCAGCTGCTGCCCGGCATAGAACGCGAATGGGACGTTCGCGGTCACTGTTTCGTCTGCCTGCGCGTGCGCCAGGCCGATTCCAACGACGGGCATAAACATTACCAATGCAGACAGAACAATAATTTTCGATTTCATTTTCATCCTTTCTTGTACTCCGGGCAGTCAGCTCGAGCGGCTGTCCGTACAAGATTTACGGCTATATGACCTGCACTCGCCTAGCCGTTCTATGAGAACAAACCCAGCTTCCAAGCGGAACACGGTGAAGATTTATTAACGTTCCCGCTCTCGCTAATTGAGTGGAAGTATTGCACTCTGGTCTTTAGCAGACAGGTTTCTGGGCAGCTGAGAAGCGTCCCAGCCTCCGCCTAAAGCTTCGATCAGCAACACGGCGCTCGCCATACGTCTGCCGAGGATGTTGACCGAAGTGATTTCATTCGAGAGCGCATAATTTTGCGAGGTTATCACTTCCAAGTACGTTGCGACGCCGCCCTGGTAACGACGCGTGGATGTGGCCAACGCACGTTCTGCCGCGGCGGTTGCGTTGGCCTGAACCGTGGCTTCTTGTTCCAGGATCCGCAATGCGGCGAGGTTGTCCTCAACCTGCTGGAACGCCGTGAGCGTGTCTTGGCGGTAATTGGCTACGGTCTGGTCGTAGCTCGCCTGCGCCTGCTGAGTCGCTGCACGGCGACGCCCGACGTCGAACACCGTCATCACGGCGGATGGGCCCGCGCTCCAGAGAATGCTGGGGCCGGACAGCAAGGTCGTGATGGTCCCGCTCTCGAAACCGCCCGTGGCGCCAAGAGTCAGGTTGGGATAGTACGCCGCTTGGGCAACTCCGATTTGTGCGTTGGCCGAAGCGACGCGCCGCTCCGCTGCCGCAATGTCGGGCCTTCTTTGCAGCAGTTCGGAGGGAATGCCTACTGGAATTGCCGGCGGCAAAGCTGATAGCGGCATGGGAGGCAGAGTGAACTCGGCTGGCGGCTTGCCCATAAGAACTGCGACCGCATGTTCGTACTGCGAGCGGAGTACACCGACGTCGATGGCTTGCGCGCGAGTCGTTTCCAGCTGCGTCTGCGCCTGCTCCACATCGAGGATGGTAGCGACACCGCCATGGAACCGGTTTTGGGTCAGTTCCAGCGCCTTCTCGTACTCGGTGACGGTACTCCTGAGCAGTTGCTCCTGAGCATCCAGGCTGCGCGCCTGAAAGTAGAACAGCGCCAGATCGGCATGCATGCTCAGGCTGACCGTCGCCACATCGGCCGCGCTTGCCTGTGCCTGCTCGCGAGCCGATTCGATGGTGCGGCGCACCCGCCCCCAGGCGTCGATCTGATACGACAAATCAAACGGCAGCACGAAATCACTGAACGTGATGCCCTTGACGCCACCGACTGTACCCAGGCGGTTGGCCGAGGTTCGGGTACGAGTGGCCGACGCGCCGGCAGTCACGGTCGGAAACTTGTCAGCGCGGACGTACTGGAAGATAGCGCGCGCCTGGCGGAATTGCGCTTCTGCCGCCTTCAGGTTCTGATTGTTGACGTTGACCTGCGATTCCAGGTTATTCAGCAACGGATCGCTGAATATATCCCACCAGCTTCCTCCTAGCCTCTGATCGTTAGGTTGTGCCACGTGCCAATTTGCATTCTCCTTGTAGGTCGGCGTCATCGGCACAGCGGGTTGCCGGTATTTGGGACCGACAGTGCACCCTGCGAGCAGACCTATAAAAACGGCCACTCCGATGTTGCGTATTGGGGTTACCGCGCGGTTCACGTCGTTCCCCCAGCTTTCGGCGTGGTCGGTGGTCCCGTCGAGGGCGCGATCTGGACCTTATCTCCGGTTGCGATCGAGTCTGGCGGATTCTGGATGATCTCTTCATTTCCGCTCAGCCCTTCGAGCACTTCGATCGTGTCTCCAAAGTCGTGGCCTGGCATGATCGTCTTGATGACAACCTGCCCGTTGCTGACCGTGGCCAAGTGCAGGCCTGTCTTACGAAACAGCAACGTCTCCACCGGCACTATATACACATTGTGTGTGCCGGGGACTTTGAGGTGGAGTTCGGCATAGGAGCCGGAGAACAGTCTGCCCGTGGGGTTATCGACTGCGATTTCCACCAGCAACGTGCGCGTGGCCGGATCGATCGCTTGTGCGGTGCGGACCAGCTTGCCGGTAAACCGTTGGCCGGGGAATTCGGAGAGAGCCAGCTCCGCCACAAGCCCCGGCTTCGCCGATTGCGAATAGGCTTCCGGGACGTTCACATACACGCGCAGTTTGTCGGACTGGACCATGTGAAAGAGCTGCGTCTGCAGGCCGCCGCTGCTGCCTGAATTGATCAGCGCTCCGATATCGGTATTGCGGACATCGATCACACCATCGAAGGGCGCGTAGATCTTTTCGTACGAGACCAGTTGTTCCAGTTGGCGCACATTCGCCTGGTCGGCTTGTACTGCCGCCTGGTTGGCTTTGTAGGTCGCGACAGCAGTATCGGTATCTTGCTGGGTCACCGAGTTTGTCTTCAGCAACTCGGTGTAGCGATTGGCCGTGATTTGCGAGAGTCGCAGGTTGGCTTCCGCTGTTGCCAGCACGCCGCGTGACTGCTGCAATTGCTGGTCGATTTCCGGCGCCTCGATGACGGCCAGCAGCTGCCCTTGTTTCACGTGTGCGCCGATGTCCACATACCACTTCTTCAAATAGCCATTCGTGCGCGCGTAAATCGGCGCGCCGGTGTACGGTTGCACGTTGGCCGGCAACACGATCTCCTGCGCTGGAGGAGCAGGCTGTGGGCGCACCACGGAGACGTACGGTATGGCTAGCTTGTTGGTTTCCGTCCGCACTGCGTTGCGCGCCTTCACGCGAGGTAGCACACCGAAAGCGAACGCTGCGGCGACAACCAGGAATGCAACTAGCGCGGTCCAGTATTTATGCCGTCCCACTCCCGACGGTTGCGCGGCAGGAGCGGTTTCATTTTTGATCGGTTCGACTGTGTTGTTAACCTGCATTTGTTTTGCTCCTCACGCAGCCTCTGGCTGCTCTCCCCCGTCCTCTACGACCGGCTTTTTCTTCCCCTGGACAACGCTGAAGAAGGTCGGCACGAAGAGCAATGTGGAGACCGTTGCAAACAACAAGCCGCCGATCACGGCACGCCCCAAAGGTGCGTTCTGCTCGCCACCGTCGCCCAAGCCGAGCGCCATCGGCACCATGCCAATGATCATCGCCAATGCTGTCATGATGACGGGCCGGAAGCGCGTGAAACCTGCCTCCAGCGCAGCTGCCATTGCATCTTTGCCTTCGCGCATCTGCTCCGTAGCAAAGGTGACGACCAGGATGCTGTTGGCGGACGCCACGCCCATGCACATGATCGATCCGGTCAGCGCCGGTACGCTCAAGTTGGTCTGCGTCACCAGCAGGAACCACGCGATCCCCGCTAACGCAGCCGGTAAGGCGGTGATCACGATGAACGGCTCCATCCAGGATTGAAAATTCACTACCATCAGCAGGTACACCAGCACGATCGCGAACGCCAGCCCACCCAGCAGCCCGATGTACGAGGAGCGCATCGTTTGGACCTGGCCCCGGATGATGACCTGCGATCCGCGTGGCAGGGATCTCGAGTTCTGATTCACGATGTTCTGGATATCGCGTGCCACGGCGCCCAAATCGCGCCCCTGCACCGAACCGAAGATGTCAATGACCGGCTGTACGTCGTAATGCGATATTACCGGCATGTTTTCCGTCCGGCTGGTACTCGCCAAGCTGCCCAGGATCTGCGGTGTTGCCCCACTGGGACCGGTGATAGGGACGTTTTGCAGGTCCTGCAAATGTTGAATGCGATACTGCGGCGTTTGGGTCGCGATCGAGTAACTCACGCCATTTTGGGGGTCAAGCCAGAAGGTCGGGGAGGTCTGAAAGCTGCCGCTGAGCGAGACCAGGAGGCTGGTCGCGACGTCGCGCTCTGTGAAGCCCACCTGCTGTGCCTTGGTCCGATCGACCGCGATGTTGAGTTCTTGTCTGTCGGTCGGTTGCTGGATATGCATATCGACGGTTCCCGACACGTAACGAACCTTCTGCAGCAGTGAGTCGGCGAATTGCTGGTTACCCTGGAGATCTCTTCCGGTTATCTGGATGTCCACCGGTGATGGCAAGCCGAAGTTAAGGATCTGGCCGACCATGTCGGCAGGCAGGAAAGAGAACGTGGTGCCGGGAAAGTCGCGGTTCAGACTAGCCCGCAAATCGTGGACGTAGTCGGGGGTCGGCCGGTGCTTGGGCGCAAGGGTGACCAGGATGTCGGCATCGCCCGTGCCGATTGGAGCTGAATTGCTGTAAGACAGATTAATGCCGCTATACGGTAGCCCGATATTGTCGATAATGGTCGCGATTTCCTGCGGCGGTATCTGCCGGCGGATTGAATTCTCGATCTGGTCGCAAAGACGAGCGGTTGCCTCAATCCGGGTTCCGGTGCGGGCGCGTATGTGCAACTTGAATTGGCCGGCATCGACCGCGGGGAAGAAATCCTCTCCCAGCCACGGGATGATGACGACCAGCGAAGCCATGCAGAAAGCGATAACACCAAGCAGAAACGCGCGCCGGTGACGCAAACAACCTTCCAATGCCGTGCGATACCGCAGGCGTAACCGTTCGAACGCCTCCTCGAAACGAACCTGCAACCGCACCAGTGGATTGCGGCTCGTGGTTCCCTCATGCGCAGCTCCGAACTTCTGTCGCCGAAGCAAGTACTTCGCCATGGTCGGAACTATGGTCCGGGAAAGAAAGTAGGAGGCGAGCATGGCGAACACCACGGCCTCGGCCATGGGAACGAACAAGTAGCGGGCGACGCCCGTCAGAAAGAACATCGGCGCGAACACGATGCAGATTGACAGCGTGGATACGAAGGCAGGAGTGGCGATTTGCGACGCGCTCTCCAGGACAATATCGTCCATGGGCCTATCGGGTTCTGCCTCTCGGTTTCGATTGATGTTTTCGACCTCGACCGTGGCATCGTCAACCAGGATACCGACCGCGAGTGCCATGCCACCCAACGTCATGATGTTGATGGTTTCCCCCAGCGCGCTCAGCACGATCAGCGACGTGAGAATCGCGAGTGGTATGGAAACGGCGATGATCAGTGTGCTGCGCCAGCTGCCGAGAAAAATAAGGATCATCAACGCAGTGAGGCAGGCGGCGATAATGGCCTCTCGTACCACGCCGGAAATCGCGCCACGCACGAAAATAGACTGGTCGGCGACCGGAGTGATCTGCAATGCCGGCGGCAAGCCCGCCTTGATCTGCGGCAGCATCGCTTTGATTCCCGCGATCACATTCAAAGTCGAGGCATGGCCCGACTTCTCAACCGCGAGGAGAGACGCGCGGCTGCCATCCACCCGGACGATGTTGGTCTGCGGCGGGAACCCGTCCCGTACCCACCCGACGTCGTGGATGTAGATCGTGGTGCTTCCGACGGTCTTGATGGGCAGGTTGTTCAGCTCCTGGATCGTGTTCGGCGCGGAATTCAAGTTGACGTCGTATTCCAGCGCACCGATCTTTGCGGTGCCGGAAGGAAGGATGAGGTTCTGCACGCTAATCGCGTTCACCACATCGAGCGGCGACAATCCTTTTGCCTGCAGTGCCTCTGTGTTGAGGTCCACCATCACCTGGCGTTGCTTCCCACCGTAGGGGTATGGGACAGCGGCTCCGGGGACCGTGATCAATCGCGTGCGAATGAAGTTCAGCCCCAGATCGTTCAATGTTTGTTCGGAGAGGCCTTTCCCCGATAGCGCCAACTGGATCACGGGAACCGTCGAGGCGCTGTACGTGATCACGAGGGGCGGCGTTGTGCCTGCCGGCAGTTGCCGCAACTGTGTTTGCGACACCGCCGTGACTTGGGCAACGGCTTGAACCACATTCGCGTTCGGCTGGAGAAACACTTTGACCACAGCAATTCCGTCCAGCGACTGAGATTCGATGTGTTGGATGTTGTCGACGGTTGTGGTCAGAGCGCGCTCGGTGATCGTCACGATCCGGTCGCCCATTTGCTGCGCATCCAGGCCGTTGTACGTCCAGATAATGCTTACTACCGGGATATCAATACTAGGAAAGATGTCGCTCGGCGTGGTCAGGATTGCAAGAATCCCCATGATGAGGATCAAAATTGCGAGGACAACGAACGTATAGGGGCGCCGCAGCGCAAGCTTCACGATCCACATATTCGATGTTTGCGGTAAGCGTCAAAAAGGACATCCAGCCACCGCCTCACAATTTGATGCACCTGCCTTGCCAATTGCTCCCGCGCACCACTGCCGCTACGGATCTCCGCTCTGAGTTTGGCGTGGCATCGCAATACGGCGTGATAACGAGTGGCGAGCGACCATTCAGGAAGGCGCAGCTGAGTCGATATACCGCCGAAGTGTCATTTACGTGACACGCCACGAACGTGCAGGGACTTCGGAGTTCGCGGGCCGACTGCGCATTTGTGAAGTCCTTCCAACGCAGCCGGTATGGAACTGAAGTTGCCAACTGACTTGGTGGAGTGGCTCCCGGTAGGTCATCAAAACACCCCACGGTCACACGACCTGCCGGAACACTCCGGGAGTTATAAACATGAAAATCCGCAATGCGATTGTTGCAATGTTATTGGCGGCTGCGATGGTTGCGCTATTCCTGCTGATCACGGCCGCTCTCGCCGTCGGGCAAACGAGAACGCCGGTACCTGCGCCTCCGATCGCAACAGCCCAAATCCCGTTTGCCTTCTGGATCGACGACATGGAATTGCCCGCCGGTGAATACGCCATCTATCCAGTGTCGGGCACGGACACACTTGTTTTGTTGCGAAACATGAAGACACACGCCGAGAAACAAGCGTTTCTCCTACCGACAGGAAATCCGGTTCCAGCCGGCGATTCCAGGCTCGTCTTTGTGACGCGCAACGGCCAGCATTTCTTGCGTGAAGTGTGGAAGGCGAACGGCAAAGCCATTCTTACGTCGCAGGCCGGGATCAACGTGCTACCAACCGAAGTACGAACCGAGGTCCCTCTGAGTGCCCGACCCACCGTAAGAAATCTCGCAACAGAAGAGTGAGGTCCGATAGTTCGGACCTCACGTTTCCGTTAATACTTCGGTTGTTACGGATGGGCGATGAAGTGCGCCACCTTCTTCCCCGCCTGCTCCGTGTAATGGACTGTGACCTTCTCACCGTTCTTCGCGACGTATTCGGTACCTTTGACCGCACCATGTCCGGTATCCACGATTGCATCCTTGCCGACGTGGTAAGTCTCTTTCGACCCGTCATCAGCCGCTACCGTGATCGTGTGTCCTGCCTTGTCGGTACCTTCGACGGTCCCTTTGCCAACCTCCACGGCACCTTTGCCGACGTCGTCGATACCGACGGCGGTCTTCTCAGCACCTTTCCCGGCGTAGCGTACGACAACGTGCGTTCCTTCTTTCCCCGCAAAGTAGGTGTCCACGGCGCCGGTCTTGACCCCCTCCGCTCCGCGAACGGCTGTCTTACCGGTGAACTTGAACACCTCCTCGGTTCCGTCTGCAGTCTTCACGGCGATCGTCTTGGCCGCTGAATCCACGCGCGTGATAACACCTGCGGTCGCGTGCACCACTGCGAGTGCGGGCGCGGCGCTGATCATGATCAGCACTGCAGTCAGCAGGGTTGAGGAAACAAGACTCTTCCTGGATATCATGATGTATCTCCCTTCTATGCCGCATCAGTACTGGTACCGACGCTCGGCTCTTCGGCCTCGACCAGCGGCATCTGCACCAGATGCTCGCTCAAGAACCAGACTTGCAGTTCATTGGTTCGCAGCACCTGGCTGACGAGAAGATCGTTGGTTCCATCGTCGCCGAGTTCGGAAGCACGCCGCGCCTGCTTGCGGACCTCGCGGATGATGATTTGATGAGCGTCCAGCAATCGCGACAGTTGCACCGGAACCTCTTCCCGGCCGCGGGGCGGGCGCTCGATACGTGTGGTCTCTGCCACGTCGGGAGCCATGGCAATAGTGACGCCGCCCAGAAGTTGGATCCTTTCCGCGATCGCGTCCACCAGTTCGACCTGCTCTCCGAAGTGTTTGTCGAACAGCAGATGGAGTTGGTAAAACGTTGGACCCGCAACCTGCCAATGCGACTTCTTGTACAGATCGCGCAGCGTCATGGTATCGGCGAGTAACTGATTCAGTTGTTCGGTCATTTCCAACCGTACGGGCTCTTCCAGGTCAAGCGGCAACATGTGACTTACGGTTCCGTAGGCCTGTATCTCGCGCGTACGCTGGTGAAGCCGCGGCTGCGCATTGATTCGTTCACTTCCGTCCTTGTGAACCTGCTTTCGTTGCATTCATGTTCTCCTTTTGCTCAGACTTTCTACTCACTCACATCCGTGCCGAGGGCGGGGAATCCGGCGTCCACTGGGTTGCCGGCATTCGGTAACGCAACTCATCGTCGGACAGCTTTGGAGCGACTCCATCCTTTTGTGCCAACCGCAATCGTGATCTATGCGGCTACCCTCTTTGTCGTTCGCTCGATCATGCATCCGCATCAACGGACTAGATTGACCTTTGCCAAGTCGATAACTTCATCACCGCGTCCGCTCAGGACTGCCCTGAGCATGAACAGGCCAAAGCCTTTGGCGTGCTCAAGAGTGATCGTCGGCGGCATCGAAAGCTCATGGCGCGACACCAGGACCTCGATTAACGCAGGGCCGTCATGCTCAAGAGCTTGCGAAATCATGGGCTGCACTTCATCCGGCCTTTCCGCTGTCAGACCAAGCTACTCGGAATGTGTGCGGCGATGGCCAGGGCGGGAACACGGCTCCGGTGACAGTCGTACAGGCCGTTGATCAAGTGCCCGAAGTCGTCCAACCGTTAACTTGCAAGTGCACTTCCAGTCGCGCTACTGGACGCGCCGCGAACGTTTTCCTCAACACCTTTGAAATGTGAGTGCGATTCGGTACCGGATAATCTCTCGTAGAAATCAGCTTCGTACATCCCTTCTTGGCTCTCTGCAGACTTAGACGGGGAGCGGGAGTCCCAGTGCGGCCAACTACCGGGTCTCCCGCTCTTCGGGAGGTACAGGAGGTAACAAACTGACAGCCGATGAATGCCGCAATGACATCAACGAACACTTGCGACGCTCACGGCTATCGTTACTATCTTCTGCTGCAACAGGATTGCCAAAGACAGATGCTGCGACCGTTCACAAAATACTCATATAGGTTGCAGTTCGTGCGTCTTTGGACATTGACAGTGTCGAAAGACTGACAGTGATGCCAACCGGCTGCCAGTGACGTCGCCTCACACTCCCTGTCGACAGGCTATGGCCAGGAAAATATCGAGGCGGCGCAGCGTCCGCCCCGTCGACGGTGGTATTCGTCAAAAAGCTGCCGACCGTCGGCGTCACCCTGTCGAACGGGCGACACGCCACGACAGCATTGGGAAGCTACTCGTTGCCCGGATCGATCAATGTGAGGTCTGTCTCAGGATCGTACCGCTTCTGTAAGGTATTCGGGTCCACGGTGACAAAGACTTCGAGCGTGGGGAACACAACGGCCTCGAGCACGTGCCCGGCTGTGGCCGTTCCGTCGCGGTGAGCCACGACCATGTGGGTGTGGACCACAGGCTTCCCTTGATAAAGCGCGATATCGCCGATCATGGCCGCGACCTCGACCTGCTCGTTGATCGGAATCTCGCGATACATCTTCTTATCCTTATCGAACCACGCTAAGACCGCGCTGCTCAGCGCCCCGATAGCAGTAAAGTGAGCGCTCGTAACGTGGTATTTATCGGCAAAGTCCGTGAGCCCTGAGAATGCTTCGTCCCCTGTGGCGAAAATGACCGCGTACTCCTTCGTACCATTCGTGCCGCTGATCAGCTGCACTTTCACCCCGGGGGCCTTCCCTCTTTGCACTGGACGCGACGGCGATGCGTAGCCAACCTGCGTTTGTTGAGTGCCGTGCTGACTCGTCTCCGTTGTACCTGACATTTCCATTGTTTGCGTTGCCGTGATCCCGGAAGTCAATACGGACCAAACAGCTATTACCAGGATTCTTCTCATCACGATACCGCTTTCCTACCTGGAAACATTCATCTCAACCAACTTTTCCATGTGGCGAATGACGGAAGAGAAATCGGCGCTCGGATCCTCTTTCAAAGCGGCGGAGTTCACCTTGAATGCTGCGGCTGTTGCGGGCAGCGGCAAGTTCGACGACCTGGCTGCATCGAGGACGAGCCCAAAGTCCTTGTTCATGAGTCCGACACCAAACTGCGGACTGTAATCGTCGCGTTCAGCTCTCGCCAGCTTTCCCACGTGGGCCGGCGCGACCACGGCAGTCTGAGACAGAACCTCGAGCAACCGGTTGCGGTCGAGGCCAGACGATTCGCCGAGCGCGATCGCCTCCGCGACCGCCTGCATCCCGACACCCAGGAGTGTGTTGACGACCAGCTTCATGCTGGTTCCCGATCCAGAAGGTCCCATCAGAAAATAGTGTGCCGATAGTGCCCGGAGAATCGGCTCGGCAGCCTCAAATAGCTCGGGGTCGCCGCCGGCGAGCAGCGTAACCGTCCCCGCTTCGACCGCCGGAGTGCTGCCAGAGATGGCAACGTCCATGACATGGATGCCGTGATTGGCGGCCTCAGCCTGTAGTTCGCGGGAAGTGCTCGGCGAAACGGTGCTCATCTCCAGTACCACCGTGCCAGGTTGTGCGAAGGCCAGGACGCCTCCGTCTCCCAAATACACACTGCGAACTGCGTCGTCGTTCGTCAGGCAGGAGAGGATCACATTCACATGGGCGGCCAGTTCCGCTAATTTCTCCATCACGGCGATACCATCCGGCAGGAGCGCCTCCGCCTTGTTCAGGTCGCGATCGTATACGGCCATCGTGTATCCGTGATCGTGCAGGCGTATCGCCAGGCGGCTTCCCATTGCGCCCATGCCGATGAATCCAAGAGTTGCTGTTTCTGCTGCAAGAAATCGCATATTTTTACCTTCTTACGTTGCCGGCACATAGACTCTGTCCGCGGCGACCAGGTCTGCATTCGGAACTTCGGTCATGAGTTTGACCTTCCGTTCTCCTGCCTTTTTCTCCGGCTTCGGAATGAACGTCAGCAGGTACTGACGATTGAGCTTCTGGCTGAGGTCCTCCAGGTAGGGCATGAACGAAACCGCAGGGCTTATCAACATCCCGTAGGACTCGCCACCAGTCTCGTCTGACAGTTGCGACAGGTAATTCTGGCCCCAGTTAATTCGCCAGAAAGTGTGCCCGAAGTGTCCGGCAGCAGGCGCATAGATCGAGTAGACGACCACCTTTGCGGCTTGCGTTTGTGCGATGGCCTGATCCAGATATGGATCGTCTCCCCCTCTGCCGTAAACCGTGTCGATGCCGTCGGAGATCATCAGGACTTCGCGCCGGACCTGCTGCTGCGGCCACCTCTTGAGCATGTCAGTAAGCGACAGGTAGGGACTGGGGGAAACTCCACGCTCACCGAGGGGAAGCCGCAGAGCTTTCGCAGCCTGAGCATGATTGGTCGTAGGATTTTGCGCAACGGATACCGTCCCGTCGCGCATGTATCCGATACCGATTGCCGTGGTTGCGGGCTGCGCAGTGATGAACTTCTGCAGATCGCTGAGCTGAGAACCAACACTCGTGCTCAGACCGTCGTCGAGCAGAATAAACAGCTCCAAACCTGCGTTACTATCTTGAAACGGAACCCAGCCCGTGACCTGATCGCGGTCGTGTCCTTCGTAGACCATTACATCTCCGGGTTTAATGACCGGCACGGCAGAACCATGCCGGCCTTCCACGGTGACGATCAGTTGGGCGGTCACGCCCGTCGACGACGAATCCTGCTGTGCCGCAATCGACGGGGCCAGAATCCCTGAAATCAGAATCGGCAGAACTGCCAATCTCACAGCTTGGTGCATTGACATACGTTCCTTTCTTTCTTACCCCTCTAACTACAGAGCCTTCCTGGCGGGTCCGGTGAGCTCGCGCTCTTCCAACTCCGGACCCGGCATGGAGGGACCGCTTCCCGCGCCAGTCTTCTTGATTGCGCGTGCGATCTCGTCAAGATCAGCCTGCGTCAGCTTCAGATTACCGGCATCGATCCAGCCATCGACCTGTTCAGGAGACCGCGCTCCGACGATAGCTGCGGTAACTCCAGGCCAGCTCAGCGTCCACGCGATGGCGACCGATGACACCGACGTTTCATGTCGGCGCGCGATCGGCCGCAGGGCGTCACGCAAGGCAAGGTTGTGTTCCAGGTTCGGTGGGTTGAACTCCGGCGAGCGGCGCCGCCAGTCGTCCTCTGCCATGCGAGCGATACGCTCGGGGCTGAAACGGTCCGTCAGCAATCCGGACTGCATCGGGCTGTAACAGATCACGCCTGTTTTGTGCGCATCGCACCAGGGGATCTCCTCTGCGCCGACCTCGCGCCGGATCAGAGAGAACGGCGGCTGCAGCGAGTCAACATGGCGCATGGCAGCGCAGCGCTCGAGCAAGCTGACATTGAAGTTGGAAACGCCGCCGAGCCGCACCTTGCCGGCTTCGATCAGCCGCAGCATTTCAGCCCACGAATCCTCGACGGCAGTTCCCGTCTCGTCCGGCCAATGAAATTGGTATAAGTCAATCCGCTCAATGCGCAGCCGCCGAAGGGACGCCTCGCACTCGGCGCGGATGGATTCCGGCTTAAGTACCCGCTTGGGCTCCTGCATCGGATACCGCGAGTTCCAGATCAGGCCACATTTAGTAAAGATCAAAGGCCGCTCGGAAGCCGGCAGTGAACGCAGAAACTGACCAACAACCCGTTCCGAATGACCAAGCCCATAAACGGCGGCCGTGTCGATCCAATTGATGCCCAATTCAATGGCGCGGCGCATCGTCGCTTCCGATGCCCGGTCATCCTGTTTTCCCCATCCGAACGACCAATCTCCTCCGCCGATGGCCCAAGCTCCAAAACCTACTGTCGTAATCTCGATCCCGCTCGAACCAAGCGGACGTTTATTGATCTGCATCTTCTCTCCTTGATTTTCGTTCATGTGGCGAAAATGCTCGCCCACTTCATTACTGCTAAGCCGCCGAACCTTCCGCATCTGGAAGAAGTCGCTCGAGACGGTCCTGCATACGAACGCAGTCTTCCGCGGTTAGCGACCCGAGCGCTGCTCGAACGAACTCCTGTTCGCACGTCTCCGAACAAAAGACGTCGGGGAATTGCGCGGTCGACCGGCGCGGATCTCGCCAGCCCCGGCAACGCGAGCACGAGCCCGGCAGGGACTCGCGGAATTCTGTAGCTGCAAGCATCGCGCCGAGTTCAATCAGCGTAGCGCCGGCTGATTTACCTTTGATCGCCCGTTCAAGCCAGGACTGACGGACTTCCCGCTTTCCCGAGTTAATGATTTCTTCTTTAGTTTGAAGTGCTGGCATTTGGTACATCCTTCGTATATTGTCAAAGCACTTTCCCTGCCAAACTTTGAATGCCTATTGATCGCTCATGCGTTCAGGGTTCGCCGCACAAATGCCAACTCCCCGACCGTCATGTCATTATTTTGACGCGACGTAGAAATGAGAACGCCACAGTCGAATCGCTGTGGCTGGCCGTCTGTTGGCACACAACGACTGGAAGTTTCTCTGTCATCGCTGAGTGACAAAAGTTGAAGGTTGCTGCCGCCGAATCGCGTTTTATCCGGCCCTGTCGGTAACTACGGTTGAGTCACTCGCACGGATTTCTTCAGGCGGCGCCGGCTGTGGCCGCTGGATTTGAAACAGCGCTTGCGGATCACGAGAAGACACACGTCCTGCTGCTATCCACGCCACGCGAATGATCAGCGCGCCCACAATGAAGCAGAAACTTGCTAACCGGCGAACCAGCAGCACGTGGCCGAAGAAGATCCGCAGCAACAGCGACACTGGTCCGGCAAGTACTCCCCCGGCGCGCATGGCCCAACCAACAGGGCCCTCTCGCAATGGCTCGTCCACTGGGCGACCGCGCATCTCGATAGCAACGCCGATCACCGTCTCGACTGCAGCCGCGACGATCGCCATGATTTGCGTGGCCGGGGTGAACAGACCAGCGAGTTCCAGCACCGCTGCTGCGCCGCCCAAGGCTGAGGTTACGAAGTGTGGCGGCAAAAGCGTGCGGTTTTCCGACCAGACCGGGATGGCGCTCACCCCTAGCAGGACGCTCGTGTAGCTCAACAAAACAAGGCCTGCTGCCGCCGCACCGGCTTCTGCTGCCCATCCCACGCCTGCAATCAGCGCGCTTCCAAATCCCAAGCGTCCTGCTTCGTAGCAAATGAGTGCCAGGAACACGGACGAGGAGAATGCCATCAACGTCCAAGCTCCGACTGACATCGGTGAGCGCCACTTGAACACGCGCAGCATGTTCAAGAACCTTGTGGGCCGGCCCAGGTCCGCAATCAACAAAGGCGGTGACGCCAGCGCTCCTACAAGCCCTACCCACAAACCGCCGCGAACCAGGTCGGGATACTTGTTCAGCAGATGCGAGATGAAAGCAATCGCCGCCGCGGCACCGCCAATTCCGCCCACGAAAAAATACAACGGAACTTCCCATGTCCACACAGGCGCCTTCAGAACCGGCAGGCCGTGATAATCCTTCGCCGCCGACGGGCGTGGAAGAACGCTGTCGATAGGCACAACTCCTGCCGACTCCACGTGCCCTTTGCGGGCGGCCTCTTCGCGCAACGCGTCGAGCCTGGCTTCACTGGTTCGATTCTGATGCATAAGTCTCCCGCTCAGTTCCGGCTGAGCCGCCGGCGCGCCTTACAACACGAGCGCCAGGCACATGATCAACAACATCACGACTGCCGAAACTGCCGCGGCACCCCACGCCGATTTCAAATGAACAGTCGGGACTTCTGGCGCCGGAGGAAAGTTGTAAGCTTCCGGTTCTCCAAGGATCACGAACATGGCGTGAGTACCACCCACACTCGTCTCCCGAGGGTCATAGATCCGGGCATCGCTGTAACCGCGCCGTTGCAATTCCTCGACCCGCACGAGCGCGTGTTCGCGCATTTCCTCGCGGTCCCCGAACCGGATCGACTGGGTTGGACACGCCTTCGCGCACGCGGGCATAAGCCCAGCTAGCTGACGGTCATAACAGAACGTGCATTTGAAAGCCGTTCCCTCCTGCATGTTCTTGTCGATCACGCCGAAGGGACACGAGACCACGCAGTAGCCGCATCCGTTGCACACGTCCGGCTGCACGTAAACGGTGCCGAGTTCTGTTCGGATGATCGAGCCGGTCGGGCACGCTTCCAGACACCCGGCATTTTCGCAATGCTTGCAGACGTCGGAGAGAAAAAGCCAGCGGAACGGGTCTTGTGTTCCCGTCACCTGCGCTCCCAGTGCCAGCGGTTGCTCCAGGAACATCACATGCCGCCACGTCGAAGCGCCAAGGCTACTGGTGTTGTCGTAGGAATTGCCGGTGAATGTATAACCGTCGGCCGGAATCTGGTTCCATTCTTTGCAAGCGACTTCGCAAGCTTTACAGCCGATGCAGAGCGTCGTGTCGGTCAGAAACGCGCTTACCGCCATGTCTGCCTCCCGATCTCCTCGCCGAGTTCCTCCACAGCCTCTTTTCCTCGCGCGCGACGACCTGCCTCGACGTTACCCAGCAGTACCTTGCTTTCCTGGATCCGCACGTTCGGCTCTTGCGAGATGGCAACGAGGTCGTTCGCGATGTCCCCTTTGACGAGGCCGCGATAACCCCAGTGATACGGCAGCCCGACCTGCTCCACTCTCTTTCCATCGATGTCTAAGGGCTGCATGCGTGACGTCACGAGTGCGCGCGCTTCAATGATGCCGCGCATGCTGGTGATCGTGACCCATTCGCCATTCTTGATACCGCGCTCGGCTGCAAGTTCCGGCGATATTTCGCAGAACGGGTCGGGTTGCAGCTCTGCCAAATGCGGCAGCGTACGCGACATGGCTCCCGACGTGTGATGTTCGGTCAACCGATACGTGGTCAGCACGTATGGGAAGCGGACATCCGGAGAATCGGCGTATTGGTTGTCGGGACGTTGCTTCGCCATTGCCGGCGGGTTCGTCTGCTGAGCGTAGAGCGGATTCCGCACTGGCGATTCCCACGGTTCGTAGTGGGCCGGCAATGGACCATCTGCCAATCCAACTGGCACCCATATCCAGCCAAGCCCGTCGGAGTGCAGGATGAACGGGCGATCTCCGCCAAGGGCGGCATCGCCTACCGCGCCTGCCGGCGGGCGATAGGAAGGAGGCTTGGTCACGTTGATGTCCGGTACGTCGAGACCCGTCCACTTTTTCTGCGCTTCGTCCCACCAGACTAGTTTTTTGCGCTCGCTCCACGGGCGACCATCCGGGCGGGCCGAGGCGCGGTTATACAGAACGCGCCGATCCAACGGCCAGGAGAAAGCCCAACCATGACCGTAGAAGTCGCGCGACTTGCGTTCGTTCGCGCGGTTTTGGCCGGGGGCGGGAAACACTCCGGAATAGATCCAGCAGCCGGACGACGTCGACCCGTCTGCCTTGAGGTCCAGGTAACTGCTGACAAGCTTGCCATCTATGACGAAGCGCCCGTTGATCTCCTGCAACACTTCTTCAACGCTCGGCTCATGATGTTTGCCCTTCAGCGAATAATCCCAGGTGAGCGCGTTCAGGCCGGCGTTGCGCGGCCGCGGATCGACTCTGGCTTTCTCTTTCAATCGCCGGCCCAGGTGATACACAAACCACGGCTCGCTGCGCGCATCGCCGGGCGGATCCACCGCTTTCTGATGCCATTGAAGTAGCCGCTGCGTATTCGTGAAGCAACCTTCCTTTTCGGCATGACCCGCGGCCGGTAGCAGGAAAACCTCGGTCGCGATTTCCTCGGTTCGAAGTTCGCCGCGCCCGATCTCGGGAGAGTCATACCAGAATGTTGCGGTTTCAAGCTCCACCAGGTCGCGTACGACAAGCCATTTCAGCTTGGCAAGGGCTTTGCGCTCGAGGCGCGAATGCGGACCGGCCACCGCCGGGTTCTGCCCCATCACGAACAGCCCATCCACCTTGCCATCCATCATCTCCAGAAAGTAACCCTGGTGAGAATGATCGCCCGTCACCCGCGGCAGCCAACCAAAGCCAAAGTCATTCTCTTTCGTCGCTGCGTCTCCGTAATACGCCTTCAGCAGGCTGACGATGTACTTGTCGAAATTCCACCACCAGCCCTTCTGGTCGCGATGCTTCTCGATATATGTAGCGAGGGTGTGAGCGTCGAAGCCGAACTTCGGCATGGGCAAGTAGCCGGGCAGGATGTCGAAAAGGGTCGGTATGTCGGTTGATCCTTGAATGGAGGCATGTCCACGCAAGGCCATGATGCCGCCCCCGGGACGCCCGATATTTCCCAAAAGCAGTTGCAGGATCGCGGCGGTGCGGATGATCTGTACACCGTCGGAATGCTGCGTCCAACCGAGGGCGTAGCAGATCGCGCCGGTCTTCTCCTCTCCTGACGCGGAGCAAAACGTCTCTGCGATCTTCAGGAAGAGTTCCCGCGGTACACCGGCGTAGCGCTCCACCATTTCCGGTGTGTATCGGGCGAAATGCTTCTTGAGGATCTGGTACACACACTTCGGATGTTGGAGCGTGCGATCGAATCCGCAGGGACTTAGGTCCTGAGCCGTGTTCCCTTCCTTTGCCTGGGCGCCGTCTGTTTCCTGTTCTTCGCCGCACGGCGGACAGCCGGCAAATCCCCACGATGCCGGATCATATTTTTTCTTCTCGGAATGCCACCCGGAAAACAACCCGTCGAGGTCCTCGGTATCCTGAAAATCATTCCCGACGATCGCGGATGCATTGGTGTAGTTGACGACGTACTCGCGGAACTCCTTACCGTGTTCAAGCACGTAATTGATGAGGCCGCCGAGGAACAAAACGTCGGAACCAGCGCGCAGAGGCGCCCAGATGTCGGCGACCGCGGAGGTGCGGCTGAACCGCGGATCGACGTGGATGATCTTTGCTCCGCGTTCCTTCGCTTCCATCACCCACTGGAACCCGACGGGGTGATTCTCAGCCATGTTCGAACCCATGATCAGGATCGCGTCCGCATTCATCAGGTCCGGCAGAGCAGTAGTGGCCCCTCCTCTACCCAACGTTGTGCCCAGACCGGGCACGGTCGAGCTGTGTCATATACGGGCCTGATTGCTGATGCACACCATCCCCAGGCCGGCGGCGAACAGCTTCTTGATCAAGTAATTTTCCTCATTGTCCAGGGTGGCTCCGCCGAGGTGCGCGATGGTCGTGGTCTGCATCAGGGTCTCACCGTCGCGCTCTTCTACGAATGAGCGTTCGCGCGATTCCCACACCCGGTCCGCGATCATGTCCATCGCAGTCTCAAGGTCGAGTTCTTCCCACTCCGCAGAATGCGGTCGGCGATATTTCACTCGCGTTTCACGGCCCGCATGTGTCAGCAGTTCAAAACTGTCGGAACCCTTCGGGCACAGACGTCCTCGCGAGATCGGCGACTCAGGATCGCCCTCGATCGACACCAGCTTTCCGTCTTTGTGATAAACGAGCTGACCGCAGCCGACCGCGCAATACGGGCAAACCGAGCGCGCTACCTCTGCTCCATAGTGTTTGGGAACAAGATTGAGAGTCCGTTCGCTCTTCGCGTCTGCGTGCATGCCATCGCCGCGCGTCAAGATTTGTCGGATCACTGGCCAGCGCGTCAGAAGGTCCTTCATCTGAATATCCCCAGTTATTGAACTGCAGGCCTGCCTACGGCGAATGCCGCTTTCTTGGTAGCAACTGGTTTGCCACGGGTGTTCCTGTGGATACGAAGCAGTTCTTGCTGATTCGTCGAAGAATCAGACCGGCCCGTCAGGTCGTCTCTGTTGCAGATGTCGGGATTTGGACAAAGCGACCGCTTATCGACACATCGGTGAGCGTTCATTGACAGAAAAACGGCAAATCATGTTCGGGCGATTACGAAGGACGGAAAGCTCGAGTGGAACGAGGTTTGCAGTTTGATTGCCAGGATGGAGGAATCATGCAATCACAAGTATTCACGTTTGCCGCCTCACGCTTCGTGCCGATAGCGATCGGGTTCTTTGGCCTCGGGACTGGATATTTCATTTGGGGTGGGCAGGCCCTGTTTGATTTTCCGAAGACGTCTCCTGAACTCAACAAAACCATGGGATTGTGGGGATTCTGGATGCCAGGCTTCATGCAGTTCCTCACTGGTGTGTACCTTCTGGTCGGACTGACCTGGTTCGGTGTTTTCGAAAATGCAGCGCCTCTATATATGGCTGGTCTCGCTTTCACAGCCTACGGAATTCACTGGTTTGCGATGTCTCAGCGTCGCTACATAGGCTCCAGCGATCAGCCGGATGGCTGGATGGCAATCGCGTTCCTGCTCATCAGCCTCCTCGGCATCGACGTGTTCCGGCGCGCGGGAGACATACCGGTGATGATCGTCTTCGTCGGTTTGACGTTGATCTACGCAACCGAAATTCCTACGCGCCTTTTCTCGTGGCGTCCCGGTGGCCGCCTCGTCGGTTTCTTCCAGCTTGTCACAGGAATTTGGCTCATGTACTGCACCTACGCGATAACCGTGAACTTGGCGCTCGGCGGGAAAGCATGGATATAGACGTACAGGTCGACGGAGTTTTCATTCACCATGCTGTTCTCTTGGAACGTGAATTGCACTAGCTAATTGCGTCAGCCGCTCACCCCAGCTGCCAACGAGACGGCGAGCCAGCGGCATAGACCATGTGCATTCACAGTTGGCGACGCAGCGTGTCGGAGATGAATGGGGGGCACAGATGATTCTGAATGGTTGGAAAGAGATTGCTAACTATATGGGACGCGGCGTGCGCACCGTGCAGCGCTGGGAATCGTTGGGACTGCCGGTAAGGCGCCCGAAACCACGGATTCGTAGCGCCGTGCTATGCAGATCGGAGGAGATCGACATTTGGCTGAAGTCCCTGAAGAGCTCTCGTGAGGTGCTCAATGTGGCGCCCACGCAAGGCTCAGCCGGTTCTACATGTAACCAGTGCGCCGCAACACGGACAAGTCTGGAGAGACTCTTCGTGGCTTATCGGGTTCTGGAGGCACGCTACAACGACCTGCGGGCGAACCTGCCCCAGCGTGGTACGCGCAGTCGGTCGATTTTAGGTACAGCGCCGGCCGGCGGCGTGGCCGACCAGTTGATTGCCGATATGAAGGGCGTTGGCGAATAAAGGCTTGCACTGGCTTCGTCCCGGGGCGCGAACATTCTTTCTCGCGACGAGGCCAGCGCGATTATTTGAAAGGAGACTTGATATGAAAATTCGAAATACGATCGCAACTTTACTGTTTGTGACGGCAATGGCCACGGCGGTCTTTGCCGACCATGTGACAATCGACTATGACCATAGCGCGAATTTCGGCCAGGTGAAGACGTACTCCTGGTCGAAGGTTCACACGGCAAACTCCATCTGGAATGATCGTGTGAAGAACGCCATCGACCAGCAGTTGGCAGCTAAAGGGTGGACTCAAGTGCCATCCGGTGGGAACGTTCAGCTCGTAGCGGTTGAGAAGACATCCACGCAGCAGCAGTATGACACCTTCTACGACGGATTCGGCGGTAGGCGTTTGGGAGGCTTCGGATACTCGACTACGTCGGTCGACAACTACAAGGTCGGTACGTTGGTCGTGAGCATGTTCGACGGCAACTCCAGGAATTTGATCTGGAGAGGTACGTCGAGCAGCGACCTGTCGGGCAATCCCGAAAAAAATACCAAGAAGTTGAACAAGGACGTCGAGAAGATGTTCAAGAAGTTTCCGCCGAAGAGTGCTTCCTAATCGTGTACCAATCAGGGCCCGCGCCGCCGTGTCTGGGCGACGCGGATGAAATCTCCGTTCAATACAATGGCCGGCTCCGGGATCGGACCGGCCATTTTGAACCAGTAATGATCGCGAACGTCGTCGATTGCTTCACCGGCATCGCGACTGGGTCTGCGTCGAATTGGAAAGGATAAGCAAGTTTGCATCTCGTTGCGGAGTTGGCGCGCGCCACCATCCTCGTCGTAGCTGCGCTCTTTCCTATCGTAAACCCGCTGGGCAGTGCCCCCATTTTCTTCAGCCTGACTCAGGGGTATGCTGCCGACGTACGCGATGACCTGATTCTGCGAGTCACCATCAACAGTTTCATTCTGTTAGTGATTTCGATTTTGATCGGCTCGCATGTGCTGCACTTCTTCGGAGTATCCATTCCTGTCGTGCAGGTTGCGGGAGGTTTGATCGTCGTCGCGACCGGATGGAATCTTTTGTCGCAGCGTGAGACCACCGTGGAGCCGCGAGCTGTGGACCTTGTCGCCGCTTCCAAAGAGGCTTTTTATCCCCTCACGCTACCAATCACCGTGGGTCCGGGCTCCATCTCCGTGGCTATCACCCTGGGCGCGAACACAGCCCACAATATTCACGACTGGCCGGTGCTGGTGGCCTCTGTCGTCGGTCCGTTCATCGTCGCCCTGAGCGTCTACATCTCCTATCGCTCTGCGGAACGGCTGGTGCGGATCCTTGGAGAGGTTGGGCTGGGCGTATTGCTTCGTTTAACCGCATTCATCGTGATCTGCATTGGAGTACAGATCATCTGGAACGGCGTTGCCGCGCTGATCCACGGTCTGTGAGCAGAAATGCGAAGCCACGCGGTTCAATTGCGGGTGGAAGCGGTCCCGCCGAAAAACCGCCCCAGGCGTCAAGACACCATGGGATCTTGCAGCAAGTGTGAAATGACTTCGTTCGGAAGCTCTATCGCCTGGCCGAGATCTTTCGTTCTTGACGCCCAATCGAGCAACGACTGGTACTGATCTCGCCGAGATATGTTTCCGAGCCACGTGATTTTTTCGCGTGTCACGATAGCGACTACGTTCGGCACACGGCGGCGCCGCAGTCGTCCAAAGCCGCGACGAGCGCACCGAACAGCACCAGCAAAATGGCGAGACCAGAAAGCGCTCTTTGGAAGCTGCGAGGCGTCATCGTACGAACACTTTCGTCGCAAGAGCCATAAGACCGCAGCCTAGTACGCCGGGCACAGCGGCCCAGATGGCAGGACTGCGGCCGTTGAGACGCCACTCGTCTTCCAGCGCAAGCAAACCAAAAAGAATAAGACAGGCACAGGCGGGTACGGAAAAGAGTTCCAGGGATGCAATCTCACGATAAGCGGAGACGAACGAGAATACGCAACCCGCCAGCATCGACAACTGGACCAAGCCGACGATCGCCAGCGCGCGTATCCGGGTGGAAGTAAGCCGCGCAGCGACGATGCCAATCGCCACCGACTCGGGCAATTTGTGCACGATCACGCCATAGGACAGCGCGGCCGTCGCGCTACTCGCCGCCCCTGGACGTGCCAGACCGATGGCCCATCCATCCAGGAAACAGTGAATACATCCGACGATCAGCAGCGGCCACCCAATCGCTACCGCCCGCCGCGTGAAGCGGTGCGAATCGCCGGTTGGGTGGGGATGAAGATTTCCGAGACAGAAGGGACAGATGGGATACGCATAACGGTCGATCCAGGCGAGCACCAGCACCAGAGGCACGACCAGGCCGATGGCAGTCCCCCAGCCGCGATCTTCCGCGATCTCAGGCAGGATCCAGAACACGCTGACGCCAAGCAGCACACCCGCGGTCCAGGGGAGCAGGCGGCGTACGTGGGCTACACCGGCGAACAGCACCGACGCCACCGCGAGCGCCGTCGTTACAACGAAAGTAATAAGCGAGACAGCCATTTAGGAGAAGCATCCCCCACAACCAGCTGCTATTGATAACTCGTTATCATATGTCGCGTCAAGTACTTCGTGTTCCCTGCCCATCCGATGCGAATGAGTTCAGACGTGCGTTGCGCAATCGGCGCACGTACCGTAAAGCACCAGCTCGTGCCTGCGTACGTGGAAGTGGCGGCCGGCAAGGCGATCGATACTGGACAGGCACCCGCTCAATTCAAATACCCGGGTGCACTGATCACAGAAGAAGTGGTGATGGTGCGCCTTCCCAGAACGCTCGTATACCGTGACCGCTCCGGGGAGCTCGACGGCGGACAGCCAGCCCTCCTCCAGCAGGTTTCTGATGTTTCGGTAAACCGTCGCGATTCCCAGGCCCTTTGCGTTCTTCTGCGCTGCCTGGAGAACCTGGCCCGGCGAAAGCGGACGGTCGGCGCGCTCGAAAGCTGCTCGAATAGCCGACCGCTGCCGGGTTTGCCGCTGATCTGCCATGCACCTTCCAAGCTTAACAATAGCACGTTATCAATATTGTAATCCCGCATCCTGTCATACGCCGCCTGATCTCTGTCAAAGGACCTGCGAGACACGCGTTAGAGATTCAGCCACCCGGACTTTTCACCGCAGAACGTCAGCCGGTTCCAGAACATAACCGGCGTGAACTAGCGCCTGTGACATGAGCTAGCTGGCTTCGGGCTTTGTGTTTGTAACTGGCAACTAGCAACTGGCAACTGGTATCACACTGCCGCGACGGAGCGCAATTGTTTCACACGGTCGAAGACCCTTACGTACTCACGCGCCGACGCCATCCAGGAGAAATCCTTCGCCATTCCGTTGCGTTGGAGGATCTGCCAGCTTTCGGGATCGCGATAGACCTGGAGCGCAGTCCGCAACGTCGCCAGAAGCGCTTCCCCGGTGTATTCGGTGAATTTGAAGCCGGTGCCCCGTTTGGTTGCGGGGTCCCAGTTCTCGATGGTGTCGTCAAGACCGCCGGTGGCGCGCACGATGGGCACGGTTCCGTAACGAAGCGAGTAGATCTGGTTGAGCCCGCAAGGCTCGTAGCGCGATGGCATGAGGAACATGTCGGCCCCGGCCTCGATCTTGTGTGCGAGCTTGTCGTCGTAGGCGATCTTGACGGCAAACTTCTGCGGATATTGTTTGTTCAGCCGGCGGAAGAGATCTTCGTACTCTTTATCGCCGCTGCCGAGCGCAACGACGATCAACTCCTCGCGCGCGAGACGGTCAGCAACCTGCGCGATCAGGTCAAATCCCTTTTGCGCGGCGAAACGCGAGACGATCCCGATGATCGGCAGCCTGGGGTCGGCGCCGTTCACGGCGAATTCCGCCAGCAGGTCCTGCTTGCATTTCGCCTTCTCCGACAATGTGGACGCGTTGTAATGACAGGCGGTGTACTTGTCCGTCTCCGGGTTCCACTCGTTGTAATCGACGCCGTTCAAGATGCCGGCGACAGTCGCCGAGCGCGCCCGCAGCACGCCTTCCAGTCCGAAGCCGTACTCGGAACTCTGGATCTCCTGGCTGTATTTCCGGCTGACGGTCGTGACGAAGTCGGAGAAGACGATGGCGCCCTTGAGGAAGTTCACTTTGCCGTAGAACTCGAGTTTGTCGATGGTGAACAGGTCCCACGGCAGCATCAGCAGGGGCAGGGTGTCGGGCGGGAACAGGCCCTGGTAGCCGATGTTGTGGATAGTGAAGACGGTGCATGCGTCTTGGAGCCCGGGGTCGTCGGCATAGAGGCTGCGCAGCAGGATGGGCACCAGCGCGGATTGCCAATCGTGGCAGTGGAAGATATCGGGTGCGCCCAGGATCTTGGAAGCTTCGATGACGGCGCGGCAGAAAAGGCCGAAGCGCTCGGCGTTGTCACGGTAGTCGCCGAGCGGAGTACCGTATAAAGCGTCGCGGTCGAAATAAGGCGGATAGTCGATAAAGTAGAATCGAACACCGTGCATGGTCCCGCCGTCGAGCACGGAACAGAAGCGGTAGCGGTCGTCGAACGGGACGGTAATGCTTTGGATGATGGTCTTGGGATCGGTGAGTCTGGTCTGACGGTACTTGGGAAGAAAGACGCTGACCTCGTGGCCCAAAGCCGCCAGCGCAGGCGGCAAAGCGCCAACTACGTCAGCGAGGCCGCCGGTTTTGGAGAACGGAACGCACTCGGATGCCACCACTGAGATCTTCATGGGAGCGATTGGCAGTCTATAACCCGAAAGTAAACAGGGTCAAACTCGTGATGAAGAACAACGAATGAAAACGAACGATGCAGACCCGGGATCGACCGGTATCGAAGCGCCTGTCGGGCGCGGCAAGAAACCCAAGCTGGGTCAGAACTTCCTGGCCGACCACAGCGCCGCCGCAAAGATCGTAGACGCCGCCGGTGACCTGGCGCAGAGGCGCGTGCTGGAGATCGGCCCGGGGCGTGGCGTTTTAACCGACCTCCTGGCGCGACGCGCTGGTCGCGTCATCGCCATCGAACTGGACCGCGTGCTCGCGGCACAGTTGCGCATGAAATACACGTTGCGGCAGAACGTCGAGATCATCGAGGGCGACATCCTCGCCATCGACATCGGCACATTGCTGGGGCCGCGTCCGGGAGCGCTGGCCGGAGTGACGCCGCGCAAGCCGGAGCCGGTGCGCGTCGTCGGAAATATCCCGTACTACATCACATCCGACATCCTGCTCCGCTTGTTCGCGTTCCACAATTTGTTCGACTGCATCGTAATGATGGTGCAGAAAGAAGTCGCAGACCGCATCGCCGCCGTTCCCGGCACTCGCGATTACGGGCTCCTGTCCGCGACCGCGCAGCTTTATGCCAAGGTGGAGAACCTGTTCACTTTGCCGCCGGGCGCGTTCAACCCGCCGCCGAAGGTGTACTCGTCGGTGCTGCGGCTGACTATCTCGCCGCAATTTGAAAAGCTGAAAGTGCCGGAGCAAGACTTCATCGATTTTCTGAAATTATCGTTCGGACAAAAACGCAAAACGCTGGTCAATAACCTGAAGGAAACGTACAGCGCGGCAGCGGTCCACGCTGCGATAAAGAAGGCAGCGGTACGTCCGGACGCGCGCGCCGAAGCGTTGCCGCTGGAGAAAGCGGCAGCGATTTACAAGCAGCTCGTGCGTAATTCATAGAGGTGCATCGCGACGTAGGTCGTAGGTCGGAAAAACTGAGCAAAGCGAGCAATCCGGTTTGCGACCTGCGACGCACCACCTACGACCTACGTGAGGTTGTTATGGCTACCCAAGTACGCCAGCCCGCTGTCGCCGGCCGGTTCTACCCGGACGATCCCGCGACGCTACGGCGCGAGATCCAGCAGTACGTGAGCGTGACGGGAAACAAGATCCATGCCATCGGCTGCGTCGCGCCGCATGCGGGATACATGTACTCGGGGCACGTGGCGGGCGCGGTGTATGCGCGCCTTGGACTGCCGAAGCGGTACATCATCCTGTGTCCGAACCACACCGGCGTTGGCGAGCCGCTGGCGATGATGACCGAAGGAAGCTGGCGCACGCCGCTCGGCGATGCGATCATCGATTCGCAATTGGGGAAGGCGCTGCTGGGACGGTTCCCGCTGCTGGCGGAAGATGAGATCGCTCATCGCGCCGAGCACGCGCTGGAGGTCCAGCTTCCCTTCCTTCAGGAACTGGCCGGTGACTTCAAGTTCGTTCCGATCACGGTAGGCACGACGCGCTTCGACGCACTGTCGGCCCTGGGCATCGCGATGGCGCAGATCATCGAGGCGTCGGCCGAGCAGGTGCTGATCGTCTCATCGAGCGACATGAACCATTACGAGCCGGACGAGGCAACGCGGTCAAAAGACCGCAAGGCGATCGATAAAATCCTGGCGCTCGATCCCAAGGGCCTGTACGACACGGTGTTGAAGGAAGACATCAGCATGTGCGGCTTTGGACCCACGGTGGCAATGCTGACCGCAGCCAAGCGCCTGGGGGCGAAATCGGCGCAGTTGGTGAAATATGCCACGTCGGGCGATGTGTCGGGCGAACGGGAAGCGGTAGTGGGTTACGCGGGAATCGCGGTCGGTCCCTAAGAAAAGAAGGGTTCACACAACGGACACGAAGTACACACGAAGGCTTTCCTGTCTAATCATTCGTTGAAACCATCGTGTACTTCGTGTGAACCGCTCGGTCGACAAATTACTTCGGCGCAGCTCCGCGCGATCCGCCGCCACCTGATGGCGCTGAACGCGCCGGTGCGGGCGCGGGAGCGGGAGCAGGCGCAGACATGCGCGCCGGCTCGCGCATTGGCGCAGCGCTCGAATGCGAACCGCCACTGGGCCCGCTGAAACCGCGGTCCGGTCGAGGGGCGCGGCTTGGACCGAAACTGCCGGCGTTGCTGGGATTGGCGCGTGCAGCCTGGCCGGGACTGAACCCCTGGTCGGCGCTCGGTATGCGCCTTGGCCCTCTATTTGGATCTGCCGTGTTTAAGGTGGACGCTGGGGCGGCGGAACCGCCGCCAGCGAAACTCGAGGCGCCACCGCGAGCACCTCTGCCTCCGCGATCAAGAATGATGGGCGTGCTCGGTGTCCAGTTGCCGCTGGTATTTACGGTGCCGACGGGAAGCAGGCCACCATCCCTTGGACCGCGCTGCCCCGGGTACCTGACCGGAGGCTTTGGCGCGACGTATCCCGCCGGAGCGTAATAGACGGGCGCCCAGCCGTAGCCGTAGAAGTTGCGGTTCGGCGTCCAGCAATAGCCGTAACCCGCGCCGAGGTAGTTCCAGGCTCCGGAGCGATACGGCTGCCAGCCCCACGGGTACAGCGACACGAACGAGTATCCGTAACTCGGGTAGTAGACCCACGCGCCCGAGGAATAAGGGTCCCAGGAAGACGCGAAGCCATACGGGCGCCAGCAGCTTCCGAACGGGCTGTCCAGCCATCCGCCGTAGTAATCCAGGACGCTTGCGCCATAAAAGGACGAGCCTCGGCTGTAGGCAGAACGGACGTACTTATCGTGGTCCTTGTTTCGATCTGCGTCCCAACTGTCCTCGAGGGCCGCGTCGATCCCCTTCGCGATCTGATAGCTCTCACTGCCCGAGAGCTGCAGCACGAGAGTCTCATTCTTTTTCGCGCGCGCGAAGGGAGCGCCATTTAGCTCACCGCTTATGATTCCAAGTTCCGCACGGTCATTGGTCACGTCGGCCCGGAAGTGAACCGACTTATCGAGCGCCACCTCCTGATTTCCGACAACGACCCGGAAATCCTCGCCCTTGGTGCGCGCGTAGTTCACGTACGCGCGGCCGCTATCGATGCGGATAACCGTGTGGCGCGTGCCGTCGGTGCGCAGCACGAGCTCGGAAAATTCGACCTTGGTGCCCGGCGCGAGACGAAGGGTAGTGCCGTCTTCGAACTCAACTTCGGCGCGCGAATTGTCACGCGTCCAGAGTTGCATTCCCTGGGCGACTGGCATGTTCATGATGGCGCGCTCGAAGCCCTCGCCGGTGGCGCGATCGAGCTGCACCGGGCCGTCGACAAGACTCAAGCGGACGATGCGCACGTGTGAGTCGGCCCACATCGGTGACCACACCAGCAATGTGATCAGGACAAAGGAAAATGCGGAGAAGAATCTGCGCGTTATCATGCCCCCTCCTCGCCCGGCCGTCGGAACATCGGGACACCCTGCGGGACACTAGACCTAATACTGGCAACCCTGATTGTACGTGCAAGTTGCGACGGTGGTGTAAGTATTTACTTACAGGTCGGATGATTCCCGAAACCGGAAGGTTTTCCGGCAGGTACCCGCACGCAAAACCGCCAAGTGGTCGAGCGGAAATTGGGAGATCCTTCGCTGCGCTCGGGACGAGAACCTTGATGATATCGGCACGCTACTATTACCGTTTGACAATAATACCGCCTGACGGTAATGTCAGTTGTGATTGTAAGCTTCAAGGACGCGGAGGCCGAGCGGTTGTTTCGAACCGGAAGCAGCCGGCGGATCCCAGCGAGCCTTAACCGAGGAGCAGCCCGGAAACTGGGATGGCTACACGGTGCCCATAATCTGAACGATCTGCGTATCCCGCCGGGTAACCGTCTGGAAGCTCTCCACGGTGACCGCGAGGGGCAGCACAGCATCCGGATCAACGATCAGTACCGCATCTGCTTCGTCTGGCGCGACGGGAATGCCTACGAGGTGGAAATCGTCGACTACCATTGAGGGGGAGAACAGATGGCCACGAAAAAAGTGTTTGCGATCCATCCAGGCGAGATCCTGCGGGAAGAATTCATGAAGCCGATGGGCCTCAGTTCGTACCGCCTAGCCAAGGAACTCCGGCTGCAAATTCCACGCGTTAACGAGATCGTGCGCGAACAGCGCAGTGTCACTGCGGACACGGCCCTGCGCCTGGCCCGCTACTTCGGCACGAGCCCGCAGGTCTGGATGAACCTCCAGGCCGAGTACGACCTGCGACTAGCGCAGAAGAAGGCCACTGACGTTGTGAGAATCAAGCCGCGCAAACCCGCCGATGCAGCCTAAGCAGGAGTCATCAGTCGCCAGCGAGAGCGATTCCCCCATTCGCTGCGCTCAGGGTCGGAATCACCATCCATGCACGGCACCAGCGTGACAGGCCACACGCGTGCGTTGCTGCTACTTCTTACCGGACGCCGTGGTTTCGCCGTCGATCTTCGTCAGAATACTTTCCGCGCGGCGGCGGCTGATGTTCATGACAGACGGATCGCGGGCGATCTGCTTCAGGATCGGCTCGTCCAGGTGCAACTCTGCCAGGTAGTTGCGTTTGGCATCTTCCTCCATCGTCTTTAGCTCCGCATCGAGGCCGAGCTTGTCGTAACGATAGAGGCGCTGGAGCCGGCGACCGTATTCCAGGGTGTTTTCGATGCCCTGGAACAGGGTGGTCAACTGTTGCAGAATCGGGTTCTGCGTGTAGTTGTACGTCGTGCTGTTCTCTATCTCGCCGTTCTTGAAGGTTAGGGTTTTAGCGCCCATGTTGGCGATACGGCCGCCGTGGTATTCATAATCGCCACGCAGAAAGTTCAGCGCCTTCGCGAGTTCGAACATCCGGTCAGCATTGGGGCGGGAGATTACGAACATCACCAGGTAGGGCACTCCCGTCTGTTCGCCGGTAGTCAACGGCGGTGTGTCGTCGCTGCGATACGCGGCGCGTCCACCGGCCTCGACCGCGAAGCTGTAATGCGGAGGAGTAGCGCCGAGAAACGTGTACTCGAACGTCATGAGCGGGACCGGGGGGTCATTCGGCGAGCGCGGGTCCAGTGTCGGCACCTGCGCCAAAAGTACGACGGACGACAGCAGCAGGAGAGCAATGGCGATAAAAGCACGTCGCAGGTGGCAAACTGCGAATACCGACATACGAGTCGTGCGAAGGACGCTTTTCATGTTCAACATGGATTCGATGCGCGCGCGGCTCCGGCGGATCATCTTCCCTGTCCCGCGTGCCGCGCCAGTGTAGCCGCGGTGTGCAGGTGACAGATGGCAATGGCGAGGGCATCGGAGGCGTCCTGCGGTTCGGGAAGACTGTCGAGCTTGAGCAAACGGGCGACCATGTGTTGCACCTGCACCTTGTCGGCTTTGCCGTAGCCGACCACGGCTGACTTGATCGACAGCGGCGAATACTCGGCGATTTCGAGGCCGCATTCGGCCGCGACCAGCAGCGCCACGCCGCGGACCTGCCCCAGCTTCAGCGCCGACTTCACGTTGGCAGAATAAAACACCTCTTCGATCGCAGCGACCGCGGGCTGATGGGCGTCGACCAAACCGTGTAGTTCGTGGAAGATCTGGCGCAGGCGTTCCGGGAGCGGACGTTTGGGATTCAAGCGCACGGCGCCGAAGATGATCGGATGCAGGGTACCGTCCTCATCCTGCTCGACCACGCCGTAGCCGGTGTACTCGCCTCCGCAATCGATTCCCAGTACACGCATGTGTGAGGCGCAGTTTAACTCAAGGTTGTTGGTTATTGGTTGTAAGTTATTGGTTCGTCAGCAGCAGCGGGGACGGCGTTCGCGGCGGCGGGAATTTTCCCGCAGGAAGGCAGCATAAGACTCGCGCGAAGGCGCAAGCTGGTGCAGTTGCAGAAATCGCGCGTAGGCGTTCTCGTCGAAGATCTCGCGGAGCGCTGAGTACAAAGTCGTCGCAAGAGAGCCGATCGTATGCACCAGTGCAGACCGTAGTGCCTGGTATTTCGTATTCCGTATTCCGTGTTCCGGAGACGGAGACGGAGCCAGGGGCTGAGGACGAGATTTCCGCGCCGGATTCAGAGCTCGCGATACGGAATACGAAATACGGAATACGTTCTTCATGCTTCCTCCCCTGCAAATCGCGTGGGCACGAATGGCGTTTCGCTGGCGAAGGCCTGCTTGCGTCCGCTCAGCACGCGCGACCACTCCAGCACGGATTCGACCAGCATGGCGCATACCAGCACGACCAGGATCCCGGTCACAACCGCGTCCAGCCGGTCATTGAATATCAGGCGCGACAGTTCGTGCGCACGGGCCGCGGTGGCGGGCGTCTCCTGCGCAAGTTGCCGGGCGTGCGAAAGGAAGCCGATGCGCGGGTTGGGACTGAAAATCTTCTGGTACGACGCGGTAAAGGTCACGGTGACTAGCCACGCCAAGGGCACAAGCGTGACCCAGATGTAACGCGCGCGTCCCATCTTCACCAGGATGGTCGTCGCAACGCAGAGTGCGACGGTCGCCAGCAACTGGTTCGAAATCCCGAACAGCGGCCAGAGCGAATTGATCCCGCCGAGCGGATCTTTCACGCCTTGCCACAGGAAATATCCCCAGGATCCGACGATGAGCCCGCTGGTAGCAAGAATGCTCGGGTACCAACTCGTGCGCCCAAGCGGTTTCCAGAAATGCCCGAGCCCATCCTGAAGCATGAAGCGCCCGACGCGCGTACCGGCATCGAGGATGGTGAGGATGAACAGCGCTTCGAACATGATCGCGAAGTGGTACCACAGCGCCATCAGCCGTTCGCCGCCGAGCGAGTGCGAGAAGATGTGCGCCATGCCAACGGCAAATGCGGGCGCGCCGCCGGTGCGGTTGTATAGCGTCTTTTCGCCGACGGCGGTCGCGAGCGCCTGCATGTCGGCCGCGCTGACCGGGAATCCCCACGAGCTGATCGTTGCCGCCGCGGTTGCGGGCGCCGTGCCCACGATCCCGGCCGGGCTGTTGATCGCGAAATAGGTCCCTGGCTGCATCACGCTGGCTGCGATGATCGCCATGATGGCCACGAACGATTCCGCCATCATGGCGCCATAGCCGACCATACGCGCCTCGGTCTCGCGCGAGATCAGCTTCGGCGTGGTGCCGCTGGAGATGAGCGCGTGAAATCCGCTGATAGCGCCGCAAGCGATGGTAATGAAGGCAAAGGGAAAAATGGTTCCCGCAAACACCGGGCCAGTGCCGTCGACGAAGCGCGTGAACGCCGGCATGTGCAGCGTCGGGCGGATGAATAAGATCCCCATCGCGAGCACGGCGATCGTCCCCAGCTTGACGAAGGTGCTCAGGTAGTCGCGCGGCGCGAGCAGCAGCCATACAGGCAGGGCCGATGCCGCATAGCCGTAAATGATGATCATCACCGCCAGCGCCGGCGCGGTGAAGGTGAACCAGGCCGACAGCGTCGCGTGATGCGAGACCGCCTGCCCGCCGAGGATCGCCGCCATCACCAGCACGAAGCCGATCACCGACACTTCCAGCACCTTGCCCGGCCGGAGAAAACGCAGGTACAGGCCCATGAACACCGCGATGGGCATGGTCATGGCGATGGTGAAGGTCCCCCACGGACTGTTCTTCAGCGCGTTGACGACGATGAGCGCCGCCACTCCGAGCAGGATCACTACGATGCTGAGGACGGCGACAAAGGCGACGAACCCGCCGACGCGTCCGATCTCGTCACGCGCCATCTGGCCGAGCGACTTGCCATCGCGGCGCACCGAAAACAGCAGGACCACGAAATCCTGCACGCATCCGCCAAAGACGGCGCCCGCCAGGATCCAGATCGTGCCCGGCAAATATCCGAATTGTGCCGCCAATACAGGTCCGACCAGCGGCCCAGGTCCGGCAATGGCGGCGAAGTGGTGTCCGAAGACGACCCATTTGTTGGTGGGGACGAAATCGCGGCCGTCCTCGAGACGTTCGGCGGGCGTGGCGCGACGGCAATCGAGGCAGAGCACCTTTGCCGCGACGAACTTGCTGTAGAAGCGGTAACCAAGGGCGTAGCAGCACAGGGCGGAGGCGACCAGCCAGATGGCGTTGATGCTCTCGCCGCGGCGCAGCGCTACGGTCGCGAATGAGATCGCCCCGACCACCGCAACGGCCGTCCAGAGCAGCATGCGAAGCGCAGTCCGGTGCATTGGGATCCTCGGTTGGGACGCTATTGTAAGACAGTTGCTAGTCGCCTGTAGCCACTTCCTGCCGGTCCTTGGTCGCGACGATGTTTTCCTGCTTGTCGGCACGGGCGAGCCAGGATGCGAGCCTTCCGGTCAACATCAGCCCAAGCATTTTGAAGTCGCTGATGAACGACCACCAGGGATAGTCCCAGGTCGCCGGATGATTGCGTTCGATGACCAGGTGTCCGAACCAGGCGAAGCCGTAGCCGATGGGCAGGAAGAGGAAAGCGAACCAAGGGTGTCCGAGCACGAAGCTGGCGATGACGATGGTGACACCCAGGCCGGTGCCGCAAGCGTGCAGCAGGCGGTTCTGCGGCTCGCGATGCTGCCGCAGGTAGTGCAGAAAAAACTCGTCGTACGTGGCGAACTGGCGCTGCATGCAAAGGACGATTGTTGTCCTTGTATGACAAGTTTTTATATCACAATAAGTTGTGACGATGGTCCCGCTATTGTCGCCGCCCGCGCAGTAGAATGTCCGTTAGGCGTACTTGATAAGGAGAGATCATGCGGGTTGGGATGTTGACCGGGGGAGGAGACTGCCCCGGCCTGAACGCAGTCATACGCGCCGTCGTGCGCAAGGGCATTTTTAACTACCAAGATGAGTTTGTGGGCTTTCTCGAGGGCTGGCGCGGAGTCATGGAGAACAAGACCATGGCCCTCGACCTTCACGCTGTGGCCGGCATCCTGCCGCGCGGAGGCACCATCCTGCGCACTTCGCGCACGAATCCGGCGAAGAAGGAAGGCGGCATGCAGCGCTGCATCGACAACCTCAAGCAGCACCAGCTTGACGCGCTCATCGCCATCGGCGGCGACGACACGCAGTCGGTTGCGCTCCGGCTCAACAACCTGGGCTTCCCTGTTGTCGGCGTGCCGAAGACGATCGACAACGACCTGATGGGCACCGACGTATGTTTCGGCTTTGACACCGCGGTCACCACCGCGACCGACGCCATCGACCGTGTCCACACGACCGCCGAGGCGCATAATCGCGTCATCGTCGTGGAAGTGATGGGCCGCGATTCGGGATGGATCGCGCTCTACAGCGGGATCGCCGGCGGCGCCGACGTCATCCTGGTGCCGGAGCGTCCGTTCGATATCGACGAAGTCGCCGAACTGCTCCGTAAGCGCCACGCTCGCGGACGGTACTTCAGCATCGTGGTGGCGGCCGAAGGCGCAAAGTTCGACAGCGAAGTCAGCGACGACGGCTCGCCCATCGTGCAGGACCTGGGGCGCGACGAGTTCGGCCACGTCCGGCTGGGCGGCATCGGCAACGTGCTGGCGCGCGAGATCGAGCGCCGCACCGGATTCGAGACGCGCGCGGTGGTACTCGGACACGTCCAACGCGGCGGATCACCGACGGCGTTCGACCGCGTATTGGCGACACGCTACGGCATCGCCGCCATCGACCTGGCGCACAAAAAGGAATTCGGCAAGATGGTCGCCGTGCACGGGACAGAGATCGTCTCCATCCCGCTGGAGGAAGCGATCAACCGGACGCGCCTGGTCGGACAGGACCTGCTCAACGTCGCCATCGGGCTGCATGAACCCTTGAGCGACAAGAACACCGAACCGCTGCCAGTGACCAACCGATAGCTTCATCTGTTCTAAGGGGCAGTGTCTGGAAGCTGGACCCGCAGTCTGTCGGCTTCCGCCTTGGCTTTGTCAGCGAGGCGGAAGAGCATGTCGCGGTGCTCGTGGATCGTGTTCGCCAGGTCAAAGAGGTAGAGCGACAGGTCTTCGAGCGTGATGATCCTGTCCGCCAGCATTTCGTTGTCGGTTGCCACTCGCGCTCACCCCGGACTGCATTATCGTCCAAGGGTCAAGGCGCGCGCTTCGACCGTTTATCGCTCTGGCCAGCCCAGAGTCGAGCGTCGCTTCGCGATGACCATCATGACAACCAGCGTACAGGGGACAAGCAATAAACCCATCTCAACGAAATACAGTGTTTCCCGCTGCGCAAATATGGTCGCGGCGGCAATGGCCAAACCTGCCGTGCCAAACACTTTCGATTTCTCACGCGCGATCGAATAGAAGCAACAGGTGATGGCGGGAGTGAACGTAAAGCCGCAGACAATCAGCAGGGTCGCGGATATGCGAATCCCCCGATCGACCATAAATCCGACGACTTGGAAGCACACAAGAGTGAGGCAGATCGGTATAAGACTGATCGCCCCTACCGGTGCGTCCTTGAATGTCGGTGTTTTCCAATTACGCACTTGTGCTTTCCTATTACGACCCGACAACTTCCAGCAATTCCAGCACCGTCCTGCGCACGGGCTTCATCAGCGGGAGGCCGGAGACGCGCACCAGGTTCACCACCAGCGCCAGGCTCTTCTCCATCAGCAGCGCGGTGCGCTTCCGGCCTTCCGAGCGGTCGTAGATCCAGAACAGGATCAGCCCGAGCTGGTACAGCCATAGCAGGCGCGGAAGATGCGGCATCAGGTCGGCCGGGACTTTTACGTCGCCGCCCGTGATCGCAACCCGGAACAATTCGATCGCGCGGTCGCGGATCGGCTGCGTCTCGGCGCTGAAGGGCGAAAGCGGATCGTCGGTGTCGGGCGAGTGCCGGAACAGCGCGCCCAGGAACTTATAGTTGGGCGCGAGCAGTTCGAACCGGTTCTCCAGGACAATGCGTATACGGTCGCGCAGCTTCTTGTGTTTCCCGATCGCCTCCCTCGTCGCCACGTCGCCGCGCTCCTCCATCTCCTCGTAGAAGGCCAGGACGATCGCCTCCTTGGAAGCGAAGTAGTAGTAAGCCGCGCCGATCGCGACTCCGGCCTGGCGGGCGATGTCGCGCATGGTGGTCTGCTCGAAACCGCGTTCGCGGAACGATTGCAGCGCCGCTTCGTAGATGCGGCGCCGCGTCTCCTCCGCTTTTGGAGTCGAGCGCGTGCGCACGACGTCGGTCGATGTTTCCGCCGGACTCATTGCAGGTAGTCTCGCACGTTATTCTCCAGCATCGGTGCACGTGATGTCTCGCAGCTTCCCGAAGCGCAGTTGTCCGCGGCGCCTAGTTCCTGCGCCAGTTCCTGCTCGCCGGCGCCGATCCACCGCGAGATTGTGCCCCGATTCTTCGACAGCGCCTCGAAGGCCCGCCGTGCCAGCGGCAACAGCAGCGGCGAAGACAGGCGCAGCGCCCAGTCACGATACTCCTCCAGCGCGTACAGGCACATGATCCACGCGTGATTGTTGAGATAGACCTCGCCCGCATCGCTGATCACCGCCAGGTCCGCCGTGCCGGCAATATGTTCCAAGCCTGGGAACTTGGCCCTCGCGCGCGGCGACCCTGCGGGAATCAGTCCTAACGCGATCCAGGACCGTTGAACCAGCAACCAGTCCTTCAGCCGTTTGCAGATCTCACATTTGTCGTCGTACAGGACGTACAGGCTTCGCATCGCTGTCCCTCCTTTCATTCGTGATTTACCCATTTCTGAGGCGAGTCACCACGGAGGCACGGAGACACGGAGGAAATAAGTAGTCAGTGACTCCGTGCCTCCGTGTCTCCGTGGTGAAATTCACCGAGCCGGTGAGGGCCGCAAAACCGCATCCGGAGCGAACGGCGGAGGAGGCGGCGCCCCCGTTCCGCGCCGCCGGATGCGCGCGAAGACGTAAAGGTTGAAGAAGTGCATGCCGCCCAGGATAAGCATCACGTATCCAACCTTGTCGCTGACCATCTCGATTGCCGCTCGGCTGTTGAGGACTGCGTCACCTGTCTTGAGCGCCAGGGCCACGAAGCCGATATTGATGAGGTAAAAGCCGACCACGAGCAGGTGGTTCACCGAAGCCGCCAGTTCCTTGTTGCCGTGGAAGGCGTCGACCAGAAAGATGGCGCCGTTCTTGTGAAGGGTCCGCGCCACCCAGATGGTCAGGTTGACGCTGATCAGCAGGTAAACGATGTAGCTGATGACGATGCATGACTGTTCTCCTCACTCAATCTGTTTCAACGTGCCTCGATTCGGAATTGTCATCGGGTCGTTGGGGCTGTCGCGCACGGTCGGCGCATCCGCGCAAAGATCCACAGGCCAAGGAACAATGTGAGACCAAGAAACAACATCGCCGATCCCAGCTTTTCGAGCAGGATGGCAATCGCCTGACTCGCACTGACGCGGTCCATGTTTGTGGGAAGGTTTGAGACTACGAAGCCGACGTTGGCCAGGAAGAAGCTGGCAATTGTGACGCGACCGATGAGAAAAGCGAGATCGCGATTGCCGGGAAATGCCTCGAGCAGGAAGGTCGTGCTGGTTCTGGACAAAGTTCGCGCCATTAAATGGATCACTGAAACGCTGACTAAGAAGTAGAGGACGTAGACCATATTCCAGACATTCATAAGGCCTCCTCACCCACGCTCGTTTGAACGTGTTCAAACACACAGTACGCCCAGATTTGAACGCAGTCAAGAATTATTTTGAACGCGTTCACTTGAGGCCCTAAGTTGCTGATCACGAAGAGGTCGGTCAGTGCGAAAGGTCTACCGATCGGAAGTATCCGTACGAATCCGTGAAGACCCGTGGCGTTTTTCTTTTCAATCCGCGCTGAGGACCTGGATCTCCGCGGAGAGGTATTTTTCCGGCTCCGATGTCGGCCGCCCCATCAGGTATCCCTGTACCTCATCGCAGCCCATGGACTCGATCATCGCCAACTGTTCCGGGGTCTCGATGCCTTCGATGATGACGCGGATGTTCAGATTGTGTGCGAGGTCCACGACCGAACGCATCATGGACGTCGGATCTTTCGAGTCGAGGATGTGTTGCAGGAACGAGCGGTCGATCTTCAAGTGGTCGAAGGGCAGGCGCGGCAGCAGGCTGAGAGAAGAATATCCGGTGCCGAAATCGTCGATCGCCAGGCTCACGCCAAGCGCGCGGAGCTGCGATAACTTGGTGACGGATTCGTGGCGGCCGGGCAGCAGGACGGATTCGGTCAACTCCAGTTGCAGAAGCGACGGGCTCAGGCCGGTCACTTCCAGCACGCGCGCCACCACGCCGACAAAGTCGTTCTGCATGAACTGAATGCCGGAGACGTTCACACCGACCATCACCGGGCGGCTGGAAGCCGCCTGCCAGCGCAGCGCTTCCCGGCAAGCATGTTCCATGATCCAGCGGCCGATGGGGACGATGAGTCCGCTCTCTTCCGCGATCGGAATGAATTTCGCCGGCGGGATCATTCCCAAAGTCGGATTGTTCCAGCGGGCAAGCGCCTCGAAGCGCACCAGGTGATGGTCCTGGAGATCGAATTCCGGCTGGTAATGGATGGTCAACTCGTTGCGTTCCAGGGCCCCACGCAGCTGGTTCTCCAGCTCCAACCGCTCGCGGACGGCATTGCCGAACTCGGGGGAGAAAAACACAATCTTGTTCTTGCCGGTACTCTTGGCGACGTACATCGCCGTGTCCGCCTGCTGCACCATCTGCTCCGGCTGGGTCGCATTCTGCGGGTACAGAGTGATGCCGATGCTGGCGGTGAGCATCAGTTCGTGTTCGTTCAGGGTGAATGGGGTCATGAACTGGGTCAGCAACTCGCCTGCGATCAGTTCCGCTTCCCTGGCGTTCCTGATGGGAGCGGCGACCAGCATGAACTCATCGCCGCCGATCCGGGCAAACGTGTCGGAAGCGCGAACGCGGCGGCGCAAGCGTTCCGCCACCTGCCGGAGCAAGAGATCGCCAACACCGTGTCCCAAGGTATCGTTCACGAGCTTGAAGCCGTCGAGGTCCATGTAGATGACGGCGATCGACGACCCCTGGCGCTGGGCCAGTGCCAGTGCCTGCGCCAGCCGGTCGGCAAACAACCGCCGGTTGGGTAAAGTGGTCAACTCGTCGTTCAGGGCTTGGTATTCCAGGCGGGTGTGGCTGTCCTGGATCTCGTCGAGCATGCGATTGAAGCCAAGCACCAGCTTCCCGATCTCATCGCCGCCTAGAGCTTCGGCGCGGACCGAGTAATCGCGCGAGACGGACACCTTGTCCATCACCGTCGCCAGCGCAGTGATCGGCTTGACGATCCAGCGCTGCAGGGTAGTGCCAAGCATCGTCCCCGCCAGCAATGACACCAGGAGGAGCAGGGCGGTAATGCTGAGGAAACGGTCGCGGCGGGTGCGCATCAGCGAAAGGTCGGACCGCACGTAGATGTAGCCGATGCTGGCGTCGTTCAACCGGATGGGCTGGCTATAGACGGCACCTTCCGGGATCAGCGCCGCAACGGGAGCTTTGGCAACGGCGCTCGGGCAATTGCTGCCGTGGTTGCGATGGTACTGGGCCACAACATGGAACGCGGCGTCGTAGGTACATGCGTCCTGGATCTCAGGATGTTCGCGGAGCGTATTGAGGACTTCAGCGGCGGAAGCGGCGTCGTTGAAAGCCACGGCCGCGGTGCTGTTGCCGGCTGCGATCCGGCCGAGGATCTGCAGGCCTTCCAGTGCCAGGCGCCTGGAGGTCGAGAAGTCATATGCGACGAACGCGACCGACATCAGCGATACGGCCGTGGCGGTGGCCATCACGATGATGCCGGCGAGCTTGCGGCTTACCGGGATGTTATGAAGTTTCGTCACGTTTGCCTTTTATGGCGTCTCCTCCGATGACAGCAGTTTTGCCATGGTCAAGAGCTTCGAACTGATCTTGATACGGGCCCGGGCCGCGGCCTGCGGGTTGATGGCCAGTTGAAACGTGCCTTCACGAGGGACCAGCGCGACCACACCGCCCATTCGCGCGAAGCCTTCCCCATCGCCGATGGTCAACACGCTGGCGTCCTTGATCCCGGCGACGGCCTGGCGGGTCCGCGACGCGTCGGAATAGGAGACAACAAGAACGTTACAGTCGCGCATATCACCGGTCGTGCGGACGACGCGCACTTCGATGGGGCGCGAGCCGATTCGCTTACCTTGTAGCGAGCGGGTGAGCGCGTCCCCCATCGGGCCTTCGCCCACGAACCCGACGGTGAGGTGGTCGCCCAGGACATCGCCCGGCCATTCGACGAACGACATGAGCCGGTACACGAAGGCCGCCTTGAGTTCGTACTCGTTGGCCCACTGCCTGGCCTCCGCCTGGGCCCACCCAAGGATTCCGCATGCGACCGTTGCCACGACCAGGACAACGCTCAGCGAGCGGCCTTTTATGCGCCTGCGCATCGATTCCCCTGTCATTTGCCTTCCGAGTGTTGTGGACTCGTCCATGTGACCTTGATGCGGAACTCGCGCCCGTTCTCGCGCAGGCGCAACTGCTCTAATTCCGGTGACGAGGGTCCGTAGTTGGTTCGATCGAACAGGTTGTAAACACTGGCTGATACGTGAAAACCCCGGTATGGCGTGCGTGTGGCAAGGGTAAGGTTCGTCGTCAGTGAATTTGCCAGTCTTAGGTGCAGGTACGTCTCTTGCGAGCCCTGGTACTGAAGTTCCGCGCCAGCCATCCAGCGGGAGTGGAGTGGCGCCTGGAATTTCAGCTTCGCAATATGCCGGGGCAGGTTATCCAATGCCGCGCCGGTCCGGTCATGGCCCGACTGGAATACGTAATTCAAATCACCGCGCCAGCCGTTATGCTGCGCCTCGACTTCAAACTCCAGGCCCTTTGCCGTGACGGAGGCAACGTTTACGAAATGGCTGAGGCCTGTGGCCGGATCTTCTGTAATGTCGAGTAATCGATTGAGCCGGGTGTAAAAGAGTTCGGCGACGGCCCGAACATTCGGCGTGAGCGCGCGCTCGACGGCGAAGTTATGGCTGTCGATGACCTCCGGTTGGAGCCGGGGATTGGCTTCCAGGCTGACGCCGTCGGCGTAGTACAACTCGTACGAATTCGGCACGCGGAAAGCGTGCCCGTACGCATACTTGATCGCCGTCTTGTTGTCGGGACGGAAGATGGCGGCGGCGCGCGGGCTGACCGCTACTCCAAAGGTGCTGTAGTGGTCGATGCGCACGCCGGAATTGACGGAAAATCGCGCGCTGATCTTCAGTTCGTCCTGCGCGTAAAAAGCAAACACACTCGAGTTGCGGCGGTCGTCGAGCACCGGCGCGGCGGAGGACTGCCAGACGTTGTACTGGTTCTGCCGCAAGTTGTAACGGAAGTCGAACCCGGTGGTCAGGCGATTGCGGTGCCCGAGCGGGTGCGAAACATTCAGTTCCGTGCCCACCCAATCGCCGCGCGCGCGGTCGAAATTAAGTAAGCGCAATCCATCCTTGCTGTATGCATACGTCCCGCGGTAGGAGTACATGTCGTAAAACCAGCGGGAGGTCAATTGCAGGCCGGAGAGGAAGTCCCGCTGATACGTGGCCTCGGCGAAGCCGCGGGTATCGATGGTCCGAGTGGCGCCATCGTTGAAGATGGTTTCGAACGAGGCGGTGGGCACCAGTTTCTCGCGCGATCCCAGCAAGGCCTCGAATTTCCAGTTCCGCCGCCGGACAAGCGCAAATCCCGATTCGGAGCGGTCGCCGTCGACACGATAGGCGACGCCCCGATTAGTGGCGGGCGTGTCGAACTCCGGGAAGTAGAGACGCTCGACGCCGTCGGTCCGGTACATGGAAGTGGAGAATAGCGCGCCGTCCAGAATGCGCGGCAGGCCGAGGGTCACGCGGAGTTTGCGGGTAAGTTGACTGCCCGCGTCGACCGACGCCTCGACCGTCGTCGAGATCGGCGGCTGTTGCGTGACTACGTTCACCACGCCGAGAAACGCATTCGTTCCGTAGAGTGAGGACGCCGGTCCGCGCACGATCTCGATGCGTTCGATCAGGTCGATATCAAGCGGGAATTCGGTGCCGATCAGTGCCTGGTAGAAGATGTTGTCATTCAGCCTGTGGCCGTTGACCAGCAGAAGGATGCGAGTGTTGTAGTCGCCGGGACGGGCAAAACCGCGAACGCCGAGGTAGCTGTAATTGCGGTCGGAGTTGGTCCAGAACCCGCGAACGGATCGGAGGACTTCGGCCAAGGTCCGGTAGCCGTAGGCGCGGATTTCCGCCCGCGTAATGACCGTGACGGAAGCCGGCGTCGCGCTGACGTCTTCGGCATGTTTGGATGCGGTTGAGAACTGGACCTTCATCAATTGTTCCAGGTTCAATTTCGTCAGGTCGTCCTCCGCCGGACGTTGCGCGACGGCCGGAGCGGAAAGAATGCCCAGCAACGCTGCACCAATCGCGATCAGCCTCATGCGAATTCCCTCGTATCGATGGCACAAACATCGTAGGAAAGTTCTGGTGCGCAAAGACACAAGTCAATGCAACGCCATGAAGATTGCTTGCCGAAATCGGTACGAGTTCGGAATTGGAACGCAAATCAAAACTGGTTCCGGACGAATGGAAAAAGCCAGCGGCCAAAGTTTCTTCGCGCCTTCTGCGCGAAATCTCCATCGAATTGGCGGGAGGGCGCACGATGTCCCAACGAGTATCCGACGACTGTCTCGACCTCATCTTCCGTAACGCTCGAACATTCGGCGGCTGGCTACCCAAGCCGGTGAGTGACGACACGATCCGCGAGATCTACGACACCATGAAATGGGGACCGACGAGCGCCAACGGCTCGCCCGCGCGGTTCCTGCTCCTGCGCAGCAAGGAAGCGAAGGAACGGCTGCGCCCGGCACTGTCTCCCGGCAACGTGGAGAAGACGATGGCGGCGCCGGTGACGGTCATCGTCGCCTACGATCTGCGTTTTTACGACAAGATGGACAAGCTGTTTCCGCACAACCCCGGGATGAAAGATGTTTTTGTGAATAATCCGGAACTGGCGGAGACCACCGCCAAGCGCAACGGCTCGCTGCAAGGGGCCTACTTCATCATCGCCGCGCGTGCCTTGGGACTCGATTGCGGACCGATGTCCGGGTTCGACAACGCCAAGGTGGACGCGGAGTTCTTCGGTCCGAGTGCGCACGACGCCGCAGCGTGCCAGGAGCATGCGACCGGGTGCATCAAATCGAACTTCCTGATCAACATCGGGTACGGCGATCCTTCGAAACTGTACCCGCGATCGCCGCGCCTGCCGTTTGAAGAAGCCTGCAAGGTGCTCTGACGAGCTACTCACCTTGAACGGAGATTCGCATCCAACCAGCACGGGGAGGATCTCGTGCGCGTTCCAGGTGCGGCGATCGTAATCTTTCTTCTGACGTCTCTTGCACAGGCTCAGCAACCGGCGCCCGTTGTGTCCGAGGTAGCTCTCGCCGATCCCAGTTCGCCGGTGCGGACGCAGTTGCCGCGGACCGGCGGCATCCTCGGACAGCCCGCGTGTGACAAGAACGGCGCCGTGTACCTGCAGCCGGAATTCGTCACCGACTCGGCGAGCAATGTGCTTCCGCCGAGCGTGATCGTGCGCATCAATCCCGATGGGAGCATCGCGAACTTTTCCGCGGGCCAGGCGGACGGCGCGAATCGTCCGACCTACGTGCTCGGCCACGCCATCGACCGCGACGGCCGTGTTTTTCTGCTGACCATGCGTCCCGGCCCCGGTGACCACGTCAGCATCGAGCAGGCCGCGCCGGATTCGTCCTATGTGTCCAAGACGGACCTTGATCGCGAACTGCGCCCGGGACTCTTCGCCGTACTGCCCAGCGGAGATTTCCTGGTGGGCGGAGTCGTGCCTCCGAAGAACAAGGAGGACACCACGCGCAAATCGGTCCTGTGGCTCTTCGGATCCGACGGAAGTTTCAAACGCGAATTTCTCGCGGCCAGCAGCACCGTCGCAACCGACCCGAAGACGAAGCGTCCGGTCGATGCGCCGGCACCCAAGGATTTCAATTCGATAGTGATCGGCGACGACGGCAACATTTACGTCCTGGTCCCTGGCTCGCCGGCAAAGGTCCAGGTTTTCGACGAACAAGGCCAAAAGCAGCGGACATTGAAGCTCGACCCACCGCAGCAAGCACGCTTGGACCCAATAATGTTCGTGAGTGGAGGCCGTGTTGTTGTTCGTTACTCGCGCACAGAACAGGAAAACGGGAAGCCGGTCTCCAAGCGCATCTTCCGCATGTATGACGCCCAAACCGGCATGGCGCAGATCGATTACGTCAGCGGGTTCCGCGGCATCGTCGCCTGCCTCGACAACAATGACCTCGTCTTCCTAGTGAGGGGGCAGGACGGCGCCCTCAGCCTCGCGCGCGCATCGATGCGGTAAACCCAAAGCCTGCGAAGCGAATTCGGCAGCGGCGAATCTAATTGGTAGACTATTTCGGTTGGGGATTCCTTCTAAATGACAGCTATTCATCAATCGTCCTTGGCGACCATGGAAGGTCGCACCCCGGAGCAGGAGCGCGTTTTCGACGTTTTCCGCCGCTGGGGATACTTGCAGGCAAACCTTGATCCGCTCGGCCAGAACCTGAAGCCGCTTCCCTTCCCTGAACTGGATGAACTCCAGGGGCCCGTTGCCGCCGAAGCGCGCCGTTATTACTGCGGCACCATCGGCGTCGAATTCAGCTACATCACCGATCCCGAACAGCGCAGCTGGATCGCCGAGCGCATGGAGTCGGAAGCGCCCGCCGTCGATCGCGAACGCATCCTCTCGCTCTTGCTGCGCTCGGAGATCTTCGAGCAGACGCTCCAGTCGCGATACCTGGGCACGAAGCGCTTTTCGCTTGAAGGCGTCGCGTCGCTGATCCCGGCACTGGACGAAGCGATGCAATCGGCGCTCGACCACGGCGCCGAGATGGCCGTGCTCGCCATGAGCCATCGCGGACGCCTGACCGTCATGACGCAGATCGTCGGCACGAATCCGTCGATGGTCTTCTCGCGATTTGAAGACGTCGACCCGCGCAGTGTACTCGGCAGCGGCGACGTGAAGTACCACATCGGCGCCACCGGCAAGTACCGCGCGCCGGACGGCCGCACATTGAACTGTCACCTGGTATCGAATCCAAGCCACCTGGAAGCTGTCGATCCGGTCGCGATGGGACGCACACGCGCCAAGCAGGTGCGCCTCGGCGAGGACGGCCAGGCCAAGGTCGTGGCTGTCGTCATGCACGGCGACGCGGCCTTTGCCGGGCAGGGCATCTGGGCGGAGACGCTGAATTTTGCCGAACTTCCGGCGTACACCGTCGGCGGGACGATCCACATCATCGCCAACAACCTGGTCGGCTTCACGACGAACCCATGCGACGAGCACAGCTCGCGGTTCGCGTCCGATCTCGCTCGGCGCAACAAGATCCCGATCTTCCACGTCAACGCCGAGGACCCGGAGGCCGTGGTACGCGTCGCGCGCACGGCGATGGATTACCGTTACGAATTCGGCCGCGACGTGGTCATCGACATCGTCGGCTTCCGCCGTCACGGCCACAGCGAGGTGGACGACCCCACCATCACCCAGCCGCTGCTCTACGCCAAGATCAAGGAACATCCGCCGGCATTCGAGACGTACGCAAAGCAGCTCGGTAAAGACCCGAAAGGCGAGGCGGAAGCGTTCCACCAGGAATTGCTGGAGGCACAGAAGGAAGGCGCCGCCGCTACGAAGTATCCGCAGTTCCATACCCTGCCGTCCTACTGGGACAACTTCTACGGAGGCCTGCACAAGCCGGAGTACGAGGTCGAGACCGGCGTATCGGCGCAAGAACTCGCTTCGCTTTCCGAGATTATCGGCAGCGCGCCCGCGAGCTTCCACGTCCATCCCAAGCCCAAGAAGTTGCTCGAACAACGGCGCGAGATGGGACAGGGCAAGCGTGCCGTCGATTACGGCATGGCCGAGGCGCTGGCGTTCGGAACGCTGATCCGGCAAGGAACGCCGGTGCGGCTGACGGGACAGGACTCGCGCCGCGGTACGTTCAATCAACGTCATGCTGCGCTCATCGACATCCAGAACGAGCAGGTTTATATCCCGCTGCAGCACGTCGCGCCGGACCAGCCGCCGTTCGAGATCTACAACTCGTCGCTGTCCGAAGCGGGCGTGATGGGATTTGAGTACGGCTATAGCCGTGACTATCCCGAGACGCTCACGCTCTGGGAGGCGCAGTTCGGCGACTTCGCCAACGGCGCGCAGATCATCATCGACCAGTTCGTCGCCGCAGGCGAAGACAAGTGGGGACTGCTGAGCGGGCTGGTACTGCTGCTGCCGCACGGCTATGAAGGACAGGGTCCAGAACACTCGAGCGGGCGCATCGAGCGCTACCTGCAACTCGCGGCGCGCGACAACATACAGGTGTGCCAGCCGTCGAATGCGGCGCAGTATTTCCACCTGCTGCGCCGGCAGGCGCTACGCAAATGGCGCAAACCGCTGGTGGTCTTTACGCCCAAGAGCATGTTGCGGCATCCGGAAGCGTCGTCGCCGATCGAGGACTTCTCGCGTCCGCAGTTCCTCAACCTTGTTCCGGACAAAGAGATAACGGACGCGCGGCGCATCCTCATCTGCTCGGGCAAGATCGGCCACGAGTTGCGTGAGGAACGCAAGCGGCGCAAGGACACCTCTACCGCGATCCTCTTCCTCGACCAGATGTATCCGCTGCCCGAGGACGAGATCGCGGCCGAGTTTGCCCGCCACGCGAAGGCCGAGGAGATCGTCTGGGTACAGGAAGAGCCGGCAAACATGGGCGCGTTGTGGTTCGTCATGCCGCGCCTGCGGCGGCTCGCGCAGGGCAAAGCGGTGCGGTCCATCAAACGCTCTGCCGCGGCAAGTCCGGCCACTGGCTCCGCGAAAGCGCACGAATTGGAGCAGAAAACGCTCGTGACCCTCGCCTTCCCCCCGGCCAACCACTAAGGCGGGGCAACGCTGGCGTCCAACAGTTCGTAACGCGGGCGTCTCGCCTGCCACGGGGTGGGTTGCAGTCGAGACGCCTGCGTTAAGTGCCCCACGGGTACTACTTCGCGGCGTCGGCCTTCGTCATCTTCACCGTTGTGACGGTCTTGCCCTGGTCGATGACGCGCAGCGTCGCTTCGCGCCCGTCGGCCGTCGCCAGTTCGAAACTCAGATCGCTTGAACCGGTGGAAACCAGTTTCATGTTTCCGTTTTGGTTGGTGGCCTGGAAGTGGAGAGCCATCGGCGGACCGCCTTTCGGAAAATTGGCGTTGCTGACGGCGACGTCTCGCCCGTCGAACGTCATAATCGCCGTCGTGTGACCTTCAGCGGAAGTCACATTCACGGTGATGGGGCGTCCGTTGAGCTCCCCTTTCCACGTTCCAAAGATCGGGGATGCATAGGCGGCGACCGCGAATACGAGAACCGCCAATACGGTGAATGCGATTTTGTGAGTCTTCATTTGTCCTCACCTCCGCTGGCAAGACGCGTTCCACTGGAAAGTGTTAACCGTTCTTAACACCGCAGAAACACTTCGGCTCACCTTTTCGCTCACCTTTGGCGACGCCGCTCGTTTAAAGTTAGCAGCAGAGTGTGGCCGGCCAGCCCTGATGGTGGAACTCGGAAAAAACCTGGAAGAAATCGGCGTTAGCCATGCGGCGCGCCCGTCAGCGTGGGCGCCTTTGCGTGAACCCGTGTTCCGGAATCTGTGGCTGGCGGGCGTGATCTCCTTCACCGGCAAATGGATCCAGATCGTCGGTAGCGGTTGGCTGATGACCTCGCTCACCAGTTCTCCGCTGATGGTCTCGCTCGTTCAGACAGCCAGCGCCTTGCCGGTGTTCCTGGTCATTCTCCCGGCCGGAGCACTCGCCGACATGGTGGACCGCCGGCGCCTGCTGCTCTTCACGCAATCCTGGATGGTGGTCTCCGCCACGGCTCTTGGCGTGCTCACGTTGATGGGGCTGGTGACACCCTGGCTGCTGTTGTTGTTCACCTTCGTGCTCGGCCTCGGCTACGTGATGAACGATCCGCCGTGGCAGGCCATCACGCCGGAGATCGTCTCCCCGCGCAATTTCGCACAGGCCGTCGCACTGAACTCGGTTGGTTTCAATATTTCCCGCGCCGTTGGCCCCGCGCTTGGCGGACTCCTCATCATCCCGTACGGCCCCGGCCTGGCCTTCCTGGTCAACGCCGCCTGTTTCTTCGGCGTCATCTTCGTGATCTACGCCTGGAAAAGCCGGCAGCCGGTGCCGGAGCGGCGCGAGCGGGTATTGCGCGCCGTCCGCACGGGTCTGGAACATTTCCATAAATCCACCGAAGTACGCGCCGTGCTGATCCGGACCGCCGTGTTCAGCGTCGCCGCCAGTGCGCTGCTCGCCCTGCTGCCGCTCATGGCTAAGCCGTTCGGCTCGGTGGGATTCGGCATCATGCTCGGTTGCTTCGGAGCGGGCGCGCTCGCCGGCGCTTGCATCCTGCCGACGCTGCGCCGGCGCATGTCGCTGAATAGCGTCGTCGCTCTCGCGACGCTGGTGTTTGCCGCGGCGACCTTTGCCACGCCGCGACTGCACACCTTCCCCGGCATGTGCACGGCCCTCTTTGCCGGCGGCGGCGCCTGGATTACCATCGTCGCCATCCTGAATGTGTCCGCCCAGACCATGTGTCCGGCTTGGCTTCGCGCGCGTGCGTTGAGCATGTACCTGTTCGTACTCCAGGGAGGAATGGCGGCGGGAAGCGCGATCTGGGGCGCGGTGGGAGAACGCTGGGGAATCCCGGCGGCGCTGTTGATCTCCGCCGTGGCGCTGGTTGTGGGACTGAGCACAGCCCGCCGGTACCAGTTACACGCGATTGCGATCCCGGTAGCTGCGGGAGCGGTGAACGGAACTGCTCCTTAGCACGTTGTCAGGTCCCATCTCTCGGCCCTGTAGTCATCACTCACAAGAGAGGCAAATCACGATGCGAACCACTGTTCGAGTACTCACTGCCGCGCTGCTGTTGACCTGTCTGGCCATGGCGCAAGCCCCAGCCGACAAGAAAGCCGCTCCTGCCAAACCCACCATGGACCGCGTTCTCAACAACCAGCTGCGAGGCGCCGAAACCGAATTCGTAGAAGCCGCCGACGCGATGCCGGAAGACAAATACAGTTTCGCGCCCGCCCAGGGCGAGTTCAAGGGCGTTCGCACCTTTGCCCAGCAGGTGAGGCACGTTGCCGCGGCGAACTACATCATCGGCGCCGCGATCCTCGGCGAATCGAAACCTCCGGTCGACATCGGCAAGGGCGAGAGCGGCCCCGAGTCGATCACCAGCAAAGCCGACATCATGAAATTCCTCAGAGACAGCTTTGCCTACGTGCACAAGGCGATGTCGTCGATCACCAGCGAAGAAAAGTTCACCGAGCAGATCAAGAGTCCCTTCGGCCCCGGGCAGGCGACGCGCGGCGGCATGGCCGTGCTGGAGGTCGGCCACTGCTTCGACCACTACGGCCAGATGGTGGAGTACCTGCGCATGAACGGGATCATTCCGCCCGCCAGCCGTCCGCGACCGCCACAGAAGTAAAGCTGATTGCGTTCTCTGGCCGCTCTCGGCGGCCAGAGAACGATGGCTCGCTTCTCAGGCGGCCCGGTGCTGCCGTCCCACTATCCTGATCTCGCCTTCGGCGCATTCGAGCGTGAACTGCTGCGCGCAGTCGTGGCACAGCCAGAACAGTTCCCGCTTCGCGCCCTGGGCCGGAGGCTCCGTCCACGTCTTGCACGCGCCTTGCCCTGCGAAGGCGAATTCGTAGATCCTGCCCTCGCTGAAGTACTTAAAATCAATTCCGCAATTCGGATTGGCGCACTTGGACACCATACGCGGATTCCTTAGATGAAGTTTCCCGGCGTTAACGTTGGGCACAATTGCGCGCTGATGCGCAAATCGCGCGCCCCACGCCTGCCTGGAAATTTATGGTAGTGGGTCAATTTGGATTTCGGGATGTCGGATTCCCGTCCTGTTTCCGGATATCCATGCTTTCGATGAGGTTGTTTCTAATGGAGTAGACATGCTGGACGAACTCATCTTTAAGAACGGTTCCAGCCAGATCACGTATGACTTGGTGAACATCGACCACAGTTTGGCCCATGTCGTCGTCCTCGAAGCGCACCGGCTCAACGTGGGGATTAATCATGCCCCACTGGCGTTGCCAGTAATCGCGCACGTTACTGCGCCCGCGCATCCGTCCCCCTTCCATTCCGTTCGGCCAGTCCACCTCGGGATGCATCATCGCCAGAGCCCCATCTATGTCCCGAGCGTTAAATGCCTTGTAGGTGCCTATGAGCAGCTCTCTCTTTGATGGCATGTCCGCTTCTGACCTCCTCTCAAAATGACCCACTACTGAAATTAACTGTATATCAATTAGTAATTATCCTTTCTGCTCCAAAATTGCATCACAGCAGCCAGCACTCGGTCCATCCTGAGAAGTTCACTTTTTTCCATGGCCGGTGTTTCGAAGGAGGAACTTAAAGGTGAAACGACTTTGCATTCTTTTTACGGCCGCGCTGCTTGCCTCCAGCGCTGCCGCACAATCGCAGACCAATGCCGGCGCGTCAAGCAGCACCAACGTCAGCGCCGATAAAGGCGGCGTCAAAGCGCAGAACGAAACTTCCGTCAACGCCTCGCAACAAACCACCACGCAGCAGTCCGGCGAACGCAAGGGCAGGGACAAATCACAAACCACGGCCAGCGGAAACTCGGACGCTAGTGAGTCAGCATCCGCCGGTTCCGCCGCCGCCTCTCTGGCCGCGGGCTCGACCCTGAACGCAGTGCTGACCAAGTCCGTTGATTCGCGCAAGGCGAAGCCAGGCGATGAAGTCACCGCGAAGACTACGTCGGACACCAAGGCCGAGGGTCAGCGCACGATCCCGAAAGGCACGAAGCTGATCGGACACATCACGAAAGCGAACGCTCGTGCAAAGGGTGATTCCGAATCCGCTCTCGGCGTCGTCTTTGACCGCGCGGAAGTCGCCAAAGGACGCGAGGTCCCCATCCATGCCGTGGTGCAGGCCCTCGCGGTGGCACAAACAAATACCGCGGGGATGACCGATGATTCGAGCGCCGGCATGTCCGCGCCGCCGTCGGGTGGTGCCATGGGCAGCCCCAACAGCGGTGGAGGCCTGGTCGGAGGCGCGGTGAACGGTGTCGGCAACACCGCCGCACGGACTACCGGGAACGTCGCCAACACGACTGGCCAGGTCGCAGGAAATGCCGCCGGCGCCGCCGGCAGCACCGTCGGCAGTACAGCCGCTTCGGTGGGCGCCAACGCGAATGCAACGCTCAATACGACTTCCCAGGGTGTGATCGGACTGCCCGGCTACACGTTGGACGCAACGGCGGCTAACGCGACACAAGGTTCGGTGATCACCTCTGCCGGAAAGAACGTGAAACTCGATAGCGGCACCCGGATGGTCCTGCGCGTTGTGAGTGAATGACCATCGACGTTTGCTTTGGACCAATTTGGCATCGGTATTTGACCATTCAACCTCAGCGTTGCTTTCAACTCCGGCTGCGATGCGCTACAATGCCGCGTCGCTGTCGGAGACCTTTTGTTTCGAACCACTTGGGTCGCGTCAGGAATTGTTGCTGTCACATGACAACTTGCAGTCGGTCCTAAAAAAGTTCCGGAGGAGCACGCATGTCACTTCGTGAAACGACTGGCCGGTTCTGGCTCCCGCTGGCGTTAACGCTGCTGTTGGGTTCCACCGCTGTACTTGCCCAAAACAATTATGAGGTACCTCCGAAGGTCGATATCTTCGCCGGTTATTCCTGGCTCGATCCCGGCGGAAGCATTGGCCCAGTCAGGCTTCACGGCATCAACAAAGGTTTCGGTGTCGCCTCGACGTACAACTTCAACAAGTACGTCGGCTTCACTCTCGACGTCGATGCCCATTACAGCAACCTTGCCAATCTCTCAACGGTCACGGCCGGCCCGCGCTTCAAGTTCCGCGAGGAGCGCTTCCAGCCGTTCGTCGAGGGCTTGGTGGGTCTGCATCGCCTGTCGGTGGCGGGCCTCGGCACCGATAACCGCATCGGCGTGATCATCGGCGGCGGCATCGATATCCCGATCGTGCCGCGGATAGCCTTCCGGCTCATTGAAGCCGACTACGTGTGGGGCCATCACAACTTCAGTCCGGTCATTCCTGGCACCGAGAACCTCGCCGGCGCCCGCGTTCGTTCCGGCATCGTGGTCAATCTTGGGAGCCTCGGGCCGCCGCCGGCGCCGCTGGCCGCGAGCTGCTCCGTGAATCCGTCTTCGGTGATGGCGGGCGAACCGGTCACGATGACGACGACGGCCAGCAATATCCCGAAGAACCACACGGTCACCTACGCCTACAAGAGCACCGGCGGGACTGTCAGCGCCAAGGACAGCACCGCTACTATCGACACGGCCGGCCTTGCTCCGGGCAGCTACACGGTCTCTGCGACCGTTACCGACCCGAAGAACAAGAAAGGTACTCCGGCGACTTGCAACGCCAGCTTTACCGTGCAGGAACCGCCGAAGCACCCGCCGACCATCTCGTGCAGCGCAAATCCGACGACAGTCCAGGGTGGACAGCCCTCGACCATCACGGCGACCGGCTCCAGCCCGGATAACCGTCCGCTCACGTACTCGTTCACCGCGACCGGCGGCCGCATCACGCCGAACGGCGCGAACGCGACCCTCGATACGGCTGGCGCCAGCGCTGGACCTATCAGCGTGAACTGCACGGTCACAGACGATCGCGGGCTGACGGCTAGCTCGACGACGTCGGTGAACGTGGAAGTCCCGCCGCCGCCGCCGACTGCCAGCAAGCTGAACGAGATCCAGTTCAAGGACAAGAAGAAGCCGGCACGCGTCGATAACGAAGCGAAGGCCATCCTGGACGACGTTGCCCTGCGTCTGCAGCGCGACGCCGACGCCAAGGCCGTCGTCATCGGCAACTTCGCGCCCGACGAAAAGAACGGCGCTTCGCTCGCGCAGCAGCGCGCCGTCAACACCAAGGCGTACCTCACCGCGGAAAAGGGCATCGACCCTGGCCGCATCGACGTACGCACCGGCAGCGCCGGCACTCCGACGGCGGAGATCTGGATCGTTCCCACTGGCGCTACCTTCGACCAGCCGGGCACGCAGCCCTTCGATGCTTCCAAGGTGAAGACGAGGCCCGGACAGCAGTACCCCGGTCAGAAGCCTGCCCGTCGTCCTGCAAGGAAGGCCGCGCCGAAGGCGAATAAGTAACTCCATCGACTACCGGCCGCTTGCGAAAGCAGGCGGCCTTTTTGTTGCCTCACGAGGTGCTTTTACTTGCGTTGTGTATCTTGTTAGGTAACGATGGCGCTGCAACCCGTATTCAAAATGTGTCGCATCTTATCTTCTATGAACCGTTCCTGGTCCTTGGGGCTCCTGCTCGCGCTCGTACTGGTGTGCGCATCTGGTGTTGCGCAGACTTCCCGTTCGGGATGGGTGCTGCTCGGACCTGAAGGCGGTGACGCCCGCAGCCTCGCTTACGACCCGCACGATCCTTCGCGCCTCCTGCTCGGCACCAGCGCGGGCGAGCTTTATCTGTCGACCGACAGCGGCGCGCAGTGGTCGCGCTTTGCACACCTCGGCCCCGGGAACGACTACGTTCTGGATCACATCGTCGTTGCTCCGCAGGATTCGAACACGATCTTCGTTTCGGCATGGAGCGTGGAGAACGTGAGCGGCGATCTCTTCCGTTCGCGCGACGGCGGCCATACCTGGCAGGCGCTTCCGACCATGCGCGGCAAGAGCATCCGCGCCATGTCGCTCGCGCCATCGGATTCCAGGACCATCGTCGTAGGTGCGCTGGACGGCGTTTACCGCAGCCGCGATGCCGGCGACACCTGGCAGCGCATCTCGCCCGAGCGCCACGCCGAGATCAAGAACATCGAGTCCATCGCCATCGATCCGCGTAATCCCGACGTGATCTACGCCGGGACCTGGCATCTGCCGTGGAAGACCGAAGACGGCGGCCAGAACTGGCATTCGATCAAAACCGGCATCATCGACGACTCCGACGTTTTTTCCATCATCATCGATCCCACCAACCCGAACACCGTCTACCTGAGCGCCTGCTCCGGGATCTACAAGAGTGACGACGCGGGCACGCTCTTCCACAAGGTCCAGGGGATTCCCGCGACCGCCCGCCGGACGCGGGTTCTGCACCAGGACCCCTCCAACGCGTTGATCGTCTATGCGGGCACGACCGAAGGCTTGTGGAAGACCGTCGATGCCGGGAAGACGTGGCGGCGCATGGGGCCCGCGAACCTGATCATCAATGACGTCGTCGTCGATCCACGGCGGCCTGCGCGAGTCCTGCTCGCCACCGATCGCAGCGGCATCCTCGCCAGCGATAACGCCGCCGAAACCGCTGGCGCGTCGAACCGCGGCTTCTCGCACCGGCAGGTTTCCGCCGTTGTTGCCGCGCCCGCGGGCGACACCATTTATGCCGGCGTTCTGAACGACAAGGAATTTGGCGGCGTCTTCACCAGCCGCGACGCCGGGGCGCACTGGGCGCAGATGAACGCAGGACTCTCCGGCGAGGACATCTTTGCTCTCGCCCTGGCCGGCAGCGGAGAGCTACTCGCCGGGACCAATCGCGGCATTTACCTCTACGACGCGTCGAGCACCCGTTGGAAACAGAGCAAGCTCGTTTTGACGGAAAAGATCACGCCCGTGACGCGCTGGGTCGGCAAGAAAAAAAAGGTCACGCAGAAACGCGAATTCGTGAAGAGCGAACTGGCCGGACCGGTGACGCAGGTTGCAGCCACGTCTCGCCAATGGATCGCCGCCTCACAGTCAGGCTTGTACTTCAGCCTCGACCGCGGCGCGAGTTGGCATGGCGGGCCGGTGCTGGGCGAAAAACATTTCGTCGGCATCGCAACCTTGGACGAACGCATTGCCGCCGCCACTCCCACCGCGCTGTTGCTCTCCGACGACAACGGTGGCGCGTGGCGCGTGGCGAAGCTGCCGTCCTACGTAACGCGAGTGTACGGCGTCGCGCTGGATGCCAACCACGTCTGGATCAGCAGCCGTGAAGGCGCATTCTTCTCGTCCGACTCGGGCGAGAATTGGGAGCACGTGCTGGCCGGCATGCCCGCGATGCAGATCGTCTCCGTGGCGTACGACGCAACGAATCATCGCACGCTGGGCGTCGCCAGTAATGGCGAGATCTACTCCACCGCCGACGGCAAGGATTGGAAGCGCGCCGGCGAACCGGGACGCCCGCTGCGCTCCGTCACCATCGCCGGTAATCGCATCTACGGCATCACGCAGTTCAGCGGCATCGTGGCCGCGCCGGATGCGGCTTCCGCCGAACGCGCGGGCGGCAGCGGCGGAAACATGCAGTAGCGTTCCTACGGAGTTGCCGGAACGATCCTGGTATCAGCGCCGAACTTGTGGAAGTTTCGGAAGGTGATCGCGGCGCGGATGCACCCCTCCATGAACCGGAAGCAACTCACGGCTTCACCGCCGATGGGAACGTGGTGAATACCCGCCGTACCGATGTCAACATCACCGTAATCGATGGTCGTGGTGGCCTGGGAAACGGGCGTGTCGGCGTCAACTTCGTCCGGGTCCACCTTCACCACCAGCCGCGACACATCACCCGTCTTCTCGTCGACAAAAATAGAGCCGTGATACCCGGGATTGGTCGCTGCGCCGACGAAGTACCACGTCCAGTTCGTGTTGTGCTTGCGCTGGACGCGGTAGTCATAACGCTTCAGGCGCTTCGACCCTACAGGTGCATCTACAGGTCGAGCGAAATCGGCCTGGCTGCTGGCGTCGAATACGTTGAACAGCAGGGCGAACTCACCGGTTGAGCCTGCCTTTCCTTCGAAGAGATCGTCGCCCGTCCTGCGGCTGGTGATTGCTTTGCCGTTGACCGTCACATTCTCATAGTGGCTGCGCATCTTCTCGACCGTGAGTTGCGCCGCGATCGTTTCGGGCTTGTCCTGGGGCGAGAAATAACGTTTCACAATCTCGGTGCAGACAAAATCCGGCAGGGTGCGTGGGGCAGAGATCGCATACCGGCATGCTTTCACGAGCGGCTGAAACTCCGGCGCTTGCTTCTCCAGATCGATGCAAGCCTGGTCAGACCGTGCGTCCGTTTGCGGGTAAGCAGTCGCCACAAATGCGAGAACGATGATCGTAAGCGCCAGCAGGAGTTTCATGTCCGCGGTCGAACGTACAACGTCCAACCGGCAACGTTCAACCGTTTTTCATCTGCTCATCCACGATCTCGGCCAGCGCCTCCGCCGGATAGAGGCCGCTCACCCGCTGGCGTCCGATGATGAAGGTCGGCACGGCATTCACCATCTGCATCCGCGCCTGGCGGAGCAGGTTCTGCGTACGCTCGCGATACTTCCCTTCCTCCAGCGCGCGCCGGAGTTCCTCAGGGTCGAGGCCGACTGCGCCCGCGATCCGGCCCAGGACGCCGACGTTTCCGATGTCCTCGCTGCGCTGGAAGAACGCTTTGAACAGCGCATGTGCGTACTCGTTGCCCTTCCCGTGCTCCTTTGCAAATTCCATCGCTTCGTGCGCCAGCCGCGTATGCGGTTGCGGCGAGACGCTCGGCAGCTTCATCTCCACGCCAAGCCTCTGCGCCAGCGGATAAACGTTATTGCGCCACGCGCTTTGCAGGTAGTCGTCTTCCGGACGCAGCGTCGGCGCCGGCTCCGGACGCAATTCGAAGGGCAGCCACTCGAACGTGACGTCCTTCCCCTTCGTCGCTTCTTCCAGCGGCACCTCCGCCAGGAAGCAGTACGGTCAAACGAAATCGGAAAACACGCGGATGGTCAGGCTCATATAACTAGATTACTCGCACGCCCGTTCGTTATCAGTTTGAATTTCCAGATGCGCAACAAAGCAGTCGAAAGACCTGTTAGATTCAGCGGCAGCGAGGAGGTGAATGTCTGTGACTCATCCAACGCTGGAAAGCATGTGCCCGTTTTTCATCGTAAGCGGCGTCGATCGAACCATCGCGTTCTATCGTGACAAACTCGGATTTGAGACTCGGTTCCGGGAGCCGGATCGCGAGCCTTTCTTTGCCATCGTTGGGCGAGATCGAGCGATGCTTTTTGTAAAGTCCGGCGAAGCCGAGCCTCTGCCGAACCCGAAGCGCGATCCCGCTATGAGATGGGACGCCTACGTCTCGGTGCCAGATCCTGATGCGCTCGCTGCCGAGTTCGTCGATCGCGGTGTAACGTTCAGCGTACCGGTCAAGGACACGCACGACGGACTGCGCGGCTTTGAGATCACTGACCCAGACGGGTACGTCTTGTTTTTCGGCCGACCGCGATAGGGCCGAACTCAGGTCCGCTCGTCCGGCCAACTTGCCAACTCACGTTCGCCCTCTTACCTTGGTTCCTCGCCGTGCTGAAACTGAAACTCGAAACTGAAACTATCTTATGAGATTTCCCCGCTCCGCCGGCATCCTCCTGCACCCGACGTCGCTCCCCGGCCGTTACGGCATCGGCGACCTCGGTAACGAAGCTCGCCAGTTCGCCGATTTTCTCCAAGCCGCCGGACAAAGCATCTGGCAGGTGTTGCCGGTCAACCCGACGGGATACGGTGACTCTCCCTACCAGAGCTTCTCGGCTTTTGCGGGAAATCCTCTGCTGATCAGCGTGGAAGAATTGCGGCAGCGCGGATATGTGACCGCCGTCGAGCTCGCCCACGTTCCCATCTTTCCGGAGAAGGAAGTCGATTTCGCGCGCGTCATCCCGTATCGACTCGGGCTGCTGCGCAACGCCGCTGATCGGTTCTTCGCGTCAGCCTCGGGCGACGATCGCGAACTCTACGAGCGCTTTTGCGAGTCGAACTCGCACTGGCTCGACGACTTCGCCCTTTTCATGGCCGCCAAGAACGCCCATAACCTGGTTACCTGGACGGAGTGGGACCCGGCGCTTGCGCACCGGGAACCCGCAGCCGTCGCAAGTTGGCGCGAGCGCCTTGCGTCCGACATCGCCGTCCAGCGCTACTGGCAATTCGAATTCAACCGCCAGTGGTGCGCGCTCCAGGCGTACTGCCACGCCCGCGGCATCCGCATCATGGGCGACGTTCCCATCTACGTCGCACACGATTCGGCCGACGTCTGGTCGCATCCCGATCTGTTCTACCTCGACGAGAACGGGCGACCCACCAAGCAGGCCGGCGTTCCGCCCGATTACTTCAGCGACACCGGACAGCTCTGGGGCAATCCCATTTACCGCTGGGACCGCATCCGCGAGACCGGATACCAGTGGTGGATCGAGCGCTTCCGTGCCGCGCTGACCATGTTCGACATGGTACGGCTCGACCACTTCCGCGGCTTTGAGGCCTACTGGGAAGTTCCCGCCGGCGAGACGACTGCCATGCACGGCCGCTGGGTGAAAGGTCCCGGCGCCGATCTCTTCCATGTGCTGACACGTGCGCTCGGGGAGTTGCCGATCGTGGCAGAGAATCTCGGTGTCATCACGCCCGAGGTCGAGGCGATCCGCAAGGAGTTCTGCTTTCCAGGGATGGCGATCCTGCAATTCGCTTTCGGCAACGACCCGCAGGGCCCCTCGTTCCGGCCGCACAATTACGTCCGCAATCTCGCCGCGTACACGGGCGTGCACGACAACGACACCGTCGTCGGCTGGTGGACGGGCGGCATCGGCGATTCCACCCGTACCGTCGAAGATGTGAAGAAAGAACACGATTTCGCGCGCGCCTACCTCGGGTTCGAGCACGAGCCCATCCACTGGGTCATGATCCGCGCAGGGATGCGCTCGGTCGCCGACATCGCCGTCGCGCCGTTGCAGGACGTTCTCGGACTCGGCAGCGAAGCGCGGATGAACGTGCCCGGCCGGGCGTCTGGAAACTGGCGCTGGCGCTACGTTGCGGGCGCTCTCAAACCGGAACATTCCGGACGTCTTCGCGAGTTTTGCTCGATGTATTCACGTCTGCGTTAATGACGAATTTCGCGCGGGTGTTTGTCCCGTATTCCGTGTCCGGTATTTCGCCGAACAACTACGGGATACGGGATACGGAATACGGAATACTTTCCTTCTAAGGTATGCACTTGTTTGTACCTGATTTTTTTCCACACATCGTGAGTTGAACGATTCGCGTCCGGCCCGTATTCTAGCCAGCGGTCTCCATGACGAGGAATGACGATAAGCCGATATTGATGGTCCTGGACGACGACAACGCCGTCCGCCAGACCTGGACCATCATCTTCCAACAGCAGGGGTACGAAGTCGTTCCCGTAGACCGCGGAGAAGCCGCGATCGACGCAGCTCGCGAACGGCCGCCCGACCTCCTGCTGGCCGATATTCGTCTGCCCGACATGACTGGCATCGAAGCCGCGCGGCGCGTTGTTGAGATCGCCCCCTTGTGCCGCGTTCTTCTGATCTCTGGCGACGGCGAATCGAGCGAAGCCCTGGACCATGCTCGCGCCCAGGGGATTTGTTTCGAAGTCCTGCCCAAGCCGATCTCCCCGCCCGACCTGATCAAGCGCATTGCTGACCGTCTCAAAGCCGCGTAGTTTCCCGCGTAGCTGCTCGTCACGGCTTCTTCTCTGGGCATCGAATGACGTATGACCTTGGGGCTGTGTTTTTTTTCCGAGTGGCACGTCGGCACGCCGTTCGTGGTGTTTGCCTGCCTTGCGATCCTGCTGCAGGCCATTGTGATCCTGCGTGGCATCCTCGGCCCGACCCCGAAGTACCAGCTCAGCGAGACCAACAGCGAAGCTCTCGATTCCGACGAGTTCCTCTATGAACTGGAATCGATCACCGACTCCAAGGTGAATCACCACACCTCGTTCGAAGTATTCACCAACGGCAACGAGTTCTACGAGGCGGAACTCCAGGCCATTGCCTCCGCCCAGAGATCCATCTGCCTGGAGGCCTACATTTTCCAGACCGGCAAGATCGCGGACCGCTTTCGCGACGCGCTGCTCGAACGGGCGCGGGCGGGCGTGAAGGTGAACGTTTTGCTCGACGGCCTGGGCAGCGCCGGAACCACCGGGAAATATTTTGCGGAACTCACGAAAGCTCGCGGCTGTATTGGCTGGTACAACGACCTGAGGTGGTACCACATCCCGTCTTACAACAATCGCTCCCACCGCGAACTGCTGGTCATCGACGGCAAGTTCGGGTTCATTGGCGGCGCGGGCGTCGCCGACCACTGGTACACCGGGCACAACAACAATCCGCGCTGGCGCGACACGATGGTGCGCGTGGAAGGCGACGCGGCCAGCAACCTGCAATCCACGTTCGCCGAAAACTGGCTCGAGGCCCGCGGCGAGTTGCTCAACGGCCCGGACTACTTCCCCGTCTATAAGGCGAACAACGAAACCAATGCGCTCGTGATCGCCAGTACCCCATCGACCGGTGGCGCAACGCGCGCCCGAACGCTCTTCCAACTGCTGGTCGCGTCGGCGCAGAAATCCATCCTCATCACCACGCCTTACTTCCTGCCCGACATGAGCATGACCGCCGAACTTCTGCGCGCGCACCGTCGTGGTGTGGAGATCAGGATCGTCGTGCCCGGCCGCAAGGCCGACCACCTGCTCACGCGCAGCGCCAGCCGCCGCGCGTACGGAAAGCTGCTTAAGGAAGGCGTCCAGATCTTCGAATATCAGCCGGCCATGATCCATGCCAAGATCCTGATGGTCGACGGACTCTGGGCCGTCGTCGGCTCGACCAACATGGACCACCGCTCCTTCGGCCTGAACGATGAGGTCAACCTCGCCGTCCGAGACCGCGGCTTCACGGCACGGCTGGAACGCGACTTTGCGCGCGACGTCGCCGAGTCGCGCGCCATCTCGTACGAAGAGTGGCGCCATCGTCCGTTGCACGAGCGCTTGCCAGAAACCCTGGGCTGGGTCCTGCAACGACAACAGTGAACGCCATCCGCATCGCGACCTACAACATCCACAAGTGCCGCGGGCTCGACCGCCGCGTGCGTCCCGACCGTATTGCCGAAGTCATCGGCCACCTCAATGCCGATGTCGTGGCGCTGCAGGAAGTCGTGAATCATGCGGGCGGTTCTCCCGAGGAACACCAGGGCGCCTATATCGCCGGCCTTCTCGGCTACGACTACCGCTTCGGCGAGAACCGCAAGATCGGCCCCAGCGCCTACGGTAACGTGACATTGAGCCGGCTGCCGATCGTGGCTTCGCAGAACTACGACATCAGTTGGCGCGGCCGCGAGCGCCGCGGCGCTTTCCGCTGCGATATCCAGATTGGAAAGCGGGTCGTCCATGTCTTCAACGTCCACCTGGGCACGGCCTTTTTCGAGCGCCGCCACCAGGGGCGTCTGCTGACGTCAAAAGTCATTTCCGCCGACGGGATCACCGGCCCCCGAGTGGTCGTCGGCGACTTCAACGAATGGACGAAGGGCCTGGCAAGCAAGCTGATGGGCGGGCACTTCGAATCAATCGACGCGAAATTGATGGCGCGCTTCGGCCGCACCTACCCCGGCGTCTTTCCGTTCCTACACCTCGACCACTTTTATTTCGACCGCTGCCTCTCGCCAGTCCACTACAAGCTCCACCGCAGCAAGCTGGCGCTCGTCGCCTCGGACCATCTGCCGATTGTGGCGGAATTGCGATTGCGACAGCAGTGTGAAAGCAAAGCGTCGTGAGGGATTGGTCGTAACGAGAACATTCGCCTAATGCCGATGCTTTGTTCTCTCACCATTTCAGCCCGATCTGCGGATTAGCAATCCTGATCACTGACCACTGACCGCTGATCACTTCTCACGGCAGCGACGGCACCGGTCTCTTCGTCGGTCCGGCAAAGTGCCGGTCGTACCACTCGAACGACCGCTGGATCCAATCGACCTGGTGCTTCGGTTCCGACAATCCGTGCCCCTCGCGCGGATAGCGTACGAACACCGTCTCTACTCCTACGTCCTTCAGTGCGATGTACATCTGCTCCGCCTCGGCGATGGGCACGTCAGGGTCATTCTCGCCGTGCACGATCAGCGTCGGCGTACTCACGGCCGCCACGTGCTTCAGTGGCGACCGCTCCCACAACAGGTCCATGAGATTCCCCTGGTGCGGATACGCGCCCCACTCCATCGCCTCGTACTGGTTGTAATAGGTCATGTAGTTGTAGGAGATGAAATTCGAGATCCCGGCGGTCGGGATCGCCGCCTTGAACACGTTGGTCTGCGTGATGAGCCAGTTCGTAAGCTGGCCGCCGTAGCTCACGCCTTCGATGCCCATCCGCTCGGCATCGAGCCACGGATAACGCCGCAGCGCCGCATTCACGCCGTACAGCACGTCCATCGCCTCGTCGCCATCCTGGTCGCGGAAGACGGCATCGGCAAACTTCTGGCCATAACTGGTCGACCCGCGGTAGTTCACATTCAGCACCGCGTACCCGTGCGCCGCATACGCCTGGTTGTGCGCGTTGATCCCGGGTCCCTGCGCGCCGTGCGGTCCGCCGTGGATGTTCACGATCAGCGGATACTTTTTGTCCGGCGACCAGCCCAGCGGTTTGGTAAGGAATGCCTCGACGTTGAACTTCATGTCGTTGCTGATGAAGGTGAACGACTCCACGTCCGCGACCTGCTTGCCGCGCAGGAACTCCGCGTTCACGTCCGTCAGCTTGCGCGTATTCGCTCCCTGCCTGAGATAAAGATTGGGCGCGTCCTTCGGGCTTAGGTACGTGTAGACGAGCGCGCCGTCCTTGCGCATCGAGAACGCGAACACCGCGCCGGCGTCGCCGAGCACCTTCTCCGGCACGCTGCCATTCACCGGCAAGCGATAAAGGTGGATGCTGCCGCGCTCCTGCACTTGCGTAAGGATCGCGCTTCCGTCGGGCGTCCACTCGGCCGAAATCTGCCGGTTATCGATGGCGGCGCCCAATTCCCGCCGGTTGCTGCCGTCGGCGTTCATCACCCAGACGTGAGCGTCCTCCATATTCGTCTCGCGGTCGGTCAAACCGCGCTTTGTCGCCGTGAACGCGATCATCTTTCCATCCGGCGACCAGCGCGGCCGAAATTCGACGCCTTCGGTCGCCGTCAGTTGCCGGATCGAACCGTCCCGGACATTGACCGTGAACAGGTCGTAATTGAAGAAGCGGTCGGCATCCGGCCCGTGCTCGGCTGCGTAGAGGATGACGCTCCCATCGGGCGACCAGTCGATCGAGTGCTCGTAGCCGGTGCCCTTCGTCAGTTGCTGGACTTGCCCGCCCGCAACGTCGAGAACGTACATATGCGTGCGGCGGTTGTCGTTAAAGTGGCTGTTCCCCTCCCAGTGATCGGGCTTGTACAGGTATCGCGTGATGACCACTGGGTCGCCGGTTGCATCCTTCGTCTCCGGGCCTTCCTCGGCCGAAACGAACGCGATCCTCTTCCCGTCGGGCGACCACGCCACGGTGCGGCCGGTGCCGGGGTCGGGACTGTTCGTGCCCTCGACTTCGGTCAGGAAACGCGCACCGCTCGCGTCGGGGTGCGCGACGATCAGGCCGTGCTTGCCGTTCAGCGCGCCACTGTAGGCGATCCACTGACCATCGGGCGACCACTCGGGATTGCCCGAGCCCTCCTGGCCTTCGCTGAAGCGCGTCGTGTGGCCGTTGCGCAGGTCCATGACGTAGAGCTGTGAATACGGACGCCGTGGACCGTCGTTATTGCTGATCGTGTACGCGACCAGATTGCCGTCGGGCGACAACTTGGCCTCGCCGACCGACCGCAGCTTCAGCAGGTCCGCCGGCACCAGGCCCTGTCCCGAAGCCGCTACGGCCTGCGCTCCCGCCAGACAAGGAAGAACCACTGCAAGGACAACAACGAGCAGAATGCGTCGCAACAATCTTCCCCCCACACGTCTCAAGTCGAGGCGCTACATATATCAGCCGTGCAGCTTGCGCGCAAATCCGGATGAAAACACGGACGTGGGTCGGCTGTCGTAGGTCGGCTCATCAAGGAAACCATCCGCGAAATCCGCGTGATCCGCGGTAGAGATTTGCCTCTTGCGCTTTGCGTCCTTCCGACCTACGACCTACCGCCCACGACCTACCGTTGAATGTCCCCAGAGACTCCAGATTTCCAGATCTCCAGATCTCGAGATGATTTGTCGTGTTAACCTGCCTCACGCGATGGCCACGACCACTCCCAATCCCACTGCGCTGCGCACCGAGCTTTACGCCGACCCCGCCGGGGTGTTCGTTCACGACGCCATTCTCGCCTCCTGTCGCAAGTACGGCGAAAAGACGGCTCTGATCGACGGCGAGCGCCGCATCAGCTACGCGGAATATGGTGACATCGTCGAACGCGTGGCGCGTTCGCTGGTCATCGCGGGCATTCGTCCCGGCGACCGCATTGCCATCTTTCTGCCGAATTCATGGGAGTTCGCCGCCGCTTACCATGCCGCTACGCTCGCGGGCGCCATCCCGACGCCGCTCAATCCGAGCTACAAGGAACGCGAGGTCCGTTACCAGCTCGAGAATTCCGGCGCAAAGTTCCTGATCTCCGATGGCATGCTCATCGGGAACATGAACCTGTCCGGACTCCCAGATCTCCAGCGGGTTTACGTGACGCGCACTCCTGCGGCGGCCGCTGAAAGTTTCGACGTGCTGCTGCGCGGCTCATCCGCGACGCTGCCGAAGCCGGACCAGCCGTCCGATGTGACGCTCGCCGCGCTGCCCTACTCCAGCGGTACCACCGGCTTGCCCAAGGGCGTCATGCTGACGCATTACAACCTGGTCGCGAACGCCTATCAGCTTGCCGGCCCGAATTGCGCGCGCTTCACCGCCGACGTGACGGCCCTGCTGTTCCTGCCGCTGTACCACATCTACGGACTCAACGTCGTGTTGAACCCCTTCCTGATGCTTGGCGGCACGCTGCTCCTGATGGGGCGCTTCGATCCCCAACGCGCGGCACAGCTGATCGGCGGCGAGCAGGTGAACTTCATCCCCGCTGTTCCGCCGGTAGTGAATGTGTTCTGTCAGATGGCGGAAGCCGGCCTGTTCCCCAAGAAGCACGCGGTGGAGTGGATCAAGTCCGGCGCCGCTCCGCTCGCGCCCGAGCTCGCTCGCCGCTTCACCAACCTGACCAGCATCAAAGTCGTCCAAGGTTATGGCATGACCGAAGCGTCGCCGGTCACCCATGTCGGGTTCGAGGAGGGGCCGCTCTACAAGCCGGAATCCATCGGCGGCCCGGTTGCGCAGACCGACTGCCGCATCCTGAACGCGCTCGACCAGGAGGTTATGCGCGGCGACATCGGCGAACTGGTGATGAGCGGCCCGCAATTCATGCTCGGCTACTGGAACGCGCCGGAAGCGACCGCCGACGTCCTGCGCGACGGCTGGTATTACTCCGGTGACGTCGCGCGCACCGACGAGCTGGGCCTCTATTACATCGTCGATCGCCGCAAGGAGATGATCAAGTACAAGGGGCTGCCGGTCGCGCCCGCCGAAGTGGAATCGGTGCTGCTCGAATGTCCGTTGGTGAAGGACGCGGGTGTAGTCGCCAAGCCCGACGAAGCCGCGGGTGAGATTCCCTGCGCCTTTATCGTTCTGCGCGAAGGTGTCCCCGAGACCGAGAAGACGCAACGGGAGATCTGTGGATTCGCCGCCGAACGTCTGGCCGGGCACAAGCAGCCGCGTGAGATCCGCTTCGTCCCGCAGATCCCGCGCAATCCGTCAGGGAAAGTTTTGAGAAGAGAGCTGAAGACTCAGGTGTGAAGAAGGAGTTACGTGATAGGGTTTGCGGCTCCGCGTTCGCTAGCCGCTAACTACAGGTGATTTCCCCGCGAATCCAGCCCACGAAGTGGGCGGAAGATTTTAGCCCCGCGCGTAAGCGCGGGGTGAAGCGGAACAAAACTATCGAGTGCCGTAGGTACGGCAGAGTTCTCACGCACACACTTCACCCGTGCCGATTAGGAGTGGCCGGTTTCGCCGGCTCTCGCCGCTGACCTCACTCGCCTGCCGCTAACTACTAACTACTAAATACTAACTACTCTTTTGGCTTTTCGTCTTTCGGCTTCTCCGCCGGCTTCTCGTAGATCGAGTACTGCCCCTGCGGCCGCTTCAGCTTGATGACGATCACCTGCGCCGGCTGGTTGATGTCGTAATCGTCGCCGTACGTCTGGTACCCGCGCGCCAGCACCTGCACACGCAGTTTGCCGTACGGCGCCGCCGGAAACGATGCCTGGCCTTCGGGATCGGTCTTCAATTCGAAACCGCCCTTGCCCTGCCTGCCGTCCTTGTCGACCGGATGCAGCACCACCGACGCATTGCGCACCGGCTTGCCGTTTTCATCCTTCAGGACCGTGAACTTCAACTCCGCCGTCTTCTGGTCGGCGGCAGCGGCCAGCCCGGCAACCAGCATCATGATGACGATGAGCGCAGCCCGTTTCATGCCCACATTCTAATACTGCAGTGCCCCATGGGTGCCCCACTTCTGCCCGGTTTTGGCAGAAGTGGGTCTTTTTACCGCTTCACGGCCGTTCCGAGCATTTCAAAATGGGCGCCGAACAGAAGCGGCCCCGAACCCAGGAACGCCCGCGCCGGCAGGTCCGCCTTGAAGTACTTCACGTAGGCCGCATTGAACTTGTTGTATAGGCTGACGTCCGGGCAGTGCACCGTGACCATGACCAGGTCATCCATCGTCATCCCGCCCTTCTCGACGGTCGCTTTGAAGCTGTCGAGCAACATCGTGATCTCCTGGTCCACGTCGGCGGGTGGCTTGCCGGTCTTCGGATCCAGGCCGATATGCCCGGCGACGTACATCGTATCGCCAACGATTACGGCCTCATTGAAGGGGCGGGGCGTCGTGCCTTCCGGCTTGATGTAACGTCGTGGCGGCTTCGACTGCGCCGCCGCGAGCACAGGCAACAACAATGCAGCAATCATCAGCATCTTCATAGCTTGTCATCCTGAGGAGGACGTCAGTCCGACGAAGGATCTATGCATTAGTCTCTGCGTCCTCTGCCTCTCTGCGCCCTCCGCGCTTTTCTTTTAACCGTGGATGGCCCACCCTAGCCCGTTTTGCTAGGGTGGGTCCGGCCGCACATCTTATCCGCCGCAATCAACAATCGGCAATCGAAAATGGTTTTGCTTCGGCCCGGTGTTATGCTGCCCGCATGGCTGGCCCGCGCGAGATCGAAATAAAATTTTTGTTGAATGATTTGAAGGAGATGGAGCGCCGTTTGCGCCGCGCCGGATTTCGCCGCCAGACTCCTCGCACCCACGAGATGAACACGCTGTACGACCTGCCCTCAGGCGAGCTTCGCGCCCGCGGAGACGTCCTGCGCCTGCGCGAATATCGCGGCAAATGGAAGCTGACCCATAAAACGCGCGGTAAGGCCGGCCGCCATAAGTCGCGGGTCGAGAACGAAACCGGGGTCTCCGATGGCGCGGCGATGGAAGCTATCCTGCTGGCGCTCGGGTATCAACCCACTTTTCGTTATGAGAAATTACGTACCGAGTGGACCGACGGCGCCGGCCACGTCGTGCTCGACGAGACTCCGATCGGCAACTTCGGCGAGATCGAAGGCCCGTCGCGCTGGATCGACCGCACCGCCCGCTCTCTCGACCTCCGCCCCGCCGACTACATCACGGATTCGTATGTCGGGCTATTCACCCGGTGGAAAGAACAAACCGGCAGCCCGGCTCGTCATATGACATTCAAGAATGTTCGCGCAAAGGCCCTACGCCCTAAGCCCTGAGCCCCACGCCGCTGTTTCCTTCGCCTTCTCGCTGTATCCGACGACCGCGTAATACACCGCGCGGTCGAAAAACTGGTCCAGCAATCGCAACAATTCCAATTCACCGAAGAGCTCGACCGGCCCTGTGGCCATCGCCTCCCGCTGCAAAAACGCCCAGAGGTGCTCCTTTGACATGAACAGCCCCAGCACGAACTGTTGTAATGCGATGCCCTGGGTGGCGCGCCGTTCGGCAATCGCCGTGTATCGCAATTCGATGTCGCTTTCGGTCTTTGTCAGCAGCCAATCGCTCAGGTTGCTGTAGATCTCGCGCGCTCCCTTTGCCAGTTCTTCGCGAGGGATCTCGCGGAAATCGGGCGTCCGGCTGGAAGTGCAAAGTTTCTTTACGAGCCCTTCTGCCAGTTCATTGGAATGACGTTCAATCAGCCCTACCAGTCTCGATCCGAGCATTCTCTAACCCTCTAGGTAACTAGATTCCAGCCCAGTGTCTCCGGATTCATTAATATCGTAGCCCGATATACTTAATCAGGTAAACTATTGCCGTGACCCGGAAAAGGCAGGCAACCATCCGCGAGTTCTACCGCGTGCTCTTTCGCGCCTGGGGACCGCAACACTGGTGGCCGGCGCAGTCGCGCTTCGAAGTCATCGTCGGCGCGTACCTGACCCAGAACACGGCTTGGACGAACGTCGAACGCGCGCTCCAGCAGCTCCGCGCCGCCCGCCTTCTTTCGCCCGACGGCATCCGCCGCACGCCGCTGCCCGAACTGGAGCAACTCATCCGTAGCGCCGGGTACTTCCGCCAGAAAGCGCAGCGGCTGAAGGCCTTTGTCGAATTCCTCGATCACACCTACGGCGGCTCGCTGGATAGCATGTTTGCCCAATCCACCGAACATCTGCGCGAGCAGTTGCTGGCCCTTAGCGGCGTCGGCCCCGAGACCGCCGACTCCATCCTGCTCTACGCCGGAAATCACCCCTCGTTCGTCGTCGACGCCTACACCCGCCGCATCCTCGAGCGCCACGGACTCGCCAATCCGAAGACGACGTACGATGAGATCCGCGACGTGTTCCAGGCCGCCCTGTGCGAAGAGGCCTTTGTCGCGCAATGTCGAAGTGACGCGGACCAATTCTCCTCTGGGGCGATCCTGCCCTCCGGCAAACCTGAGGGCTCCTGCCACGATCCGTCGCGCGCCAGCACCATGCGCCGCACCGACTTAGCGCAGGTGTTCAACGAAATGCATGCCTTGATCGTTGGCGTCGGAAAGAACTACTGCCTTAAGAAGATTCCCGATTGCGAGCATTGCCCCTTGGGTGCGCTACTCCCGAAGACGCGCAAACCGGTTTAACCCGTATCCGCACTTCCCCTTATAATTGGCCTAAGCTCCGTATTTTGGCGGCATTCTCCTCTGATGGCCACGCCTGCGCCCAACCCGAAGATCAGCGAACGGCGCCGCCAGCGCACCGGCCTGATCATCCTTGCGGCGATCATTTTTCTGCTGGTCACCATCGTCTCCTCGCAGCAGGCGTTCAACCTCACCTTCCTTCGCCCGACCACGAGCGAGCAGACCCTCATCTTCTCGGCTCTTTCCGCCCTTATCTTCCTGGCACTGGTTGCGCTGACGTTCGTTCTTCTGCGCACCCTGTTGAAACTCTTCGCCGAGCGCCGTGGTGGCGTCCTCGGCTCCCGTTTCCGAACGAAGATGGTCATCGGCGCGCTCGGCCTCTCGTTCGGTCCGGTGATCTTCCTGTTTCTGTTCTCGTACGCCCTGATGAACCGCTCCATCGACAAGTGGTTCTCGTGGCCGGTCGAAGAGGTGCGCCAGGACACCGCCGCCGTCGGCACGCTGCTCTCCAGTTACGCGCGCGAGAACGCCACGGCTGAAGCGGTTTCCCTCGCCGAATCACCCGAGGCGCAGCAGGGCTATTCGAACAACAACTTCAACCTGGTGATGAACGTCTTCCGCCGCCGCGAGCGGACGCTTCAGAACGGCTTCGCTGTCGCCGTTCTCGACAACGATGCTGAGGCCGGATATCGTTTGCCCGAGCCCTGGCCCACACTCCGCGGCCGCATTGGCGAACACCAGGGCAGTCTCCTGCCCCTCCCAAAATCGATCATGGTCAACGGCGTCGAGTACATCCTCGGTGCCGGCATGGTCGGTGGCCGCGGCGGCTGGATCCTCGTCGGCATGCCCTTGCCGGCGAGCCTCTCGCGCACGATGGCCCAGATCGACGCCAGCCAGCAGCGATATCTCGAACTCGCGCAGCAACGCAAACTCGTACGCCGCACCTACATGGGGATCCTGCTTCTGCTGACCGTCCTGGTGCTGTTTGCAACGACGTGGCTCGCGCTCTTCCTCGCGAAATTCGTCACCCGGCCGGTCGCCGCCCTCGCCGAAGCCACGCAGGAGATCTCGCGCGGACGATTTGACTACCGCGTCTCGGTTGCCGCCGGCGACGAACTCGGCAAACTCGTCGAGTCGTTCAATCGCATGGCCGGCGAGCTGCAAAGTTCGCGCGAAAAGATCGACGCCTCCAGTCGCGAGCTTGCCGACGCCAACGTCGCCGTCGAGCAGCGCCGCCGGCTGATGGAAACTGTCCTCGAGAGCATTCCCACCGGCGTTCTATCGCTCGATGCCGACCGCCGCGTCACGCACAGCAACCGTGCCCTCCAGCGCATCTTCCGCGACGCCGGTTCCACCGCACCGCCATTTACTCCCGGCCAGCCAATCGATGCTTTCTTCCCTCCCGAGGTCGTACAGGACCTCCGCCACATGGCGCGCAAGGCCGACCGCATGGGCACCGCGACCAGCCAGATCGAGATCCCCGTCGGCCGCAGCAATCTTAACGTCGCGGTTACAGTCGCGTCCCTCGAAGCCGGGCAGCGCCTCGGCTACGTGCTCGTCTTCGAAGATCTATCCGATCTGATCAAGGCGCAGCGGCAGACCGCGTGGCGCGAAGTCGCCCGCCGCGTGGCGCACGAGATCAAGAACCCGCTCACTCCGATCGCCCTTTCCGCCGAGCGCATCCGGCGACACCTCGACCGCGGCACCCAGCCCGACGAGCAGTCGCTCACCATCATTCGCGGATGTGCCGACACCATCGCCGGGGCAGTGGAAACCGTGCGCACGCTAGTCGACGAGTTCTCGACCCTTGCCCGCTTCCCCACTGCAAAGCCTCAGCCTGCCGACATCAATAACGTGGTCGAAAGTGCGCTTTCGCTTTTTGACGGCCGGCTCAAGGGCATTCACGTCCAGACCCAGTTCGCCTCCGACCTGCCCAGGGTCCTTGCCGACCCCGAGGCGATCAAGCGCGCGCTCGCCAACCTGGTCGACAACGCCGCGGAAGCCATGCAGGAGTCGATGGTCAAAGAGGTCCACATCTCGACCGCTCTTGCGCCCGAACGCGACGTGGTCGAGATCGCTGTCGCCGATACCGGCCACGGTGTCACCCGCGAGCTGAAAGAAAAACTCTTCATGCCGTACTTCTCGACGAAAAAGCGCGGCACAGGACTAGGCCTCGCAATCGTCAGCCGCATCGTCGAAGATCATCACGGTACAATCCGCGTGGAAGAGAACAAGCCCGTCGGCGCGCGGTTTATTGTCGAGCTGCCCATCGTGCCCGAGCCTGCGAAAGCGGTCCATGCATAACATCCTCATCGTCGACGACGAAGCCGGTATCCGCCAGTCACTCAAGGGCGTGCTCGAAGATGAAGGCTACAAGGCCACTCTCGCCGACAGCGCCGAGACCTGCCTCGACATGCTCGACAAACGTGCGTTCGACGTCGTGCTGCTCGACATCTGGCTCCCCGGCATGGATGGCCTCGATTGCCTGCAGCGCATCAAGCAATCCGATGACGCGCCCGAGGTCATCATGATCTCCGGGCACGGCACCATAGAAACGGCCGTGCGCGCCACCAAACTTGGTGCCTTCGACTTCCTGGAAAAGCCGCTCTCGCTCGAGAAGACGCTCATCCTCGTCAAGAACGCCGCCGACGCGCACCGCCTGCGCACCGAGAATCGCGACTTCAGGCGCCAGCAGCCGAAGAGCGTCATTGTCGGCGAGAGCATCCCGATGAAAGCCCTGCGCCAGCAGATCGCTATGATGGCGCCCACCAACGGCCGCGTGCTCATCTATGGCGAATCCGGTACCGGCAAGGAACTCGTGGCGCGCGCCATCCACGCGCAAAGCTTGCGCAACGAGGCCTGGTTCGTCGAGATCAATTGCGCCGCAATCCCCGAAGACCTCATCGAGAGCGAACTCTTCGGCCACGTCAAGGGCGGTTTCGCTGGCGCCAGTGCCGACAAGGAAGGTAAGTTCGCCAAGGCCAATGGCGGTACGCTCTTCCTCGATGAAGTAGGCGATATGAGCCTGAAGACGCAGTCCAAGGTGCTGCGGACCCTTGACGAAGGTTCCTTCACTCCCGTCGGCGGCGACGAAGTGGTCACGGTCGACGCGCGGGTTATCGCCGCGACGAATCATGATCTGGAAGAGGAAATCTCACGTGGCAACTTCCGCGAGGATCTGTTCTATCGCCTCAACGTCATTCCGTTCTACGTCCCGCCTTTGCGTGAGCGACTCGAAGATGTCCCGCTGCTTGTGCGACATTTCCTGAAAGATTTCTCGTCGCAGTACAGCCGCAAGCCGAAAGAGATCACCGACGACGCCATCGACGCCCTCATGCGCTATGCCTGGCCGGGAAATGTGCGCGAGTTGAGGAACGTTATCGAACGCATCGTGATCATGAATCCAACCGTCGCCCGTCTCGACCGCAAGCACCTGCCGCCGCTCGTCTATCGCGAAGGCTCGCGCAAGGCCGCCGGGGGCGATGGCTTCTCGACCCTGCACCAGGCCCGCGCCGCCTATGAACGCGATTACATCCTGAAGACCCTCGACCAGAACCACGGCAACGTCAGTCGCGCCGCCGAAGTTCTGGGACTCGAACGCTCGCACCTGTACCGCAAGATGAAAACGCTGGGTATTCCGGTGAAGGAATAGCTCTCAACTTCTGTCATCCTGAGCGAGGACGTAAGTCCGAGTCGAAGGACCTTTTGTTTCGCTGCGTACTCCGTCCTCTCTGCGCCCTCTGCGCTGATCTTTATTTCCTTCGTGCTCCTTCGTGTCCTTTGTGGTGAAGCTTTTTGGTTTTGAACGCATCCATACGCTGCGTGTCCTCACCATTCCATCCCGGCGAAATCGCGGTCCAGAAGCGCGTCGGCGTGTCCGAGCAGGCCCGCGAAGGCAAGTATCGCGATGCGGTTCCGCCGGCGATTGCGGAACTCCTGGCCCAAGATCCGTTCTCCGTACTTTCGTCCCGGGACGCGGACGGTAATATCTGGGCATCACCGCTGACCGGAAACGCGATCTTCTCCGTCCCTGACTCGCACAACATTCAAATCCACGTTCATCGTCTGGATCCGAAACTCGATCCCGCTCTCGTCGACGACGTACTTGCCGGCCTGCTGGTCATCGATTTCGATCGCCGCCTCCGCCTGCGCATCAACGGCACACTCGAACGCAGGCCCGGCGCTCTCAACCTCCGCCTCGCGCAGTTCTATGGCAACTGCACCAAGTACATCCAACGTCGGGTCCTATCGGACGGGATTTTCGACCGGGTGCCCCGGGTAAGCCCGGGTTTGGCTTACCTGGGGGATTTCGGCTCCCGACTCTCCGACGCTCACCGCACTCTCATCTCCCGCTCCGACACTTTCTTCATCGCCACCATGCACGCCGAATCCGGTGCCGACGCCTCCCACCGCGGCGGACGTCCCGGCTTTGTCACCATAAAAGACGACCGCACGCTCCTGTGGCCCGACTACCGCGGCAACAACATGTTCAATACCATCGGCAATCTCGAAGCCGATCCGCGTGCCGGACTCCTCTTCGTCGACTTCGATTCCGGCGCCGCTCTGCAACTCACGGGCAACGCAACCGCCGATTTCGGCGATCCCTCTCCCTTCACTTCCACCGGCCGCAGCATCCGCTTCGACATCATCGCCGTCCGCGAACTCCCACCGTCTTCTTTCCTGCGCTACTCGCTTATCGAACCCTTCCCGTACAATCCACCCCTCGGCTGATTTCCTTCCGTTCCTTCGTGTTCCTTCGTGTACTTTGTGGTGAAGCTTTTCCTTTGCGTTCTTTGCGACCTTTGCGTTGAAAGGTTTTTCTCATGAATCCCGTACAATCAACCTCGAGATGAAGTCCGGTTTCGTGACCATCCTCGGCCGCCCCAACGCAGGCAAGTCCACGCTGCTGAACGCGCTCGTCGGCGAGAAGATCGCCATCGTCACCTACAAGCCGCAAACTACGCGCAATCGCATCCAGGGCATCGTCAATGTCCCCGCCGTCAAAGGCCGCACGAAAGCGCAGGTCGTGCTCATCGACACACCGGGCGTCCACAAGGCCGCCAGCCGCCTCGATCGCCAGATGATGCAGGAACTACGCGAAGCCCTCGAAGGTTGCAACCTCATCCTGCACATCGTCGATGCATCGCGCCGCTTCGGCCCGGAAGAGCAATACGCCATCGACCTCCTCAAAAAGCAGGGGGTGCCCCACCCTGACCGGGGTTGGAAGGGTGGGACACCAGTCATCCTGCTGCTCAACAAGATCGACGCCGTCCACCCCAAAGACCGCCTGCTCCCGATGATCGAAGAGTGGCGCGCGCGCTACGATTACCGCGAGATCATCCCTATCTCGGCGCTGAAGAAGAAGGGTCTCGACGACCTGCTCGATGCCGTGGTGAAGAACCTGAAAGACGGTCCCGCCTACTTCCCCGCCGACCAGCTCACGGACCAGCCGCTTCGTTTCATGGTCGCCGAGATCATCCGCGAGCAGGTGCTGCTGCACACCGGCGAGGAAGTTCCTTACGCGGCCACCGTCGTTATCGAGCGCTACGAGGAAGGCGACCGCCTCGACCGCATGGCCGCCGTCATTTACGTCGAGCGCGAGGGCCAGAAGGCGATCGTGATCGGACGCGGCGGATCGATGCTGAAGAAGATCGGCACCACAGCGCGCATCGAGATTGAGCGCATGGTCGGCAAGAAAGTCTTCCTGGAACTATTCGTGAAAGTGCGGCCAGGTTGGCGCGAGTCCAGCGAGTTCATCGAAGGCCTCGACTGGCGCCGGCAATTGGAAGAGATTGCGTCCGACGACGAAAGTGACTGACGCCGCCCTACGCGCTCTCCATGTGGCTCCTGGCTTTTTGCATGACGCGCCGAGCTGCGTTCGTGCACAACTGAAACATCGAGCGCGGCGCCTCGCCCAACCCTTGCTTCCGCATCTGCTGCAAAGCAGTCTCTAAGCGGGTCCGAGTCTCGGGATCGAGGTGGACAAAGCGAAACGCCTGGACATCGGGAGCGCCCGATTTCAGAAACTGGATCGCCGAGACAATGTCCCCTGTCGTTGTTTGCAGTGTGATCTGCCCGAATGTGCTTTCGCCAAAGATCTTTGCCAGCCGCAACGAGCCTCCGTTGACGGAAAGCTGGCATAAAGGACCGGTGAGCTGTCTGCCGCCGACGTCGATCACCGCGCGTTCCCGCCCCGGTATGTTGACGCGCGGCGCGCGGTTCCGTTGAGCCTTTGAGGTCGCCATTGAGATTCGCTCCGTGTTTCGGTACCGAAAAGCCCCCACAGCTTAGGCACTAACGCGAGCGATGTCACCGCACGAAAGCCGCAAGACGGTTGGGTCGGAGAAGTACGCAATCCCTAAGTCTCTGAAAATATTGCCTTCCATTGGATCCTAGCCGGCCGTGTGTGGGACTGTGCCTGTGCGATGATTTACGCATGCACAGCAAGCTTGCCATCCTTCTGGTGTTCGTCGTCGCCGTTACCGCCTTGGCACAAACGAAACCCGCGTCATCCGCCCCCGGCGGCGACATGCAAACCATCTCGCCGGCCGATCTCGTCGCCCTGCTGGGAAAGTCGGCGCCGAAGCCGCTCATCCTGCAGGTCGGTCCCGCGCGTCTCTTCCGCTACAACCACATCCGCGGAGCGGAATACGCCGGCCCCGCCTCGGAACCGGAGGGCATCGCCGCTTTACGAAAGCGTGTGCAGTCTCTGCCGAAATCAGCCGCCATCGTCATCTATTGCGGCTGCTGTCCCTGGGACCACTGCCCGAACGTCAAACCAGCCTCCGACGAACTGCGGAAGCTAGGCTTCACCAACGTGAAGGTCCTCTACCTGCCCAACAACTTCAAGTTCGATTGGGAAGACAAAGGCTACCCGACCGAAAAAGGGGGCGTAACGCAGGCGTCTCGCCTGCCACGTGGAACATCGGCGTCCCGCCGGTCACGCTGCTCTCAACCAGTTGTCATGCTGAGCGAGGACGTCAGTCCGAGTCGAAGCACCTTTTGTTTCCTCCGCTTCTCCGCGAACTCTGCGCTGATCCTTTCCGATAATTCCGGTTGTTAGACACGTACGTGACCTGCTGGTGCCCCACATCTGCCCGCTTTTGGCAGATGTGGGGAGTAATCGGAAATCAAAAAATCGAAAATCGAAAATCGAAAATGATTGGTGCCGCGGTTTAAGATTTCCTGGCTGGTTCCCCGCACTTGCCCGGATGAGGGCCATTTCTTAGTCACACGACGACATGACGTCCATCACATACAGCTCCCGCCCGTCCGCGTACTCTGTTCCTTGCACGCATTGTGCAAGGGTGTAGTGTCTCTCCCCACCCTGTTAGCTCTTTGATAACTTTCAGCAACGCTCGCCGCATGTGGCATTCGCTTGGGACTGCCGCTCGGAACGCTCTTGGGACACCCCACGCCATTTGTGGGATTCTTGGGATAAGGGGGGAGGGGGTCTGAACCCGCTAAGGTTTACTACTCGGTAAATTGTGAACACCTCGCCCTGACCTCTGCTTTCTGCGTCTAAGTAGATGGGCCTTGGGAGGACCGCGAGGCCGTCGCCTCTATGCGCCTGCTGCCGCTGCTTGCGTTCTCCTGGTTGACCTGGGTTCACCGCTTCGGCGGCCCCGGACTGATCATCGTCGCCATTGTCGATAATTCCTTCATTCCGATCCCGGGCAGCGTCGACGTCGGCACCATCCTGCTCTCCTCGTCGCATCACGGTTGGTGGCCCTACTATGCCTTCATGGCCACCGTGGGCGCGGTCATCGGCGGGTACCTGACCTACCGCATCGGGCGCAAGGGCGGCGAGGAGACACTGGAGAAGAGGATTGGGCACGACAAGGCCCAGAAGGTCTACAAGAGATTCGAGAAGCACGGCTTCTCCACCATCGTGATCGGCTCGATACTCCCGCCTCCCTTCCCCATCGTCCCCGTTCTGATGGCGCCCGGCATTCTCGAGTATCCGCCGCGCAAGTTCCTCGGTGCTCTTGCGCTCGGACGCGGTATCCGTTACCTTGCCTTCGCGTTGATCGGGGACCGTTACGGCGCCAGCATCCTGAAGTTTTTCGCCACCTATCGCAAACCAGCGCTATGGACGCTGATTTCGCTGGCCGTGCTCGGTGGCATCGCGGCCCTGGTCTATTTCAAGTACTACCGGCCCAGGCGCAGGCGTGAGGAGCGGGCGGCCGGAGAACCCGTGGAAGAACTTCCGATCCCCGGCAGGGGTAACCAGGAACTCAAGAAGCAACAGGGCGTTGCAACCAAAGATAAGGAGAAGAAACGCGCATGAGGAAACTTGGCATTCTGCTGCTGACAGTATGCTTGGCGACCGTGTTGTCGTTCGCGCAGGCGGATCAGAAGGCGACGACCAGCAAGGGGACATCGTCCAAGACAGCGACCAAATCCGATATGTCGAAGTCGGATACCGCAAAGTCCGACACGGCAAAGACGACGACCGGCAAAACCGCTCCTGCCGGCAAGATGGACATCAACAGCGCCAGCGCTGCCGACCTCGAGAAGCTTCCCGGCATCGGCCCAGCGACTTCCGCCAAGATCGTCGCCGGACGTCCGTACAAGACCAAGCGCGACCTGCTGACCAAGAAGATCGTCAGCCAGTCTGAGTACGACAAGATCACCGACAACATCATCGCCAAGCAGGACACGTCGATGGCGTCGGACAAGTCCGCCTCCACCAACAAGAAAGCAACCACGACGAAGAAGAAATAGTCTTCGTTCTGTCTCGGGGCCGCGCCTGTCGCGGCCCTTTTTTGTTACCCTGCGCTTCTCCGGTTAACACTTCCGCCGAGGAGCCGTCTTGACCACCAGCATGGAAGCGCAGGAGGCCTTGGACGACGAAGCCGCCGTGCGGGCTGCGCAGGACGGCGATCACCGCGCCTTCGAGGCGCTCTACCGGCGCTACGCGCGCGTGGTGCATTGCATCCTCCTCTCGCGGCTTCCAGCATCGGAGGTCGAGGACCTCGTCCAGGAAGTCTTCTTGACGGCGTTGAAGAAGCTCAAGTCGTTGCGTGAACCCGCGGCGTTTCCCGGATGGATCGCCTCCATCGCCCGCAATCGGGCAACGGACCACCTGCGGAACATGACTCCGCAAGACGAGATCGACGACCGCATTCCAGCGTTGGGCGCAAACGCGTCCGAGCGCGCCGAAGCCCGTCGCGCGCTCGCGGCCATCCAGTCGCTGCCCGACGCTTACCGCGAGACGCTCATGATGCGTCTGGTCGAGGGTCTTACCGGTCCCGAGATCGCCGAGCGCACCGGCCTCGCCCACGGTTCGGTGCGCGTCAACCTGCACCGCGGAATGCAGATGCTGCGCGATATCTTGACGAAGGAGGCGCGATGAACGATCCGCATCAACCCGACGCGCCCCACGGCCCTGATTACCTGTGGGACCGCAGCGGTCCCGCCGATCCCGAGGTCGAGCACCTCGAAACGCTGCTCGCCACGTACCGCATGGCGGAGCGTCCGCTGCGCGTTCCTGTGCAGGAGCCGCAAGGGCTCTCTGTTCGTGCATGGCGGTTTGGTTTCCCTCTCGCCGCATGCGCTGTGATCGTTCTCGTGCTGTTCGCCTACCGTGCCTACAACACCGCGAGCAGCGGCTGGCACTTCGTCGCCGAGCAGGGACACCCCGACGTGGAAGGACGCTCGATGAAGTCAGGCGTTCTGCATGTCGGACAGTCGCTGGAAACCACCGCGGGCGAGCGCGTCCGCATCCAGGTCGCATCGATCGGCGAGGTCGAAGTCCGCGACCAATCGCAACTGCGGCTGCTGGAAAGCCGCGCTGGACGCCAGCGGCTGGCGATGAATTACGGCACCATGCACGCCCGCATCTACGCTCCGCCCGCCGTGTTCGTCGTTGACACACCGGCCGCGCGCGCCGTCGACCTCGGCTGCGAGTACACGCTAACCGTCCACAAGAGCGGCAGCGGACATCTGTCCGTCGATCTCGGCTGGGTGCAGTTGGAATACAGCGCCGACCAGTCGCTCGTGCCGAGCGGCATGGTGGCGGAGATCGCCGCCGGCGGGCTGATCACGCCCGCGTATTATCCCGATGCTTCGCCCGAATTCCGCAAAGCGCTCGTGACCTGGTCACTGAACGGTAATCTCACTGACAAAAAGAGAGCAGATTTGCTGAATGAGGTCCTCAGTGCAGCGAGACTGCGGGATGCGCTGACACTCGTGAACTTGTTCCGTCGAACGAACTCCGCCGATGAACGCGCGCGCGTTTTCGACCGCCTCAATCGGTTCGTGCCCGCGCCCGCGAACGTGAAACGCGAGGACGTGATTTCTGGCGTTCACAACGCCGTCGAGCCATGGTGGCCGGAGATCTACCATGCCCTCAACTTGGTGCCGTTCGTGAAGAATGGACCGCTGCGGCTGAACGGATATCCATGAGAAAAGCAAAGACATTGCCGATTGTCGATTGCCGATTGAAAATCTCAGCCCCGCCACAATCGGCAATCATCAATCGACAATCGGCAATGGTTTTGATTTTGCCCGGTTGACACATTGCGCCTCTTCCCTTGAGACTTAAAGCGAATGCTGACGAAGGCCCATGCTCTCGATTATTACCGCTCTGACGACCTGATCGGTCTCGGCATGGAAGCCGACGCGATGCGGCGCAGTAAGCATCCGGACGGAATCGTCAGCTACATCATCGACCGCAATATCAATTACACCAATTTCTGCACCGAGTACTGCACCTTCTGCGCGTTTTACCGCCCGCTGAAGGGCAAGCTCGCGGCCGAAGGCTACATCCTCGACTTCGACACGATCTACGAAAAGATCCGCGAGACGGTCGAACTCGGCGGAACGGGCGTGCTGATGCAAGGCGGCCTGCATCCCGACCTGAAGATCGATTGGCACGAGCAGATGCTGCGCGGTATCAAGCAGCGCTTTCCGAAGGTTCACCTGCACTGCTATTCCGCGTCGGAGATACTCGCCATCGCCGAATACAGCTCCCTCAGCGTGCGCGACACCATTGCGCGGCTGCGTGACGCGGGCCTGGATTCCATCCCCGGCGGCGGTGCCGAGATCCTCGACGACGAAGTTCGCCATCGCATTGCGCGCCTGAAGTGTCTTACCGAAGACTGGCTCCTCGTGCATCGCACCGCCCACCACCTCGGCATGCGCACCACGGCGACCATGATGTTCGGCGTCGGCGAAACCTTCGAGCACCGCATCAACCACTTCCAGCGCATCTACGATCTTCAGGAAGAGACCGGCGGTTTCACGGCGTTCATCCCGTGGAGCTTCCAGCCGAAGCACACCGCTCTCGGTGGACGCGGCTGGGACGAAGCGACTGCCGTCGAATATCTGAAGACGCTCGCCATCTCGCGCCTGTTCCTGTCGAACTTCCTTAATGTCCAATCCAGTTGGGTCACGCAGGGCCTGAAGGTCTGCCAACTGGGTCTGCGCTTCGGCGGCAATGACGTCGGTTCGGTGATGATCGAGGAAAACGTCGTGAAAGCCGCCGGAACGAGCAACTGCACGACTGAGGAAGAACTCCGGCACATGATCCGCGACGCCGGCTTCCGTCCCGTCCAGCGCGATACTCTGTACCGTACGTATTTCCTGAACTAAGGCTTCATCACAGCTATCGCCAGCGTTTTGTGATTAGATGTGGGGCGATGAAGATCGTACTCTCATCGTTGATCGTCATTGCGGCGTGCCTAACCTGCATTGCGCAGGAGCAGGCCTCCGCCCCTTCCCCGCCCCGCGACGCCAAATCTGCTTCCATCAGCGGCCGGACCGTCAACGCACTCGACAACTCGGCAGTAAAGGGCGGGAATCGTGCTCATGAACGAGGCTGGTGATGTGGAAGGCAGCCAGGTCAAGTCGGATGCCGAAGGTCGATTTTCCATCTCCAAGTTGTCTCCGGGCCGCTATCACGTGCGCATCGAAAAACCAGGTTTTGTCGCCCGACGCGCCTCCCGTGCGGTACTTGCCAATGGCGGCGTCCTGACGGTCAGTGAGGGCGACCCGATCAAAGACGTGACGGTCCAGCTTTGGCCGGCAGCGGTCATACGCGGCAAAGTTCTCGATCCGAACGGCGAACCGGTCACGGGCGCGATGGTGATGGCTTTGCGCCCAGGGCGTGGCAGACACGGCTTTGGCTGGGAAATTGGCAGTAATGCCTCGACCGACGACAAAGGTGACTACCGCCTGTTCGGACTGGCTCCCGGTCGTTATGTGGTGATGGCAACTGCCCGTGGTGCGCTGTCGGGCGCCGACCCAACCGTTTCTGACGCTGAACCTTCGAAGGACACTCGCACGGTCGCGACCTACTTTCCCGGTACGGCTGATTATCGTGAAGCCACTCCGGTGACGCTCAAGCCGGGCGACGAGTTCCCCATCAACATCACACTGACCACCGCGCGCACAGTCCACGTGCGGGGTAGCGTCACCGGAAACACCTCAGCCATGACTGTAGTCATGCTGGTATCGAAAGAGGAGTTTGCGGTCGGCGGCCGCGCCCAGGTGAAAGACGGTAAGTTCGACATCGCCGGAGTCGCACCCGGAAGTTACGTGCTGCAGGCAATCACGCTTTCCGAAGACGCACGAAACCCTCGCGTTTCGCATCGCATGGTCGAAGTCGGGCCTGGCGGGCTGGACAACGTCGCCATCGTGATCGGTGGACAGGCACAGGTCAAGGTTTCGGTCGCAGTCGAAGGCGGCAAGCTCGACTTCAAGAAGATCAACCTGGTCCTGCTTCCCGACGACGCCTTCGAAGGCGCCGGGGGCGGATTCACGATTAACGGCGGAGAAGGCGAGGGTGACCATGGCCGCATTCATCCGGACGGCACCTCCACCTTCAAGAACATGGATCCGGGTCGCTATCGCCTGATGGTCACGGCCAACGGCTCGGGCGTCGAGGACTGGTATACGAAGAGTATCCGCATGGGCACGCAGGATGTGACCGACACCGCTATCGACGTCGCCCCCGACGCGAATCTCGCACTCCAAGTGGTGCTCAGCGCCGAGGGCGCCACGGTCGAGGGAGTCGCGGTCGACGACAAAGAAAAGCCCTGGCCGAGCGCGACCGTCTACGCGGTACCCGAGGCGGAACGCAGGCAGACGCCCGACGCCTACGGCCAGGCAACGGCCGACCAGAACGGAAGCTTCAAGATGCGCGGTCTCTCACCGGGAGCCTATACGTTGTTCGCCTTCGAAGACCCGCAGAGGGCAGAGGACGTACGCGATCCGGAAGGGCTGAAGACATTAGAAGGCGCGGGTCTGAAACTGAAGGTGGAAGAACGTTCGCGCAGCACGGTGCAGGTGAAGGTCATTCCCGCCAACGACGAGCTGTAGGGCGGGCGTAACTTGGCGGTTATCGGTTGTGATCGGGGTAGGGCCGCGTCTGCATCAGGTACAATCAGCTTTTGTTTGTACCGGCCTGATCCAGTAACGCGGGCGTCTCGCCTGCAACGCCGCGTGCGGTGGTGAGTGGCAGGCTAGACGCCTGCGTTACCTTAGGAGTTCTGTCCTGATTTCTGTATTGTCCAGCCTGGCGCTTTTTGTCGGCCCACGCGGCATCGGGCAGTATTTCCGCTCGCACTTCCTCGACAAGACATTCCAGGGCATCTACCAGGCCAACGCCTTCGACCTGGCGCTTCTGATCCCCTACTTCATCGTCCTGATCTTTCTGGCCAGCTACGGCATTCATCGCTACGTCCTGGTCTTCCTCTACTACAAGAACAAGAAGAACCGGGTGTGGTCGGACAAACCGCCGGCGCAATTTGAAAATCTGCCGCGCGTGACCGTTCAGCTGCCGATCTTCAATGAGCAGTTCGTGGTGGACCGGCTGGTCGAGTCGATCTGCAAGCTGCAATATCCGCGCGAGAAGCTCGATATCCAGGTGCTCGACGACTCGACTGACGAAACGGTCGAGGTAGCGCGCGGCGTGGTCGATCGCTGGGGCGCGCTCGGATACCCGATCACCTACCACCATCGTACGAACCGCGAAGGCTTCAAGGCGGGCGCGCTGCACGAGGGCCTGAAGACCGCGAAGGGCGAGTTCGTCGCCATCTTCGACGCCGACTTCGTTCCGCCGGAAGATTTCCTGCTGAAGGTCGTCCACCACTTCACCGACCCGAAAGTCGGCATGGTGCAGACGCGCTGGACGCACATCAACCGCAACTACTCGTTCCTGACTGAAGTCGAGGCCATCCTGCTCGACGGCCACTTTGTCCTCGAGCATGGGGCCCGTTCACGAGGCGGCGTGTTCTTCAATTTCAACGGCACTGCCGGCATGTGGCGGCGCTGCGCCATCGACGAGGCCGGCGGCTGGCAGCACGATACCCTCACCGAAGACACCGATCTTTCCTACCGCGCGCAGCTCAAGGGCTGGCGCTTCGTCTACTTGCAGGATGTCGAGTGCCCCGCCGAACTGCCGGTCGAAATGACGGCGTTCAAGACACAGCAGGCGCGCTGGGCCAAGGGCCTGATCCAGTGCGCGATCAAGGACCTGCCGTTCGTTCTCAAGAGCAAGCAGCCGCTGCGCATCAAGATGGAAGCGTGGTACCACCTGACCGCGAACATCAGCTATCCCCTGATGATCGTGCTCAGCACGCTGATGATGCCGGCGATGATCATCCGCTTCTACCAGGGCTGGTTCCAGATGCTCTATATCGACCTGCCCCTGTTCCTGGCGAGCACGTTCTCCATCTCCAGCTTCTACCTGGTCTCGCAGAAGGAGCTGTTCCCGCAGAAGTGGCCGCGAGCGCTGCTCTATCTGCCGTTTCTCATGGCGCTGGGCATTGGACTGACGCTGACGAACACGAAGGTCGTGCTGGAAGCGCTGTTGGGCAAACAGTCGGCGTTCGCGCGCACTCCCAAGTACCGCGTCGAATCGAAGAAAAGCCGCGTGCGCAGCGCCAAGTACCGTAAAGGACTCGGACTCATTCCCTGGATCGAACTCGTTGTCGGCGGCTACTTCGCGCTAACGATTTGGTACGCGATCGCGAATGAGAACTACGTCACCGTCCCTTTCCTCATGCTTTTCGTGCTCGGATATTGGTACACGGGGCTGATGTCGCTGCTGCAAGGGCGCTTTGAGCGCCTGATGGGCCGCGCCGCTACCCACGAGCCGCAGACGCCGAAGCCCTATCCGGTCGGCGTCTGAAACAGGAGTACCGGTGAAAGCATCCTTTGCTGCACCGGCGGCATCTGTTGACGAATTCCGGCCATAGTGTCGTCGCTAGGGGATCGGCACTGAATCGTCACCGCCCGGTGACGGCAGTTGTTTAGTCGATTGGAAAAATCAGATGTCCATAAAGCCTCGCGATGTGTTCGGCGCGTGGAAACGCATTCTCACCGGTAGTATCCCCTTAATGTCGATCGAGATCACCCGGGAGTGCCCGCTGCACTGCCCCGGCTGTTATGCCTACGGGGACACTCACCTGGGCGGAGGAGTGAATCTACGGCAACTCAGCGACTATCGCGGCGAGGAGTTAGTGCGGCGGATCGTCGCACTGGTGGCACGGCATAAGCCGCTGCACGTCTCGCTTGTCGGCGGCGAACCGCTCGTCCGCCATCGCGAACTCAACCAGGTCCTGCCCGCGCTCAGCCAGATGGGAGTGTGGACAATGGTCGTAACCAGCGCCGTCATTCCCATTCCCCTGGAGTGGCAGAATATCCCGCGCACCACGGTCGCCGTTTCCGTCGATGGACTTCCCAAGCACCACGATATCCGGCGGCACCCCGCGACCTACGAGCGCATCCTGAAGAACATCGACGGACGCAAGATCAACGTGCACCTGACGATAACGGCGCCGATGCTCGAACGCCGCGACTACCTGGATGAATACTTCGCCTTCTGGAACGCGCGGCCGGAAGTACAGGCGATCTGGGCCAGCACTTACACCCCACAGGTTGGCGAGAGTGCGCCGGAGATGCTTTCGCCCGCACAGCGGCAGATGGTATGCGATGCGGTCGCCGGATGGCGACAGAACTACCCCAAGCTACTGATGGCGGCCAGCACGCCTGCGGCCCTCCTCAAACCTCCGGAAAATCCGGCGCACTGCACCTTCGCAAGTATGTCCGTGAATTACTCCGCTGACCTGAAAACACGGGTTGAGCCCTGCATCTTCGGCGGCAATCCCGATTGCAGCCAATGCGGCTGTGCCATCAGCGTTGGCTTGCACGTGATTCAGAACATCAAGCTGGGCGGTTTCGTCTCTCTGGGAACGCTCATGCGGAGTTCGACCTCGATCGGCGCCGCCGTCAATCGGGTCCGTCCCGACCTCGGACGTCCGCGCTGGGTAAATCTGGACAAGACCGAGGCCGCGTAGTCCACCAAGACAAAACCATTGCCGATTTGACGATTGATGAGGATTGCTGTCGCCGGCCCCAAATCGGCAATCATCAATCATCAATCGGCAATGATTTTGCTGTTTCCCTCTGTTATCCTGTTTCGCAGTGCTGATCAAAGTACTGTACGGCGTCCTGGTGCTGTCATTTCTGGCGCTGGTGTGGGCCGCACTGGCTTCGTTCATACGAGTGCGGCGCCACATGAAGGCGAAACCAGACGAACGCGAAGACACATCGAAGCACTCCTAGGGAGCACAATCATGCAGAATTCGGCCCAAGCAGTCGTGCAAGTTCGGCCGCTCCGCGCGGCACAGAAAATCGCTCTCATCGTTGGCGGTAGCCTGTTCGTGGCGCTGTGCGCGCGTTTATCGCTGCCTCTTCCGTTCACACCCGTTCCCCTGACGCTGTCGAACCTCGGTGTCCTGGTCGTCGGCCTCACTCTCGGCAGCCGCGCTGGATTCGCGGCGCTGGCCCTGTACCTCGTTGAGGGTGCAATGGGACTGCCCGTGTTCAGTCTCGGCACGGGTGGCATTGCGCCGTTGCTCGGCCCGACCGGCGGTTACCTGATGGCATACCCGGTCGCCGCGTTCCTGGCGGGCTTCATTGCCGAGCGCGGTACGAAGAACTTCGCGCGCTTCGCCGTCGCTGCTGTTGCCGGGGAGATCGTGGTCTTTGCCGGCGGCCTTGGATGGCTTGCCGTATGGGCGCAAGGAAACGCTTCGCAGGCAATGCGCTTCGGCCTGTATCCATTCGTGTTCGCTGAAGTGATGAAGGTAATGAGCGCCGCGGGGATCAAGCAGGTTGTAGGTTCCAGGTTGTAGGTTCCTGGTTTTCCGCGCGCGACGGCGACAATATTCAACCATTCACTAACCTGCAACGTACAACGTGTAACGTATAACCGTCTTATGCCCAGCAGTACCGCATCATCGCCGAAGACTCGCACCATCACGGTCGCGCACAGTCCCGACTCCGACGACGCCTTCATGTTCTACGGCCTCGCGACCAACAAGGTCCGCGTTCCGGGATTGAAGTTCGAACACACGCTCTGCGACATCGAGACGCTCAACCGCAAAGCCATGCAAGGCGTGTACGACGTCAGCGCTATTTCTTTCCACGCTTATCCGTACGTGCAGGACCATTACGCCCTCATGCCCAGCGGCGGCAGCGTCGGCGAAGGCTACGGTCCGATGATCATTTCGACCAAGCCGATGACGCAGACGCAGGTGAAGAAGGCGCAGATCGCCGTGCCGGGCACGATGACCACGGCGTACCTCGTCCTGAAACTCTTTGCGCCGCACGCCGAGACTGCGGTCGTGCCCTTCGACCAGATCATCCCGCAAGTGCTGAAAGGAAAGTACGAGGCCGGACTGATCATTCATGAGGGACAACTGACGTACTCGAAGTCGGGATTGCATCGCGTCGTCGATTTCGGCAAGTGGTGGGGCGATAAGACCGGTCTTCCGCTTCCTCTCGGCGGCAACGCCATCCGGCGCGAACTCGGCCCCAAACTGATGTCCGACGTTTGCACGGCGCTGAAGAACTCCATCCAATACGCGCTCGATCATCGGGAAGCCGCGCTCGAGTACGCCATGCAGTTCGCGCGCGATCTGGACACGCAACTGGCGGACAAGTTTGTCGGCATGTACGTGAACGAGCGCACCCTCGACTACGGCAAAGACGGCCGCCAGGCAGTCGAAAAGTTGTTGGAGATGGGCTACGAGGCCGGCATTATTCCGCACGAACCGAAGGTCGAGTTCGTAAGCTAGACTTCAGGTGTCAGGTGTCAGGAAACGCGGGATTCGTCCCGCGTTTTCTGTTGCTCTATAATTCGCAGGCCATGCGACGCCCCGTGCTGTTCGCAGTGATCCTCACCATGTCTCTCTCACTTTCCGCACAACAAACCAAACCGCGTGCGCGCGATCTCGGCATCCCGTTCGACGGCACCCCCGGCGCGCTCAACGCCATCACCGACGTCCCCGGAGTCGAAGTCGGCCACACGACACTGATTTCCGGCGACGGTCCGTTGAAGGTCGGAGTCGGTCCTGTGCGCACCGGAGTCACGGCGGTCCTGCCCCGCGGGCGCAACAACTCCGACCCGGTCATGGCCGCATGGTGGACGCTCAACGGCAACGGCGAAATGACTGGCACGACGTGGGTCGAGGAGTCCGGGTTCCTCGAAGGTCCCGTGATGATCACGAACACGCACAGCGTTGGCGTAGTGCGCGATGCCGTGATCGCGTGGCAGCACCGCGCCGGTAAGACAGCGCAGCCGTGGTCGCTGCCGGTCGTCGCCGAAACCTACGACGGCTTTCTGAACGACATCGACGGCTTTCACGTGAAGGCGGAGCACGCCATCGCAGCACTCGATGCCGCGCGGCCCGGGCCGGTGCAGGAAGGAAACGTCGGCGGCGGGACCGGGATGGTCTGCAACGGCTTCAAGGGCGGCATCGGCACCGCGTCGCGCAAATTCACCGTGCGCGATGCCGGCGACTACACCCTCGGCGTGCTCGTGCAGTGCAACTACGGAACCAAAGACCAGTTGCGGATCGCCGGTATTCCGGTCGGGCGTGAGATCGAAGAGAAGACCATCATCGGCATGAACCGCGAACTGGAAGGTCCGGATGCCGAACGCGGTTCGATCATCGTCGTCGTCGCCACTGACGCTCCGTTGTTACCGCACCAGTTGAAGCGCCTGGCGCACCGTGTGTCACTGGGCCTTGGAAGACTGGGAAGCATATCCGGCAACGGCTCCGGCGACATCTTCATCGCCTTCTCCACCGCGAATGCCGGCGCCGCGCGCTCGGAGAAACTTGCCGGCGTGCAGATTGTCCCGAACGACCGCATCGGTCCTGTGTTCCAGGCAACGGTCGAATCGGTCGAGGAAGCCGTGGTGAACGCCTTGGTCGCGGCCGAAACCATGACCGGCATCGACAATCACAAAGTGCTGGCGCTCCCGCACGATAAGGTCCGCGAGATCCTGAAGAAGTACAACCGGCTAAAAGACTAAAACACGTATTCAGTATTCAGTATTCAGTATTCCGTATGCCGCGCGCGGTGTGTGCACGCTGGTACTGGTGTGCGGGTGTGATGCGACACAGCGAATCGGATCGCCATCGGAATACTGAATACGGAATACGGAATACGTCTTTACTCGATTTTCTCCGCAAACGAGAACCGCGGCACGATATCGATCGGCACATCATTCGTCGATGCGAGCGACGTCTTCAACTCCTGCGGCACGGAACCATACTTCTTGAACCACGCTTCGGCGCGTGCGCGATCGCCCGTTGCCTCCTGCTCGAGCAGTTCCTTCGCCAGCGCGGCGATGGCGTCCGGCATGCGCGCGACGTCGATGCCGTACTTGCCATCCGCGTCGCGAACGATGGCCTTTTGCTCAGCAAGGTAGTTGAACTCCATGATGCCCGCCAGTCCGTGTGCCTCGGCGGCGCTCAGGCGCGCGGTGCGGAAGAAATCGGCGACGTGCGACGCGTACATCTCCGGCAGCCGCTCCTTCGGAAGCACGTTGTGGTCGACCAGGTACTTCGCCGCGAACAACCCGACGATGTCCGCCTTCGCCTCTTCCAACGCGCTGTACTGTGCGCCGATGGCTTTGCGGATGTCGACCTGTTTGCCCCCGGTGCGCGCGAACGTCGGCCCCAGTTCGTGCGAGATCTCGTGCAGCAGCGTGTCCGTCATGTAGCCTTCGGGCGTGGTCAACTGTGCCTGGGATGCGCGCATGAGCTTCTTCGCAATCGGCAGGACGATGTAGGTAACGCGCGCGTCCATGAAGTTCTTGAAGAAGATCTTCTTACTTCCCTTCTCCTGGTGGATGCGCGGATCGTTCGGCAGATTGTCGGCGACGGCCTGGTAGCCGTGGTTGAGGTCTCCGGCGCGGAACGGCGCGTCCATCACTTCCATCGGGCTCAGGTGGCCGCGTTTCGACGGCTTGTCCTCGGCCGCTATGGGCAGCGCTTCCTGCAGGTCTGCGATGTGCTGCTGGTACATCGCCAGCTTTGCGCTTTCGGCCTCGTTGCGGATGAGCACCGCGCCGCCGTACGTCGCCTTCACGCCGAGCAGGTCGTCGTTGTACACCTCGTACGGCGCGAAGATGATGTCGAACTTCGGATTGTTCAGCTCCACCCACGCGATGTCGCTCGGGTAGTAATTGTCATTGAGGAGGGCGTCGGCACGCGCGCGCAGGAATAAGGCGAACGCTTTGTCATCGCTCAGGTCGGCGGCTTCCCGCAAGGCCTTCGCCGCCGGCTCAAGGAACGATTTGTACGCGACGTGGTACGGAACCGTCGTAAAGCTATCTCCATTGCGGCGCACGACCGTGGTCTCGCTGTAGATCGCGTCCTTCTGTTCAGGATGCTGCTTGACGTAGCTTTCGATCTGGTCGCGCGTGACCCCATGCGGATAGAAACCGCGTCCGGGATAGAACGGTTCATTGCCGACGAACGGGCGGTTCTCGTCGAACAGGTCGAAGCGGCTGGCATTGATGAACAGATATTCGCGCAACGCCTTATCGCGTGGGCTGGTCGCGCCCGCGAGTTCCTGGTACAGCACCAGGGCCTCAGGATCGTCCTGCCGCCAGAAGACGTCCTCGATGTCGCGGTTGGCCTCGACCAGTTTCTCGACCATCTGCCGTTCGCGCGCGCTCAGCGCCTGGGCGTTAAACGGCATGTCGACCTGCTTGAATCGCGCAACTCGCTGCTCGATATCGGACGCGACATTCTGGATCGCAACCGTTGGCCTCTTCGGAGCGGGACGGCGGTTCGTTTGCGCGGGAGAAGTCATGGGCACCAGCAGAAGGAGCGGGAGAACACTAGCGATCCTCATCGAAACGATTTTATATCGCCGCGGGGTTCTGTCGTCCGTACGCCCTAAGCCCTACGCCCTGAGCCATGCGCCATGAGCCCGTTGTTATTATGTTTCTCATGCCCCAAATCCCCCAGACGTTGCTCATCGACGCCGACGACACGCTCTGGGAAAACAACATCTATTTCGAGCGGGCGATCGCGAAATTCATTTCCCATTTGAACCACCACGAGTTTTCGTCGGAGCAGGTGCGCCACGTCCTCAACGACGTCGAGCGCGAATCAATCCTTTTACACGGCTATGGCCTGCACAGCTTCGCGCACTCGCTGGTCACTTGCTTCGAAAGGCTGGCGGTGGAGCCCGTGACCGACGCCGACCACCAGCGCATCCACAGCTTCGCCCATGAGATCGCCGAGCACCCGGTCGAGATCATCGCCGGCGTCCCCAACACGCTCCAGTATCTTTCGTCGAAGCATCACCTGATCCTGGTGACCAAGGGAAACGTGACCGAGCAGTCGGGCAAGATCGAGCGCTCCGGACTGAAAGAGTATTTCGCAGCCGCCGAGATCGTTGCCGAAAAGAATGCAGAGAGTTACCACGGCGTAGTTTCAAAATATGGTCTGTCCGCGGACACTACCTGGATGATCGGCAACAGCCCGAAATCCGACATCAATCCCGCTCTTGCTGCTGGTCTGAACGCGGTTTTCGTACCTCACGCCGACACCTGGATCCTCGAACACGAAGAACTCGCGACCGCGCCGAATGGGCAGAAGCTGCTAACGCTCACCGGATTCCCCGAACTGCGAGAACACTTCTGAATTAAGAATGAAGAATGAAG
>CAZLJE010000015.1:104416-111946 GCA_964559835.1 uncultured Terriglobales bacterium
AAGAATGAAGAATGAAGAATGAAGAATCGCGCGATCCACTGCCGACTCCATTCTTCATTCTTCATTCTTCATTCTTAATTCTCCATTTTCTTCGCTCCCCGAACCAGCCCGGTTACGTCGGTAATCCCCTTTAGTTTGAACCTGATTCGTCAATATCGAGAGCTGCTTGGGTAATGTTGCGCGCGTGATACTCTCAAGGTGCTCTGGAGATTCTTGATCGCTCTTCATGGCGGCCAAGAACGACAATTTTCGACGGCTTCTGCTCACGTTCCAAGCCTTGTCGGAACTCGGCACCGAGATGACTGCCGACACCGACTTCGCGGCGCGGGCACGCGGCATCCTTTCCTCCGTCCTTGACGCGGCCGACACCCGCGAGGGCGCGCTGTTCATGTTCCGCGACCGTCCCGCCGTCCTCGCCTCGCTTGCCGCCCAAGGTTTCTCGATGTTTCCCGAGCAGGCGGTGATTCCACTCCTGCCGAAACATGTTCACGCGCTCACGAACCTGCGCTCGCCCGTCGCAATTACGCGCCAGAGCTACGATTCGTACATGAGCGCGAACGGCAACATCTCGCCTGAACTCTTCAAGTGCGTGGCGCCGCTGCGGGTAGGCGGACGCCTGGTCGGTATGGTCGGCCTCGGACGCCGCGCCGGCGACGCAGTCTACCAGGCAGACGACATGGAAGCGGTCGGCATGCTGGCGCACTACGTCGCGCTCGCAGTCCATAATCACGCGCTCTCCGAATCGCTGGCGACGCGAGTCTCCGAGCACCTGAAGCTGCTCGCGACCGTCCATAACTTCTACGATAACGCGCTCGAGACCTTCGCCCACGCCATCGACATCAAGCACGTCAACACGCGTGGACACTCACTCCGCGTCGGCCGTTACGCGTCCGGGATCGCCGAAGGGCTCGGCATGGATCCGACGCACGTCGCCGGTTTGAAAGCCGCCGGCTACCTGCACGATATCGGCAAGGTCGCGGTCGACAAGCGGCTCTTCGGTAAACCCGGCAAGCTCGACGAAGAGGAATTCCGCGAGATGGCCGACCACACCATCGTGGGTCACCAGATCGTGCAAGGCGTCGAATTCCCCTGGCCGAAGATTCCCGAGGCGGTACGCTCGCATCACGAACGCGCCGACGGCTCCGGGTACCCGGACAACATCGGCGGCAACGACCTGCCTGAGGTCTCGCGCGTCGTCGCCGTGGCCGATGTGTTCGATGCCATGACCAGCGAACGCCCGTACCGCCATTCCATGAGCGTCGGCGAGGCCCTGAGCGAGATCGTCCGCATCGCGCCGCAGAAGTTCGACACCAACGCAGTCCAGGCGCTTCTCATCCAGGTTCGCCGCGACGCCGTCGGACGCCCCCAGGGCCGTTTCCTCGACGACCGCGCCATCTGCAACATCGCCCCCGCCGACATCGATCTCCTCGCCTCCGCGTTAAACCACAAGATGACCCACGGCCGCATCTACTCCGCGTAACGGAGGCGCCCGCCTCCATAACGCCGTTCGACCCCGCTTACCTGGTTACCTCAGGTCACGACCTCTACCTAATTCGAGCAACTTTCGCCGGCGTTATGGGTCATAATTTGCCGACGGCGCTTTTGGGTAGGTGCCACGTGGGGAGTTTCACCATGCAAAACAAGCGGCTGGCAGCCCTGCTAGTCATTCTTGCAGTCACAGTTTCGGCCACGGTCTGGGCCGGCAGCAAGAAAGACAAGAAGAACAAGAAGACGAAGATCGCCGCGGCGCAGCAGATGGACGAACACGCGCGCGCGCTCCACGTCCTGAACCGCTTCACCTTCGGCCCGCGTCCCGGCGAGGTCGACCAGGTCGCCTCGATGGGCGTGGACAAGTGGTTCGAGCAGCAACTCCATCCCGAAAAGATTGACGACTCGCAGCTCGAAGCGCGCCTCTCCCCGCTGCGCACGCTGCGCATGAGTTCGCAGGAGATGGTCCAGAACTTCCCGCCGCCGCAGGTCATCAAGGCCGCCGAGCAGGGGAAGATCGGCATTCCCAACGACCCCGTTAAGCGCGCGATCTTCGAATCGCAGATGGAACGCTACGAACAGAAGCAGGAGAATAAACAGGCGAAAGGCAACAATGCCGCCAATACGGACGCGGCCGCTGCCGCCGACCAGCAGGACCCATCCATGATGACCGAGGAGCAGAAGGCGGAGCGCCGCGAAGCCCGCATGTACGCTCGCGACCAGGCGGAGAAGATCCTGGCGCTCCCGGCGGATAAGCGCTTCCAGGCGATCGTGCAGATGCCCGCCGATAAGCGCATGGTGTTCGCGCGCGCCCTCAGCCCCGAGGAGCGCGACCAGATCCTGAACTCGCTCACGCCGCAGCAGCGCGAGCAGGTCATGGCCATGAACAATCCGCAGCAGGTCGTGAACAGCGAGCTGATGCAGGGCAAGCTGCTGCGTGACGCTTATAGCGAGCGCCAACTCGAAGAGGTGATGACCGACTTCTGGTACAACCACTTCAACGTCTTCGTCGGCAAGGGTGCGGACCGCTACCTCATCACCGAGTACGAGAACAAAGTCATCCGCCCACGCGCGCTCGGAAAATTCAAAGACATCCTGATGGCCACCGCCCAAAGCCCGGCGATGCTCTTCTATCTCGATAACTGGCAGAGCGTCGGCCCGAACTCGATCGCAGGACAGGGCGGCCGGCCTAACGCGCAGAACCGGCCATTCATGCGGCCCAACGGACGCTTCGGTCGCCGGCCGGTCTATATGCCGATGCCGCCGCAACCGCAACAACGCCCGCAGCAACCGCAGGGACAGCAGCCGAAGCGCGGCCTCAACGAGAACTACGCCCGCGAGATCATGGAACTGCACACCCTCGGCGTGGACGGTGGCTATACCCAGAAGGACGTTACCGAACTGGCGCGCGTCCTGACCGGCTGGACGATCCGCGACCCGCGCAAGGGCGGCGACTTCTTCTTTAACGACCGCATGCACGAACCCGGCACCAAGGTCGTGCTCGGCCACCACGTCAAGGAGAACGGCGAGAAGGAAGGGCAGGAGATGATCGAGGTCCTCGCCCACCATCCTTCGACCGCGCACTTCATCAGCAAGAAGCTGGCAATGCGTTTCGTCAGCGACACGCCGCCGGATGCACTCGTCGACCGTATGGCACAGACCTTCCTGAAGACCGACGGTGACATCCGCGAGGTGCTGCGCACGATGTACGACTCACCGGGGTTCTGGGCGCCGACGACGGTGCGGGCGAAGGTGAAAACGCCGCTGGAATTCATCGCCTCAGCCGTCCGCGCCACCGGGGCCGACGTCACCAACGCGCAGCCCCTGGTGCAGACGCTCAACCAGATGGGCATGCCTCTCTACGGCGCGCAGCCGCCGACCGGTTACTCGATGAAAGCGGAAACCTGGGTGAACTCGGCGGCGCTTCTGAACCGCATGAATTTCGCCCTGCGCTTCACCTCCGGACGCATGCCGGGAGTGCAATTCGCGCCTGACAAAGTCCTGGGCGGCGATAATCCGACCGATCCTTCTGCGGCTATAGCGCGGCTGGAACAGGCATTGCTATCGGGCCAGGTTTCGCAGCAGACGCACGACACGATCCTGAAGCAGATGAACGATCCGCAGGTCACCGGACGCATGCTCGACGATCCCAATCGCCCGGTGAACGTGGGAGTAATTGCAGGTTTGATTTTGGGATCACCGGAATTTCAAAGGCGGTAGGTCGTAAGTCGGAACCGGTTCACGATTTTTCAACTACGACCGACGACCTACCACCTACGACTTACGTTACGGAGTTGAACATGTCGATCACACGCAGAGTCTTCATGAAGGGCGGAGCGATGGCCATCGTCGGCACGACCGCGGTGCCGGCTTTCCTGACGCGCGCGGTATTCGCCAGCGACCAGGCGGTCACCGGCCGCAAACGCATGGTCGTGATCTTCCAGCGCGGCGCTGCCGACGGCCTCAACGTCGTCGTGCCGCACGCCGAGGCCGCGTACTACCAGATGCGCCCGACTATCGCCATCCCGAAGCAAAGCGTCATCGACCTCGACGGCTTCTTCGGCCTGCACCCGGCGATGTCGTCGATGAAGCCGCTGTGGGACCAGGGACACCTCGCCATTGTGCACGCCGCCGGCTCGCCCGACCCGACGCGCTCCCACTTCGACGCGCAGGATTACATGGAATCCGGCACACCCGGCGTGAAGATCACCGAGGACGGTTGGCTGAACCGCGCCCTGCGCGACATCCCCGAGGAAAAGCCTTCACCCTTCCGCGCCATCTCGCTCGGCGCTTCCCTGCCGCGCATGTTGTCGGGTACGGTGCCGGCGGTCGCGGTGAGCAACGTCGACCAGTTTGGCGTCGGCGGACGCAACCCGCAGGCGCAGCCGCTCGCGAATACGTTCGAGGCCATGTACGACCAGTCGGTCGACACCGCGCTGCACGGCACCGGCAAAGAGACGTTCGATGCGGTGAAGATGCTGAAGGCGAGCGACCCGTCGAAGTACCAGCCGGCGGCGGGTGCGAATTATCCGCGCGGTCCGCTGGGTAACGCGCTGAAGCAGGTCGCGCAGCTGATGAAGGCCGATCTCGGCGTCGAGGTGGCATTCAGCGATATCGGCGGCTGGGACACGCACGTGAACGAAGGCGCCACGCAGGGACAACTTGCCGGTCGTCTCACGGAACTTTCGCAGTCGCTGTCCGCCTTCTGGACCGACATGGGCGACTTGGCCGAGAGCACGGTGGTCGTGACCATGTCCGAGTTCGGCCGCACCGCGCGCGAGAACGGAAACCGCGGCACCGACCACGGCCACGCAAACGTGATGTTCGTCATGGGCGGCCCCGTGAAGGGCGGACGCGTGTACGGCCGATGGCCCGGCCTCTCGCCCGAGAACCTGTACGAAGGCCGCGACCTGGCCCTGACCACCGATTTCCGCCGCGTCCTCGGCGAGGTCGTGTACCGCCACCTTGGCAACCGCAAACTGCCGGACGTCTTCCCCGGATTCGAGAACAACCCGTCCCAGTTCCTGAGGTTCCTCGGTTAGTAACGCACGCGATCTGCGAATCGAGTAATGAGTACTGAGTAATAAGTAACAAGAAGCAAAGCGGAAACTCACGCCGACACGCTTATTACTTGTTACTCACTACTCGGTACTCTCTTCTGCATCCAACCTAGTGCATGGTCAAATTGCTCAGACCGCCCGCCGGACGCGGGATTCCGTTGCACGCCGATTCCATCCAGTTCTGGGCGGAGCGCCAGAAGCAGCTCCGTCGCCATCTGCCGCGCTGGAACCAGTTCCGCAGCAGCCTCGACGCCATCCGCCAGACGCATCGCGCCATCGAGGCCTACAACCACAGCAACGGCGAACTAACTGACGATCAGCGCTACCTGGCGATCTACGGCCTGTTGCAGGCGCTCGTCGTGCAGCAGGACGCCATCTGCCACCTGACGGAAGCGTTGGGCACGAAACCGGTGCACATGAACCGTCACAAGCGCCTGGAGGAGATCCGCAACATCCGCAACTGGACCGTCGGCCATCCGACGAAGATCGACCGCTACGACACGCACTCGCACCACGCCATACAGCGGCCGCAACTCGGGCGCGGCGGCTTCTCGCTCTACTCCGCCTTCGACGACGGCCGCGAGCAGTACACTTACGTTCCCTTACTCCAGCTCGCACGCTTGCAACGACGCGTGGTTTCGCGCGTGTTGCGCGACATCCTGAAGGAATTGAACTCCCGCGGGCAGCAACCGGCGAGGAAAGGTTCCCGCCTCAAACCCGATTATCGCGGAGCGACGAACCAACGTAGCCCATCGCTTGAGACGCTGTTACGAAACTCGGGCGAGACGACGAGTGGACCAAAACGGCCGCAGCGAGCGCCGCATGCACGGCAGTTCATAGCCCGGCACGGTGCCGGGGCCAGCGATGGAATAAACCGTGAGTCCCGCCGGCACGAAATTCATAAGAGCCATGAGCGGAAGAAACGTACCCAAATCGCCTCAAAGTTGACCGGCGGCGGCAACAATCTGCACTCCAATCTTTCGCCCCATCCCGGTGAGAAACTCGCCCGGCAGCGACCTGCGGCCTGACTCAGGGCGACGCGTCCATGCCGAATGTCACGCCGCGCCGCTCGGGACCCAAGCCGATCACGATCGCGCCGACAATCAGTACCACTACCATCGACCCGCCCATGACGATCGAATACGTGTAGTGCTCCGCCATCCGCGCCTGCAAGTACGTGATGCTCGACGCGCACAGCACGCCCAGCTGATAGGCGAATCCCGGGAAAAATCCGCGGATCACATCCGGTGACAGTTCGTTGATGTGCGCCGGGATCACGCCCCACGCTCCCTGCACCATGAACTGCATCAGGAACGCGCCGATGGCGATCACTGCGGTATTCGGCGCGAATATCCAGAGTGGGATCAGGAGCAATGCCATGAGGACCGCGGTCACCATCGCTCGACGCCGCCCCTTGCGATCGGAGAACAGGCCAAAGCTCAGCCCGCCGAGGATCGCCCCCAGCATCGAGATCATCACGATCACCGACGCCGCCTGCGCCGAGTATCCGCGCTGCCGCTTCAGGAACGTCGGATACATATCCTGCGTGCCGTGCGAGATCGAGTTCATCATCATCATGAGCAGCACGAGATAAAGGAACAGCTTCCAGTTGCGCGCAATCGCCCGCTTATACGTCGGCCAATCCGTCCGCGACCGCTCCCATGCCGGGCTCTCTTTCACCCGCGCGCGAATGAATAGCGACAGCAGCGCCGGCAGCCCGCCGATGAAGAACATCGGCCGCCAACCCCAGTGCGGATAAACGAAGTACGCGACCACCGCCGCCAGCAGGTAGCCGAGCGCATATCCCTCCTGCAGCAGGCCGGACAGGAGTCCCCGCCATCGCGGCGAGACCGACTCCATCGTCAGCGACGCGCCCACGCCCCACTCGCCGCCCATCCCGATCCCGTACAACAACCGCAACACTAGGAAGGTCGTGTAATTCGGCGCCAATCCAGAAAGGACCTCGACGATCGAGTAAAAGATGATGTCGAGCATCAGCGGCAGGCGGCGTCCGTAGCGGTCGGCCATCATGCCGAACAGCAATGCGCCGATCGGACGCATCGCCAGCGACGCCGTAAGTGTCAGCGCGATTTTCGGAATTGAGCCGCCCGCCAGGTCATCGGCGACGGCTTGCAGCACCATGACGAGGATGAAAAAATCGAACGCGTCGAGCGTCCAGCCGAGAAACCCGGCGAGCAGCACATTGCGTTGGTTGGCGCGGTCATCCAGCGATGCGATGGCAGGCGTCGTGGGCATCGGACGGCGATGGTAACAGAAGAGCAGTCGTCAGTTCATCAGGGCACGGCTTCAGCAGTTGTATCAGGGCACGCTTCAGCCGTGCCGGCGCCCCTGTCGACCACGATGCGGCTTTAGCCGCTGGTTGGCGGCCATCTGCAACTTCGGCGGGGCTTCGGTGTTGTCCCTACTAACCCGGAACCCGGAACCCGGAACCCGGAACCCGGAACCCGGAACCCGGAACCCG
>CAZLJE010000015.1:112046-126153 GCA_964559835.1 uncultured Terriglobales bacterium
AACCCGGAACCCGGAACCCGGAACCCGGAACCCGGAACCCGGAACCCGGAACCCGAGAGCCGGAGTAAACTGCATCCACCAGAATGGCGACCGTCGCGATCAACCCGAGTCCCCTTCCCACGCAGATGTCGCGAACCTCGCGACTGCTGCGCGCCGCGCGCCTGAACCCGCTGGCGGCGGTCGGGACTGTGCTGGTTGTGCTATTCGTGACGATGGCCATTTTCGCGCCGCTGATCGCGCCTCAGGATCCGGCGGCCATCAATCTTCCCACGCGACTGTCGGCGCCGTCCTCAGCCCACTGGTTCGGCACCGACGAGCTTGGCCGTGACATCCTCTCCCGCATCATCTACGGCGCGCGCATCTCGATGCTCGTCGGCATCAGCGTAGTCTTCTTCTCGTTGCTGCTTGGGCTAATAGTCGGCAGCATCGCGGGATATTACGGCGGCCGTGTCGACCGCCTCGTGAACGTCGTATTGATGAACGCCTTCCTGTCGTTCCCGGGCATCCTGCTGGCCATCGCGTTCGTCGCCTTCCTCGGCCCGGGAATCTTCAACCTGATCCTTGCGCTCTCGATCGGAGGCTGGGTCGGCTACGCGCGTCTGGTGCGGGCGCAGGTATTGGCGACGCGCGAACGTGAATTCGTCGAGGCGGCGCGCGCGCTCGGCGCGAGCGATTGGCGCGTCATCACGCGACACATTTTGCCGAACATGATCCAGCCGGTCATCGTGCAGGCGGCGATCGGAATGGCCGGCGCCGTCCTGGCCGAGGCGACGATGAGTTTTTTGGGTTTGGGAGTGCCGCCGCCCGCCGCCAGTTGGGGCTCGATGCTCAACGACGGCCGCGCCCACCTCTTCGACGCGCCGCACCTGGTACTCTTCCCCGCCATCACGGTGATGCTGGCGGTGCTGTCGTTCAACTTTATCGGCGACGCGCTACGGGATTATCTCGACCCGCGCGCCCGAATCGAGGCAGGATTGTAACGATGTAGGTCGTAGGTCGAGGGATGTTGAGGGATTTCGCCCCATGCCCCTACGCCGTAAGCCCTACGCCCTACGCCCATGTAAGGACGTTATGCGAAAACTTCTACTAACGCTGCTTCTGTTCGCGGTCCCCTCGTATGCGGGCATCGTCTTCACCGCCAAGACCATTAGCGACGAGGGTGGCGACGTCACCGTGCGCGCCCTGGTCAGCGGCTCGCGCGCCAAGGTCATATTCCTGCAAAGCGACGGCAAAGTCGTCTCGGCCGGCGATTACATGCTGTCGCGCGATGAGGGCAACACGCTCTTCCTTATCAGCCCCGGAACGCGCACCTACACCCGCCACGACACTCGCACCATGCTCTCCGGCATGGGCCAGATGGTGCAAGGCATGCGCGGCACGATGAAGGTCACGTTCGAGTCGCCAAAAGTCGAGAAACTCCTCGACGAAGACGGCGGGCTGATTGCCGGCCTCCCCACGCGCCACTACCGTTATCGCACCAGCTACGTCGTCTCCATGCAGGTCACCGGCGACAAGAAGGCGACCACCGAGATCGAGGAAGATATCTGGACCACCACGCACCTGACCGATCCCGCGCTCGCCATCTGGCTTAAGAAGGGGCCGGCTGCTACGGGAGACACGCAACTCGATTCCATGATCAAGGCCGAGATGGATAAAGTGCAGGGCTTCCCGCTCAAGCGCATCACCATTACCCACACGCACGACGTCACCGGAGCCGAGCACAACAACCGCGTCGAAATGATGGTCACCCAGGTCAAGCGCGTCCCAATCGCCGCCAGCCAGTTCCTGATCCCGAAGTCGTATAAGGAGATTTCGAATAGCAGATTGGTTGACGAGGAGTAATGAGTTCTGAGTAATAAGTAATGAGTAATAAGCGAAAATCCGCCGACGCGTTTTTTGCCCAGACTCTGGCGCGGTCTTCATTATTCTGATTACTCAATACTTATTACTTATTACTGACCCATGTTTCGTCTCCTAGCAACCCGCCTGCTCTACACCATCCCGGTGCTCTGGCTGGTCGTGTCGGTCGTGTTCTTGCTGATCCACCTCGTGCCCGGCGACCCCATCCAGCAGATGCTCGGCGAGGGCGCTGCTGCGGCCGACATCCAGGCTGCGCGCCATGCCTACGGCCTCGATGTGCCCATCGGCCGCCAGTACATCAATTACTGGAAGGGCGTGCTGCACGGCGACCTCGGCCAGTCACTCCGCTTTAATCAGGGCGTTTCGCAACTGATTGCCACCCGCTATCCGTACACACTGCGCCTGACACTCGCCTCGCTGGCCGTCGCGCTGCTGCTGTCGATTCCCGCCGGAGTCCGCTCCGCTCGACGCCGCAATCGCTGGGACGACCGCGCCATCAGCTTCGCCAGCCTTCTCGGTCTTTCGTTCCCAAACTTCGCGCTGGGGCCGGTGCTCATCTTGTTTTTCGCGATCTACCTCGGCCTGCTTCCGGTGTCGGGCAGTGGCACGCTGGCGCACCTGGTCCTGCCGGCAATCACCATGGGTGGCGCGCTGGCCGCGATCCTCACGCGCATGGTGCGCACCTCGATGCTCGAGGAACTCAGCCAGGACTACATCCGCACCGCGCGCGCCAAGGGCCTGCCCGAACGCACGGTCGTCTACGGCCACGCGTTGCGTAACGCGATAATCCCGGTACTCACTGTCGTTGGATTGCAATTTGGCGCGCTGCTCGCGGGCGCCATCGTCACCGAGACGATCTTCTCCTGGCCCGGCATCGGACGCCTCACCATCCAAGCCATCTCGAACCGCGACTACTACCTCGTCGAGGGCTGCATCCTCGCGATCGGCCTGACGTACGTCGCAGTAAACTTCTTGACGGACATTCTGTACTCGGTCGCGAATCCGAGAATCCGGCAGTAGGTAATCGGTAATTAGATCCATCGGCCGCGTTACCAATTTTGGCGGTATTGGCTCATTGGTTTGGTACCAATTACCAATTACCAATTACCGATTACCGATTACCAGATCCCCAGATTGTTTCGGCTCAATCGTCTCCACCTTCACCTTCGCCACTCTTCTCCCGTCCATCTCCACGACCGTGAATCTCCGCCCCGCAAATTCGACCGACTCTCCAACTCGCGGAATGCGCTGGAACTGGTACAACAGGAATCCGGCGAGCGTTTCGAACCCTTCGTCCGATGGCAGGTGTATCCGGTACTGCGTCTCGAGGTCGCGGATCGGCGTGGCTCCGTCGAGGACCATCGTGCTGGCGCCGGCTTCGAACGTCGGCGCTGTCACATCGAACTCGTCCTCGATCTCTCCGACGATCTGCTCCAGCACATCCTCCACCGTCACCACTCCCGACGTCGAACCGAACTCATCCACCACCACCGCCAGGTGTCGCTTGCGCCGCCGGAACTCGACGAGCAGATCGGTGAGCGGTTTCGTCTCCGGCACCACCAGCACGTCGCGCATGATGTCGCGCACCGTCATCAGCGCCAGCCGGACGCCCGCCTCGTCCGCCGTGCCCTTCGTGTAGTGCAGGCGCATCCAGCGCGTCAGATCTTTGCTGTAAAGCAGCCCGATGATGTACTCGGGCCCGCGTTGCGCGTCGTACACCGGCACCCGCGAATGCTGCTCTTCCACCACGCGCGCCAGTGCCTGGTCGAGCGGCAGATTCGACGGCAGCGAAAAGATACGCGGCCGCGGCACCATGATCTGTCGCACCATCAGTTCGCCCAACTCCAGCGCGCGCACCACGATCTCATGTTCGACCGGCGGCACCATGCCGTGCGAATGCGACGAGCGCACCATCAATTTCAATTCTTCGGGTGAATGCACGCCCGCCGCCCGTATCTGTCTCGTCCCAAATCGCCGTAACACCCAGCGTGCGGACCGGCTCATGACCCTCAGGAACGGCCGCGCCGCGGTCATGAAGACCAGCATCGGCCCGGCCACGCCCAACGCGATGCGCTCGGCGCGATGCAGCGCGAGCGACTTCGGTACCAGTTCGCCCAGGACCACCAGCAGGTAGGTAATGACGAGGAACGAGATCAGTGCGCCCAAGGCGTGGGCATAAAGATGCGCATAGGGAACGCCGGCCAGGGAGTGTTCGAAAATGGACGCCAGCGTCGCTTCGCCGACCCAGCCCAGTCCCAGGCTCGCCAGGGTTACGCCAAGCTGGACTGCCGCCAGCAGGTCGTCCAGGTGCTCGTGCAATCGCAGCACGTTACGCGCGCCCAGTCGTCCCGCCTCGATCATCTGCTGGATGCGGGTATCGCGGATGCTCACCAGGGCAAATTCGGTCGCCACGAAAAAGGCGTTCGCCGCCACCAACAGGATTACGGCGAATACGCGCACCAGCACGTAACCAACCATGCCCGCCGATTGTAGCAGTAGCGCCGGAATCAATCGTGTGTACTAGCCAGGCTTGCCTGGCGGCAGAATCCCGCGCCCCGCCTCCCCGTCCCGCGCCCCTGTTTTCCTGCTTACCTTCCCCGCTCCCGGCGGTCTAATGCGTAAAGAACGCTGGGTCTCCGCGCGAACGGGAATCCCGGAACTTTTTCTGTCCGGCCAGCGTAACAAGCGTCAGGGGCACGACGTCTCCCTTCTTGGGACATGGTGTTCGTTTCCCCTGCGTTACGGGTGGGGCTGGAGGTTGCAAGTGGCAAACGGGAACGGAAAGAAAAAGAAGAAGCGCTGGATCATCGTCGCCGGATCACTCGTAGGAGTGATCGTGATCGTCCTGGTCGTGACGGCGATGACGCGCGGCGGCGCCAAGATCGATCCCTCGAAGCTGGCGAAAGTGGAAAAAGGAGACCTCGCGAAGAGTGTTGTCGCGACAGGCAAGATCACGCCCATCGTCAAGACCGATATCAAGTCGAAGGCCAGCGGCATCGTAAAGAAGTGGTACGTCGATGCCGGCGAGCGCGTCAAGGCCGGCACCCTGCTCGTGGAACTCGATAAGGACGAGATCACCGCACAGGTCCGCCAGGCCCGCGCCTTCCTCGAAGCCACCGAAGCCCAGGCCCGAGCCTCCAAGGCCGACCTGGAACGCGCTAAGGTGGACGCCGAGGGTCCCGACGTCCCGCTGCTCAAGCGCGCCTACGAGCGTGCCAAGAACATGGCCAAGGACGGCGTCGTTTCGCAGGCGCAGCTCGATGACGCGCAGAAAAATTATGAGCTTGCACTGAACAAGCAGGAAGTCGCCAAAGCCAACCTGATCGTGCTCAAGGCCAAAGCCGCGCAGGCGGACGCGCAGGTGGCACAGGCGCAGGCATCGCTGAAGCAGCTGGAAGAGCAGCTCGGGTACACCACCATCGTCGCCCCCATGGATGGCCTGATCCTCTCGCGTAACGTCGAGATCGGCGACGCGGTCAGCTCCATCCTCGTGCTGGGTTCCTCCGCCACGCTCGTCATGAGCGAGGGCGACACCAGCGAAGTTTACGTTTTGGGAAAGGTGGACGAGAGCGACATCGGCAAGGTCTACCTCGGCCAGCCTGCCCGGATCAAAGTTGAATCGTTTAAGGACAAGACCTTCACCGGCCATGTCACCAAGATTTCGCCTCTCGGAACCGAGAAGGATAACGTAACCACCTTCGAGGTCCGCGTCTCTATCACCAATCCCGGTGGCGAACTCAAAGCGGCGATGACCGCCAACGCCGAGATCATTCTCGAAGAGCACAAAGGCGTGCTCATGATCCCGGAGGGCGCGATCATCTATGACAAGGACAAGAAAGCGTCGGTTGAGATTCCCGATCCGCAAGTCCGCGACGGCAAGCGCAAGATCGCGGTCAAGCTGGGGATTTCGAATGGCGCCAAGGCCGAGATACTGGACGGCCTGAAAGAAGGTCAACAGGTAGTGCTGCAGTAGTCTTGCGCAGCACCCGGGGGACCCCCGGCGCCCCTCCAGGTCTGGGGTTCCCCCTTTGGTGTACGAGCCAGGCTTGCCTGGCGACACGTGACTCTTAGGCCAGCTATTCTGCCACCAATTTGCTCCGTGTGAGGGATTTCTATGAAACTCATTCGTCGCGCCCTTCCCCTGCTCCTGCTTTGCACCCTGCCGCTCTTCGCCGCCGAAGAGGGATCTTTCGACCGCACGCTGAAAGTCACCGGCCCGGTCGATCTTGACGTCACCACCGGCTCCGGTGGGATCGTTATCAACCGCGGCGGCAATGGACAGGTGGTCATTCACGCTACGCTCCGCGCCAGCGATCATGGTTGGTTCAGCGAAAACGTCTCCGACCGCATCCGCGCCATCGAACAGAATCCCCCCATCGAGCAGAACGGCAACGTGATCCGTATCGGCCACTTCAGCGACAGCGACCGCTCGCGCAATATCTCTATCGCTTATGACATCCAGGTCCCGGCCGACGTCCGTGTTCACTCCCGCACCGGTTCCGGACACATCCGCATCGCGAGCATCAATGGCCCGGTCGAGGCGAGTACCGGCTCCGGCGGCATCGAACTCGAGGGCGTTGCCTCCGAGGCCCGCCTTCAGACCGGCTCCGGCAGTATCCGCGTCAACAACGTCGCCGGTACCGTCCGCGCCCACACCGGCAGCGGCTCGATCGAGGGTGACGGAATCGGCAGCGGCAGCACCGTGAACACCTCCGCCAGGTTCCAGGGCAAGGCTCTGCCCCTAGCTTCCGAAGGCTCCAGCTCCAGCACGGGCAAGGCATATCTGGATTTTGAAACCGGTTCCGGCAGCATCCGTCTCCAGAACATCGCCGGCGAACTGAGGGCGCACACCGGCAGCGGCAACATCGAGGCCCAAGGCAAGCAAGCTGGCGACTGGGAACTGCGCACTGGCTCCGGTGGCATCCGCGTACGTCTTCCGGAGAATTCGAACTTCGACCTGATGGCCCGCACCAGCTCCGGCTCGGTCAGCACCGATTTTCCAATCACGGTCCAGGGCACCGTGAATCGCCGCGAACTGAGCGGCTCCGTCAACGGCGGAGGACCCAAGCTCGACCTCCATACAGGCTCCGGCAGCATCCACATCGAAAAATAGGCGCAAGGTACGAGGGTTGAGGCACGAGAAAAAAAAGAGGCTGTCATCCCGAGCGAGGACGTAAGTCCGAGTCGAGGGACCTTTTGTTTTGCTACTTCGAAACACTGCGGTGTGCCCCCGGCCCGCGCCCCGCGCCCCGCGCCCCTCGGCCCTTTCTTGACTTCCCCGCTCTCCCCGCGATAACTTCGCGCCACACCATGGCAAACCGGTTGATCACTCTCACCACCGATTTCGGCGTCAATGACCACTATGTCGGCACGATGAAGGGCGTCATCCTCAGCGTCAACCCGCAGGCGCAGATCGTCGACCTCTGCAACGCCGTTCAGTCTTTTGACATCCTCGACGGCGCCATCACCATCTCGCAGGCCTATCGCTACTATCCGGCCGACACGGTGCACGTCGTCGTTGTCGATCCCGGTGTCGGCACGCCGCGCCGCCCCATCCTCGTCACCGGTGAGAAACACATCTTCCTCGCCCCCGATAACGGCGTGCTCTCGTTCGTTTACGAGCGCGAGGAACGGCTGAGCGTTCGCCACATCTCCGCGGAGCATTACTTTCTCCAGCCCGTCAGTAATACCTTCCACGGTCGCGACGTCTTCGCTGCCGTCGCCGGATGGCTCAGCAAGGGCGTCGAGGTCTCCAAGTTCGGCGAGGAGATCACCGACTTCGCCCGTTTCGCCGCCCCCAAGCCAAAACCCGTCGATGCCAAGACCTTCAAGGGTGTCGTGCTCAAGGTCGACAAGTTCGGCAACCTGGTGACGAATCTGTCCGAGCGCGACGTCCCTCAGTTGTTCGCGCAGCCCACGCCGGCGTTCAAGATCGCCGTCGGCAAAACGCAGGTCACGAAACTGGCGAAAGCTTACGCGGAGGGCGCCGCGGGCGAGGTCTTCGCCATCGTCGGCAGCATGGGATTTTTGGAGATTTCCGCGAACCGCGGCGCCGCCGTTCAAGCCGTGGGCGCCGGCAAGGGAGCCGAGGTAACGTTGACGCTCGAATCAGCCGCCGGAGCAACACCAGGCGCCTGAGCGCAGGAAAGAAAAAACCATTGCCGATTGCCGATTGCCGATTGTCGATTGTCGATTCATCCAGAGCGCCTTTTCAATCGACAATCATCAATCGGCAATGCTTTTGTGTTTCTACGGGTTCCTCGGTTTCGCCCTGGCGTATCCTTCCATCTGCGCCGTCCACTTCAGGAACCGGATCAGTTCCTTCCGCTCTTTCCACGTGAACTCCCAGAATTCCAGGAACCCGATGTCCTTCATCTTGACGCCCGTATAGGTCTCGATCCTCCACCGCAAGTACGGGCTCCGCCACGGCGTCAGGTGATGCCCGCGCGTCGCGTTCCACAGGAATTTGAAGATCTTTCGCATGAACCTTCAACCAGTATAGCGATACTCTCAACCGGAACATCGGCGTCTCGCCGGTCACGCGCTCTCGACCGTGCCTAGTATTGCTTATTGCTGAAGGCTGATTGCTGATTGCTATTGATAGAATCTTTCTCATGCCCCAGGACGCCCGCCAGCAGGCCGAAGATCACTACTACGCCGCGCTCGACCTCTATGCCGACGGCCAACACGAGCAGGCGATCGCCGAGTACCAGAAATCCATCGCCGCCGACCCGACCTTTGCCGACGCGCTTCACGGCCTCGCCCGCGCCTATCAGGACATGAATAAACTCGACGAGGCTATCGAGGTCTCCAAGAAAATCGCCGAACTCGAGCCCGACGATGTCCTCGCCCACACCTCGCTGTCCATCCTCTACCAGAAGAAGGGCATGATCCCGGAAGCCGAAGCGGAAGGAAATAAGGCGCGCGTGTTGGGATGGAAACAACAGCTCCGGGCCGACAAGAAGGCCTAGTTCAAACATTCAGCGCGCGCAAAGCGCGGGGCAGAATCCTAGCCCACCGGCAGAATCCTAGCCCACGGCCAGAATCCTAGCCCACGGCGTAAGCCGTGGGTGAGCTCGTATTGAATGTGGGAAGAGCCCGCTTCAGCGGGCGACAGAATTTCTGAAGGCTCCGCCGCCTTCGTCTGCACCCCCGAAAGGCTTCTGTACGAGAAAAGGGGCATGGTTCGGTCACTCGTGAAGCCAACACCGTCTCCCGACCTACGCCCTCCGCCCTACCGCTCACAAGTCATATTTTTTAATCAGATGCCTAAACGACCTATAGCTCAGCTTTAACATCTCCGCCGCTTTCGTCTGCACCCCGTTCGACTGCCGCAGCGCACTCTGCAACAGCGACTTCTCCAGGTCGGCGACGTACCGCTCCATATCGATTCCGTCGGTCGGCAGCGCCACTCCCGACGGTCCACCCGCCACCGCAGCCGCCGCGAGCCGCAGCTTCGACCGCTCCATCGGCAGCTCAACTTCAAGTTCGTTGCCGGTGCACAGCGCCACCGCCCGCTCGATCGTGTTCTCCAACTGGCGCACGTTGCCGGGCCACTCGTACCCGCTCAGCATCTTCAACGACGGATCGGAGATCCGGAAAATGCTCTTCCCCGCCGCGGGCGCATACTTCTTCAGGAAATGGTTCGCCAGCAGTGGGATGTCCTCGCGCCGGTCGCGCAGCGGCGGCACGTGTACCGGGATCACGCTCAGCCGGTAATACAGGTCCTCGCGGAAGCCGCCCTCTTCGACCATTTTCTCCAGGTCGCGATTGGTGGCGGCAATCACGCGCACGTCGATCGCGATTTCGTTCGTCCCGCCCACCGGCCGCAGCACACGCTCCTGCAAAACGCGCAGCAGCTTCACCTGCATCGAGACGCTCATCTCGCTGATCTCGTCGAGGAAGATCGTCCCCTGGTTTGCGAACTCGAACAGCCCCGACTTGTTCTGGTTCGCGCCGGTGAATGCTCCCTTGACGTACCCGAACAGTTCGCTCTCCAGCAGCGTCTCGGGAAACGCGCCGCAGTTCACGCTGACGAATGGCTCGGACGCCCGTGGCGAACACGAGTGGACGGCGCGCGCCACCAGTTCTTTGCCGGTGCCGCTCTCGCCTTCCACGAGCACCGTGCTCTGCGTCCCAGCGACCGTGCGGACGGTATGCTTCAGCCGCTCCATCGCGCCGCTGACGCCCACGATATTGTCCAGCGAGTTCCGCGTCGCCGCGTCGCGCCGAAAGGCGAAGTTCTGTCGCCGCAGCGATACCTTCTCGATCGCCTGCGCGATCGCAAACTTCACGTCTTCGATCAGCGCCGGGCCCTTGCGCAGATAATCGAATGCCCCACCGGCCTTGACCGCCTGCACCGCCGAGTCGAGGTCATCCACCGCCGTGATCAGCACCACCGCCGATTCCGGCGAGACGTTATGGGCGTAGCGCAGCACTTCGATGCCGTTCGTATGCGGCATCTTGATGTCGGTCACCACGACGTCGAACAGCGCCGAATCCAGCTTCTTCTTCGCTGCTTCGCCGCTGGAGACGGTTTCCACCTTGTGACCGTCCTTGGCCAGCGCGATCTCCAGCATCTGGCAGATGGAGCGCTCGTCGTCGACGACCAGTACGTTACCCACGCGCCCCCCTTCCTTGTGCTCCCACGCCCGCCTGCACCGCCCTCGCTTCCATCGCCGCCCGCCGCAATTGCACGGTGAATTCCGTTCCCACGCCCTTTCTCGATTTCACGCCGATCTTCCCCTCGTGCGCCTGCACGATCTGGTACACGATCGCCAGCCCCAGCCCCGTTCCGCCGACAAACTCCGACTGGAACGGCTCGAAGATCTTTTCCACCTGGTTCGGCGCCAGCCCGCGCCCGGTGTCCGCGAATCTGATCAGCCAGTTGGCATCGTCTCCATGGAGCGACACCTTCAACGTTCCGCCGTCCGACATCGCCCGAACCGCGTTGTCGCAGATATTCCAGAACACCTGTTTCAGCCGGTCGCCATCCGCCACTGCCACGGCGCGATCGATGGCAAAATTCTTGACGATCTCCAGCTTGCGGCTCGCCTTGATGTCGGCGCGGTTCTCCAGCAATGTCAGCGTGTCCTCGAGCAGCGGCACCAGGTCCGTCGCCGCCATGTTGTACTGCTTCTCCCGCGAATACGTAAGGAAGTCGGAGATGATGCTGTTCAGCCGCTCCGATTCGCGGTTCACGATGTCCACCAGCGTCTTCTGGTCCTGGCTGAGCACCGACACGTCGGCCAGCACTTTCACCGATCCCGCGATCGAGGCCAACGGATTCCTGATCTCGTGCGCGATGCCGGCCGCCATTCGTCCCAGCGCGGCCATGCGCTCGCGCATGCGGACTTCCCGCTCCAGCCGCCGGATCTCCGTCAGGTCATCGAACGTGTAAACATAGCCGACGGCGCCACGCTCGGGCACTTCCAGCACCGACCGCGTCATGCCGAAGGTCTTGTGTGTGCCCATCGGCGTCATCGACGTGACTTCAAACCGCACCACCGACTGCCCCAGTTGCGGCAACGGCTCGGCAAAGAAACTGGCGACCGACCTGCCTACGATCTCACCCTCGAGCCGCTCCAGCAGCCTCTGCCCGGCCGCGTTCACCAGGCTGATCCGTCCATCCATCGAAGTCGTGATCAAGCCGCCGTTGATCGAGTTCACGATGTTCTCGTGCAGGGCCTGGAGGTTCTCGAGCTCTCCGCTCTGCGCTTCCAGCTGCACGTCCGCCTGCCGCAGCTTGGTGCTGAGTTGCGTCGCCAGATACGCGATCGCCGCGTAGGCGAACAGGTTGATCAGGATGCTCGCCTGCAAGCTGCGCAGGTCCGGACGCGTCATCGAGTACGACCGGATCACCTCGAAATACGACAACTCCAGTACCGTTCCGCACGCGATGAATGCCAGCGCCGCCGTCAGGTACGCCCACCCGCGCATCAGCAGGATGCTGGCCACGATGATGATCAGCGGATAAAGGAAGGTGAACGAACTGTCGATGCCGCCGGTCACGTACACGATGGCGGCAGCCATGATCAGGTCGGTCAGCACCTGCAGCCGCGCCTGGAACCGGATATCACCCCACAGCGAAAGCAGCAGGATGTAGAACACCGAGATCGTGTACGCCAGCAGGATGGCGACCACGAACAGCGTCTTGGGCAGGTTCGTCGGGGTCAGCGTCGAGATCGCAAACTCGAGGCCGAAGATGAAGGTTATGACGATAATGCGGACCTTGGCCAGCCAGATCAGCCAATCCCGTTGCTGCAAATCCGCTTTCGTCACTGCATCGTCACCTGTTGCACAAGCCTGATAGATCGAGATGGTGATCGGTTATCGGTGGTTCAGTGATCAGGAGGTCTATCTTGAATGCCTGGGCTCACCTCCTGAGCACTGACCACTGAGTACTGATTACCGAGGAAGGAAGTTGGGAGGCGCAGCCGAGGCCGCGCCTCTCACGACGGTTACCCCGCTAGTTTGCCGATCATCGAGAACAGCGGCATATACAGCGAGATCACGATTCCGCCGACGGCCACGCCTAGGAACGCGATCATCACCGGTTCCAGCAGCGTCAGCATGTCTTTCGTCGCCGCATCGACTTCGTCCTCGTAGAAGTCGGCGATTTTCTGCAGCATCGCGTCCATCGCGCCCGTGGCTTCGCCGACGCCGATCATCTGCGTCACCATGTTCGGAAACACGCCCGATTCCTTCAGCGGATCCACGATCGTGCGGCCCTCTTCGATCGCCCTGCGCACCTTCATGAGCGCCTGTTCCAGCACCGCGTTGCCCGATGTACGCGCCGTGATCGACAATCCTTCCAGGATCGGCACGCCCGACGTGATCAGCGTTCCCAGCGTGCGCGTGAAGCGTGCCACCGCGATCTTGCGCAGCACCATGCCGAACACCGGCAGATGGAGCATCATCTTGTCCCACGCCAGTCTCCCGCGCGGGTCCTTGCGGATCAGCTTCGTGGCAAACACCAGGATGCCGATGCCGAGGAATAACAACCACCAGAACTTGCTTACAAAGTCGCTCAGGCCCATGACGAACCGCGTCGGCGCCGGCAACGCCACACCCAGTCCCACGAACAGGTTCGAGAAGATCGGCACCACGAACTTCAGCAGCGCGCCCACGATCAACACCGCGATGCTGATGACCGATACCGGGTAGATCAGCGCCGACTTCACCGCCGATTTCAACTTCACGGCTTTTTCCACGTACGTCGAAATGCGCACCAGGATGGTGTCGAGAATACCGCCCGTCTCGCCCGCCTCGATCATGTTCACCGTGAGGTCATCGAAGATCTTCGGGTATTGGCGCATTGCGTTCGACAATGTCGCGCCGCCTTCCACCGTCGTCCGGACGCCGGTCAGGCATTTCTGGAACGCCGGGTTCTCCTGGTTCGCCCCCAGGATCTCCAGGCATTGCACCAGCGGTAAACCGGCGTCGATCATGACGGAGAATTGGCGGAAGAAAATGGCAATATCCTTGGTGGCGACCTTGCCCGAGCCGAAGGTGGGCAGGGCGAACTCCTTGCCCTTCTCCTTGATCGAGTTGGCCGTGATGCGCTCTTTGGCCAACTGCGCCTTCAGCACCTGTTTGTTTTCCGCCGCGCGCTCACCGCCGACTTTTTCGCCCGCGGCATTCGTACCCGAAAATGTGAATACTGGCATTGGGTGACCTCGCTGGCCGGATTCTCACTTCCCCGGCCCTCGTACTGCTCTTCGATAAACACAAACTGAAACTGAAACTTACTTCTTTCCCGCAACCGCCGTGGCCGGCTTATTCAATCCCTGGCCACGATTGATCATCTCGATCAATTCTTCCGGCATCGACGACCGGTTGATCGCCGTTTCCTGCGTGATCTGCTTGCTCAATACCAGCGTCGCCAGCGACTGGTTGAACGTCTGCATCCCGTACTTGTCCTGGCCCGACTGCATCGCCGAATAGATCTGGTGGATCTTGTCCTCGCGGATCAGGTTACGCACCGCCGGATTCGGGATCAGGATCTCCATGGCGCAGGCGCGGCCCTGTCCCCCAATCTTCGGCACCAGCGATTGGCACATGATCCCTTCCAGCACCAGCGAAAGCTGCGCCCGGATCTGCGACTGCTGGTGCGACGGGAACACGTCGATGACGCGGTTGATAGTGCTCGCCGCCGAGTTGGTGTGCAAGGTACCGAAGGTCAAGTGACCTGTTTCGGCGATACGCAGCGCCGACTCGATCGTCTCCAGGTCGCGCATTTCGCCGA
>CAZLJE010000016.1:0-112981 GCA_964559835.1 uncultured Terriglobales bacterium
TGAAGATTTCCTGGTAGCCAGTGATGGAAGTATTAAAAACGACTTCGCCGTAGCACTCGCCCTTTGCACCAAAACCTTTGCCCTTGAAGATTCTCCCGTCTTCGAGGGCCAGAATAGCCTGCATCAATTTCCCCGGCGGTGGATTTTAACAATTTTATCAGTACCGCCGGATTTGCGCTCAGGGAATCCGCGTGCGCATCGCTGTTTTGGTCTGTGGAAAATCGTCCCTCTTCAATCCGCAGGCGTCGCCGGGAGCGCTGGTGGACCTCATGCAAAGAACCGTGCTCTCCAACTCCCCCTGGTTGTCGTCGCGGCGGAGAAGGAGTTTGCCCTTGCCGGCACGATAACTGACGACCTCGCCCGGCACCATCAGCGTCTCCGACTTCTTCGCCTGCACCCGGAAGACGACCGTTGGCGACTCGAGAACATATTCGGCGCAGACATCGTGCTGCGCATTGGTTGGTTCTCCAGCGAGCGCGGCAATGACCGAATGTTGCGGCGTGGCACAGTCGGTCAGATCCATCTGGACGACGGTTGCCCGTTGGAAGGTTCCACCGATGGCAAGAAAAAGGATCACTGAGGTCAACATCGCGCCTCCTCCCTATCCAGTATCGGCATTATGCGCAGGATTGATGAGGGCACGACGCCGGAAGTTACAAACCTACAGTTTCTTATTCCTTTCCGGGACAATCTCAGAAATGGGACAACCGCTACTTCGGCTGCGCAGGGACCGTAGCGGGATCCGGCGAGCCGCCGTCAGCAATGACCTTCCAGCTTCCGTCCTTCTGCTTGCCCCAGACGGTCAGGTAGCTGCCGTGCCGCTCTACCGTGGTCACCTTTCGCCGACTTCAATTTCAGCGTGTAGCGCCCGCTGGTGTATCCGACTTTGCCGGACGGTTGCATCTCGGCGGTCTTCGGCTCCCACGTCAGTCCGAAGTCGGGATTGGCAAAGTTCGGCTCATAGAACTTCCGCACCGCGTCCCTGCCGACTACCGGCGCGTCCAGGTTGAACAACACGACGTTGTCGGCCATGAACGACATCCAGCCCTCCAGTCGCTGCTCCTGCGTGGCTTTGTTGAAGGCGCGGTCGGCGTCGAGCACAGGTTGCGCGGAAGGAGCGGATTGCGCGAAACAGCCGCAAGCAAGGAGAAGAACTGTCAGCATGCGGGCGATCATGGCCCGGAATACTACCAAGTCAGAAGGAGGAAGTCAGAATGAAGAAGTTCGAGTGCGATGTCCTCTCTGCGTTGGAAGACGACGCGCTGGTCGCGTACACGGATGGCGTTCTCGAGGCACGCAACCCGGCCGGACTGGAATTCGGCGACCACAACATCCTGAGCGCCGTCCGGAGCCAACCGCGCAACGCCGACAGCATGCTCAACGGAGCCTTGCGCGTGCTTCGGGTCTGGTCCGACGGAATCCCGTTCGATGATGATGCGACGCTGCTGGTGGCGCAGCTAACGTAATAGTTGCCAGTTATCAGTTGCCAGTTTCCGACTTTGCGGTAATCTCTCGGTCGATGGCGAAGGTCATATCCAAGACATTCAAGATCCACATCGAGGGGCCGGTGGGACGGCTCAAGTGGGTCATCGCCCCGATACCGCTCGATGTGAAGAAGACCTGGGGATCGAGGCGTGTGCGCGTGCGCGCCGAGATCAACGGATTCGAGTTTCGCACTTCCCTGTTCCCGCGCCGCGACGGCACGCACTTCCTGCTGGTCAACAAAGCCATCCAGAAGGGCGCGCGCGTTCGCCCCGGCGATACGGTGACGGTTCGAATGGAGAACGACGGCGAAGAAAGGACAGCGGAACTGCCTCCGGAACTGCAACGCGAACTGAAGCAGTCGAAAGCGTTGCGGAAGTGGTTCGATGAGTTGAGTTACTCGATCCGCAAGTACTTCGCGTCGGAAGTATCGAAACTGAAATCGGGAGGAGCGAGAAAGCGGCGGGCGGAGCAGTGCGCGGAAACGATGTACATGGCCATGGACGCGGAAGCCGACCTGCCGCCCGCGTTGCGAGCTGCTTTCGCCCGGCGGCCCCGAGCGTACGACGGATGGCGAAGCATGTCGCCCACGCAGAAACGGCACACGCTGCTTTCGATCTTCCATTACCGCGGTCAGGAAGCACGGGAGCGGCGCATCGAGAAGATGCTGGACGAAACAGAGGCGCGGGCCGAAAAAGAACATGGCGGATGAAAATGGCGCGGTTCAGGATACAAGTGTCGGGTATCAGGCATCGGGTGTCAGGGGCTGCACCTGACACCTGACACCTGAAACATCACCGCGAGCGGCTAAAGCCGTGCCCTTCCGAAGGACGGCTACTCACCTCCCGGATTTCTTTTCGGCTTCTTTCTCCGCGGCGGCTTTCTTTTGGGCTTCCGCGCGCTCGGTGCTCGGCGGCACAATGCCTTTCAGGCGAAGATAGACAGCCATCGTGCCGTACATCTCGTTTCCGTGAGAATTCGTACCGGTAACGAAGAGGCCGCGTGAAACTTCATAGTCGCCGGCCTTCACGAGCTCGTGCATGTTTTCGTCGGTGAGTCCGGCGAACGCCTGATCGCATAACGCGGTCGATGCCTTCAGCAACGCCAGGGCATCAGCCTTGGTCTTGACGTTCTCTTCTTTGTCGTCCTTGTGGATGTCAGGCTGCCCAGTCAATTGGGAACAAGTTTCGTATTGCGAAAGCGCGACGTGTGAGACGAGCTGGCTGAAGGGGCGCATCTGCGGTGTCGGCCGGAACGAGTAATCGGCCTCCGGCATCTTCTCCGCGGCTTCGGTCAAGTTCCGCTGAATTCCGCGATATCCGCGCTCCACGATCGAGGATGCGACCGTGAGCTTCTGTCCCTTTTGAAGTGGCGCCTGTGGGAACGCGAGCAGTGAACAGGCAACGAAGCAAAGCGTGATTGCGGCGATCGAACGTTTGGACATAAGTAGCTCCTCGGTCATGTGAAATCCGCAGCGGCCGCGGCTGTCGCCCTCCAGCATCGAGCGCAATCCCGCTGGGTCAGGCGGATTATTGGACGGTGCGGAACGAGGAACAAGCCACATGCGACAGCGCGAACCGTTAATTGCGATGAGCCGTGCGCGGAGAGCGGCGAAATCCAGACACCATGGGGCTGCGCGCTGGCGATTCCTCCTATAATCTCGGGATGCGTTCGCGCGCGCGCCTCTTCTGGGCACTGCAGATCGGAGGGTGGGGACTCTACGGCGTCGCCATCCTGCTCGCAGTGCTGCCGTACATGAACTGGCGCGCGGTTCTGGCATTCCGTGGTGTGTTCACGGCGTTTGCTTTCGTCGCCAGCCTGCTGCTGCACGTCATCTGCCGCAATCTGCTGAAGAACAATGCGAGCGTCCCCAGGATTGCAGCAACGGTGCTGCCGTTCTGCGCTGTCGCGGGATACATCACATCGGTGGCGGCGATCTGGGTCGAATCGAAGGTTGCGCCCGAGCCAGGCAAGTGGTCACTGTGGCTGGGAGCGTTGGGCGGGGGCGTCAACGCGGCCATGGTACTGATCGCGTGGGCGGCGCTGTATATCGGCATCAAACACTACGAACAGATGGAGGCTGAGAGGCGGCGGATGCTGGCGATGGAAGCGTCGGCGCGCGATGCGCAACTCCGCGCCCTCCGGTACCAAGTGCAGCCGCACTTCCTGTTCAACACGCTGAACGCTATTTCAACCCTGGTCGTAGAAGGCAATTCGCAGAGCGCAACCACCATGATTTCCCGGCTGGCCGATTTCTTTCGCGCCACGCTGGACGAAGATGACGACGAGACGACGCTCGAGCAGGAGATCCACCTCACCGAGCAGTACCTGGCGATCGAAAAAACGAGGTTGGGAGAGCGGCTGACCATCCAGATCGACGTCGCGCCAGCAGCGCTCGATGTACCGGTGCCGAGGATGTTGCTGCAACCGCTGGCGGAGAATGCGATCCGCCATTGCATCGCGCCCCGGCAGACAGGCGGGACGTTGCGGGTACTGGTGAACCGCGAAAACGACCGCGTGCGGCTCGCGATGGCAGACAGCGGCAACGGCACTTCGTCGCCGCGCGGCTACGAAAAATGGCACTCCGGGATCGGTCTGGCAAATACCGAAGAACGGCTACGTCAGACGTATGGAGACGATTACCTGTTCCACGTTCAGCCGTCCAACCTGGGAGGGTGGGAGATCCTGATCGACATTCCGGCAGAACCGAAGAGTTCGGCCGTGGGAGCGCAGGGATGACTACGGTCGCGATCGTCGATGATGAACCGCTGGCGCGCCGAGGAGTGCGGGCGCGACTGGCTGCATTCCCGGAGCTGAAGATCGTCGCCGAATGCGCGGACGGACCGGCGGCGGTAAAGGCGATCCGCGAACTGGCGCCGGAGATCGTCTTCCTCGACGTGCAAATGCCGGGGATGACCGGATTCGACGTGCTGAAGGAAGTGGCGGGCGAACGCCTTTCGACAGTGATCTTTCTGACGGCCTACGATTCGTACGCGCTGAAAGCGTTCGAGGTACACGCGCTCGACTACCTGCTGAAGCCGATCGACGACGAGCGCTTTGCGGCGGCGGTGAAGCGGGCCATCAAGCAACTGTCGCTCGAGAATGCGCAGTCGCTTGAGTCGCGATTGCGATCGCTGCTCGACCGGCAACAGGAAGGACAATTCACAGAGCGTTTCGCCGTCAAGACGGGACGGCGCCTGGTTTTCGTTCACGCCGACGAGATCGACTGGATCGAGGCGGCAGGGGATTACGCCAGCCTGCACGTCGGGCGCAAGACTCACCTCGTCCGCGAAACGCTGCACAACCTGGAAAAGCGGCTCGATCCGGCACGGTTCCTGCGCATCCATCGTTCGACCATCGTCGCCGCCGACCGTATCCAGGAGATGGAGACGCTCCCCAACCACGAGTTCCGGGTACGCTTGACCGACGGGACCGAACTGAGGGCGAGTCGGACATACAGTTCGGCGTTCGAGGATTTACTGAAGTAAAACGGTTGTCGTTTTTTGGTTGCCGGTTGTGGGTTATTCATCATTGACGACTGCTAGTCCGGAATGACAGCTGTCACTTCGATCTCTATGCGCGCGCCGTCTTCGACCAGACCGGCGACCTGCACGGCGGTCATCGCTGGATAATGCGGACCGATAATCTCGCGGTATACCTGGCCGAGTTCCTTCTGCGCTGCGACATACTCCGCCTTGTCCACGACGTACCAGTTCATGCGGACGATGTGCTCGGGCTTTGCTCCGGCTTCGCGAAGAACCGTCACCACGTTGTTTAGTGCCTGGCGCGCTTGCGAGACGAAATCCGGTCCAACCAGCTTGCCTTGTCCATTCCACCCGACCATGCCGCTGACGAAGATCATTTCTCCGCGAGCGGAGACGCCGTTCGAGTAGCCCTTCGGACGAGGCCAGTTGAGTGGGTGGAGAATTTTCATCGGCTCACCTGGTATGGAAGGATCCTCGCACGCAGGTCTTGCGGGATCGGAATGGCGCGGCTGCTGCGCAGGTCGGTTACAACTAAAACGACCTTGCCACGCACGCGGTCGGAACCGTCTGGACCGCGGAGAACGATGTCGAGGCCGATGGAACTCTTCCCTACTTTGTTGACCATCAGGATTGCTGTGAGGACTTCACCGAGACGGCTCGGCGCGATGAAATCCACTTCGAGGTGGACCGTCGGTAGTCCATGCTGCTGCTCGAAGTGGTAGTACGAAAACGGCAGCTTCAGGCCTTCGCGGAACCAGTCCTCGACAAGTTCGTTGAACATCACGAGGTATCGCGGGTAGAAGACCATCTGCGCGGGATCGCAGTCGGCGAAGCGAACGAGGATCTGCGATTGAAAACCGCGCGGCTCAGTCACCTGGCTCTTCCTGGAACTGCGTGATGATGCCACGGCCGATGATCATTTGTTGAACTTCCGTTGCGCCTTCATAAATGCGGAGCGGGCGGATCTCGCGATAGAGGCGTTCGACCGTGTTCCCCGCGACCACACCGAGGCCGCCAAACATCTGGACGGCCACGTCGATCACGCGCTGCGCGGATTCCGTGGCGGCCATCTTTGCCATTGCGGCTTCGACCGTGGCGCGCTCGCGTCGGTCATGCAGCCATGCGGCGCGATAGGTCAGCAACGCGGCGGAGTCGATCGCGGTAGCCATATCGGCAAGCTTAGCCTGGGTGAGTTGGAAGTCGGCCAGCGTCTGGCCGAACATCTTGCGGGAGGTCGCGTGGGCGAGAGCCTCGCCGAGCGCGCGGCGAGCGAAACCGAGCGCTGCCGCTGCGACAGATGGTCGGAAGATGTCGAGGACAGACATCGCGATCTTGAATCCTTTGCCGGATTCGCCGATGCGCTGCGACGCCGGGATACGGCAGTTCTTGAAACGAAGCGAGGCAATGGGATGGTCGGCGACGAGCGCCGTTGGTTCGCCGATCTCAAGGCCGTCAGTGTCCGCGTCGACGATAAAGGCGCTGATGCCGCGAGCGCCATCCCCTTCGCCGGTCCGCGCGAATACGACATAGAAAGCGGCGATCCCAGCGTTGGAGATCCAAGATTTGTCGCCGTTCAGGACGTAAGTGTCGCCGTCGAGCCACGCTTGGCACGCGACGGCGCCGGCGTCGGAACCGGCGTTCGGTTCGGAGAGCGCGAAGGCGGCGATGGATTCACCCTTCACGACCCGAGGCAGGTAGTTTTGCTTCTGCTCGGGAGTTCCGAACAACGTGATCGCGCCCGAACCGAGGCCTTGCATGGCGCAGGCGAACTCCGCGAGGCCGGAGTAATAGGCGAGCGTTTCCCGCATAACACAAAGTGAACGAGCGTCGATGGCTTCCAATGCCCCGCCGTACTCCGTTCCGCCGACGACATACTTCAGCCAACCGTCGGAGCCGAAGTCGCGAACGATGGCGCGACAGAAATCGTTTACGTCGCCATGCTCCGCGCTGACGCGATCGCGAGCCCATGCGTCGAGCTCGAGCGCGAGTGATTTGTGGCGCGGCTCGAGAAAGGGCCAGTCGAGATGGGCGAAGCGTCGCATGGAAATTAAGAATGAAGAATTAAGAATGAAGAATAAACCATGCAGGGGCGATGCTAATCGGCAAAGTAATTTGACGAGTCAGTTTCCTTCGAACTTTGGCTTCTGCTTGGCGACGAAAGCTTCGTAGGCGCGATGGAAATCTTTGGTGGTCATGAGCTGCGCCTGGGCGCGCGCTTCGGCGTCGATGGCATCGTTGAGAGGCATGTCCCATTCGACGTGCAGCATCTTCTTTGTCATTTCGTGAGCGGCGGTGGGACCGTTGGCGAGCTCGGCCGCGAAAGACCTCGCTTCGTTGAACAGGGATTCAGGCGCGCACACGCGATTGAAGAAGCCCCAGCGCTCGGCCTCGGTGGCGTCCATCACGCGACCTGTGTAGAGGAGCTCGGCGGCACGTCCGTAGCCGATGAGGCGCGGAAGGATCGCGCACGCTCCCATGTCGCATCCGGCAAGACCGACGCGGGCAAAGAGGAACGCGACTTTGCTGCGACGCGTCCCAAAGCGAATATCCGAAGCCATGGCGAGGATGGCTCCGGCGCCGGCGGCCACACCATCGACCGCGGCGATAATCGGCTGCGGGCACGCGCGCATCGCTTTGACCAAGTCGCCGGTCATCTGCGTAAAGGCGAGGAGGCCGGCGTTGTCCATCTTCGTTAGCGGGCCGATGATCTCGTGGACGTCCCCGCCCGAGCAGAAGTTCTCGCCCGCCCCGGTAAGAATGACAGCTTTCACATCGTCAGCGGTCGACAGCGAGCGAAACAGATCGCGCAGCTCGGCATACGACTCGAAGGTCAGCGGGTTCTTGCGCTCAGGCCGGTTAAGCGTGACGGTGGCGACTTTGTCGGAATAGTCGTAGCGGAAATTGTGCGCTTCGTAGTTAGAGAGCCGAGGCATGGATCGTATTCCGATTCTCCTATTCCGTATTCCGGGGCCGGGTCAGACTTCTCCGCCTGAGATCACGATCGCCTGGCCGTTGATGGCTTCCGAGCCGGGCAGGCACAACCATGCGACCGCGTTCGCCACTTCTTCCGGCTTGATGAGACGTTTGAGCGGATTGCGACCGATGAGTTCGTTCAGCGCCTGGTCGGGCGTGCGACCCGTCTTTTCAACGATGTTTGCCACGGATTGCTCCACCATGTCGGTATCGGTGTAGCCGGGACAAGCAGCGTTCACGGTGATCCCCTTCGCGGCGACTTCCACTGCGAGTGCGCGGGTGAGACCGATCAGCGCGTGCTTGGAAGCGCAGTACGCAGTGATGTATGCCTGGCCGACCAGTCCGGCAATGCTGGCCACGTTCACGATGCGTCCCCATCCGGCGGCAAGCATGTCGGGCAGTGCGGTCTGAGAGCAGTGGAACGCGCCATCGATGTTGACCGACATCAGTTGCCGCCACAGTTTTTCGTCCGTCTTCAGGAACGGCGCGGAGGCGGCTTGTCCCGCGTTGTTCACCAGGATGTGAATGGGGCCGAATCGATCTGCAGCCTCGCGGAAGGAGGTTGCCACCGAGTCGCGCTTGGCGACGTCGGCGATGACCCAACCAGCGTGGCCGGCCAGCGGCTTGGTCGCGTGCTCTAACGTCGATCGATTTCGCCCAGTAATAGTGACGCGTGCGCCGTGATTCACGAGCGCCTGTGTGATGGCCAGTCCGATGCCTCGGCTGCCCCCGGTGACGATGGCATGCTTGCCTGCGAGTTGTTGGGAATTGCTGTCGGAGGTCGTCGTCAAACTTGCAGCCTCAGTTGGGCAGCGCGGGCGATATTGCGCTCGAGCTGCTCCTTTCCATGGAGGTACTGCTTGGGCCACCAGATATCGGTAAAGCCCTGCTTTGCCGCCTCGTGCAACGTCCACGCCGGGTCCGCGAGATGCGGGCGTGCGACGGCGCAGAGGTCGGCGCGTCCGGCGGCAATGATGGTGTTCACGTGATCGCCTTCGAAGATGTTACCAACAGCGATGGTTGGAATGCCGACTTCGTTGCGGATGCGGTCCGAGAACGGAACCTGGTACATGCGGCCGTAGACAGGATGCTCGGCCTTGCTGACCTGGCCGGAAGAGCAGTCGATGACGTCGGCGCCGGCTTCCTTGAACAGGCACGCCACTTGCGCGGCATCTTCGGGAGTCAGGCCGCCGGGTACCCAATCGTTGGCGGAGATGCGGACGCTGATCGGCTTGTCGTCAGGCCACGCCGCGCGCATGGCGCGAAATACCTCCAGCGGAAAGCGGCAGCGATTTTCGAGCGACCCGCCGTATTCGTCGGTACGGTGATTCGTCAGCGGCGAGATGAAGCTCGACATCAGGTACCCGTGCGCGCAGTGGAATTCGAGCCAATCAAATCCGGCCTCAGCGCCGAATTCGACGGAGCGCACGAAGTCGGCCTTGATCTCTTCCATGTCTTCGCGAGTCGCTTCGCGCGGGACCTGCGACAGGCCCTCGATGTACGGGAGCGGTGACGCGGAAAGCAGCGGCCAGTTCCCTTCCGCGAGCGGGTAATCGATCTTGTCCCAACCGGCGCGCGTGGAGCCTTTGCGTCCCGAGTGCCCGAGTTGGAGCGCGATCTTGGTCTCGGTGTGAGCGTGAACGTAATCGACAATGCGCCTGTAGGCGCGCATCTGCTCTTCGTTCCATAACCCGCAGCACATTGGCGTGATGCGCGCCTCGGGCGAAACGCACGTCATCTCTGTTCCGATCAGCGCGGCGCCTCCCATCGCGCGCGAGCCAAGGTGGACGAGATGAAAATCGTTCGGGACGCCGTTCTCAGCCATGTACACGGCCATGGGCGAAACGATGACGCGGTTTCGCAGCGTGACCCCGCGGACGCGGAACGGCGTGAACATAGGCGGAATAGACTGGCGCAGCCCGGTGCGTTTCGCGAACCAGGACTCGACATTGTTTACGTATGAGGAATCGCGAATCTTCAGGTTCTCGTGCCCGATGCGCTGGCTGCCGGTAAGCAGTGAATACGTGAACTGCTCGGGCTCGAGGTGAACATAGCGCTCGACGTCCTCGAACCACTCCATGCGATTGCGCGCGGCGCTTTGCAGCTTGAGGGCTTCAATCTCGCGCTCGTCCTGGTAACGCGGGAGCGCTTGCTCGATGCAGCCGTTCGATTCGGTCAGGATGCGCGAGAGGGCCATCGCGTCTTCCATCGCCAGCTTGGTGCCGGAGCCGATGCTGAAGTGTGCCGTGTGAGCGGCATCGCCGATCAAGACGAGGTTCTTGTGGAACCACTTCTCGCACAGCACGCGCTGGAACTTGAGCCACATGGCCGAGCCGCGGAGATGGGCGGCGTTGGAGATGAGCGGATTGCCGTCGAGGCGCTCGGCGAAGAGCTGCTCGCAAAACGCGATGGACTCCTCTTTCTCCATGCGGTCGATGCCGGCAGCGAGCCAGTTCTTCTCGGGGGTCTCGACGATGAATGTGGACCAGTCGTGATCGAAGCGATAGGCGTGCAGGGTGAACCAGCCCCACTCGGTCTGACGGAAATCGAAGGTAAAGGCGTCGAGCTTTTTTTTCGTCCCGAGCCAGATAAAGCGGTTCTTGCGGACCTGAATGTTTGGCTTTAAGACATCCTCGTATCTCGTACGAGTAATTGAAAATACGCCGTCGGCAGCAACGACTAGGTCGTACTCGGCAGAGTAGCGCTCCGGGTCGGTGATTTCGGTTTCGAACACGAGTTTTACGTCCAAAGACGCAGCACGGCGCTGAAGGATCTGAAGCAGCTTCATGCGGGCGATACCGCTGAAACCGTGACCGCCGGAAGTGAGCTTGCGGCCCTTGAAGAAGACGTCGATGTCGTCCCAGTGACGCAGGGCCTGCGTGATACCGAAGTAAGTCTCTTCGTCCGCCGCGCGGAAGCCGTCCATCGTCTTGTCAGAAAAGACCACGCCCCAGCCAAAGGTGCTATCGGGACGGTTGCGCTCGAAAACCGTGATGTCCCAAGCCGGGTTGGCTTCTTTCGCGAGCAGGGCGAAGTAGAGGCCGCCGGGTCCGCCACCGAGGCAGGCGATCTTCATGCGGCCACCGCCTGGAGGGCGTCTGCGAGTTGTTTGCCGCTGTCGTCGGCAAGGGCGGCTTCGCGGAGGCGCTTAAGGATGGCCGCGGCATCGAGGCGTCCGCGAAGGGTGGGCAGTGTGGCGATCAAGACGTCGTAGTTTTTCATGCCGCGCTGGTGTGTGTCGCCGTAGCCCTTGATGAGGCGTGGAAGCTGCGCGACTTCAACGGCGAGAGCATAGTCCTGTTTCGTAGTCGAGGCGACCAGGGAAAGCCACTCGTTCATCTTCGCGTGCTCGCGCTGGAACCGCAGCGACTTGCGGCGACGCTTCCTCTGTCCGGCAAGGACGTAGAGCATGAGGAAACCGCTCATCGAAGTGGTTTCGATGATCTTGCCATTCCCGACGTAGCCATTGATGAGCCGGGCGGCCCCGCGCGACATCAGCAGCCGTTCGCCGATGCGGCGCGGCAGGATGTCGGCGATCTCCTGCACACTGGGGTGAAGGTACTCGTGAATGCGGAGGACGTTTGAGCCGTCGGCGCGGGCGTCGGCGTGCACGCGCTCGAAACGGGCACGGCGGATCTTGAGGTCGGCGACGCGGATGGCGTCCTCGTACGTCATCCAGAGCGCGAGATAGCGGGCCGTCTCGCTTAGGAGTTCGAAGCCGCCGAAGTCGAGATCACGAATAGATTGGAGGCGGTCGAGGTATTCGGATGCGTACCGTTCGTCCTGGTAATCGAAGGCACGGGAGGCGCCGGCAACGAGGATGTCAGACACCGAAGCAGGAAAGTCGCGGTCGATGCGCTGCCGCAACGGCGCGGGAATCGCTGGAGCGCTTTTTGGGGGTTCTTCGAAGATCGGCGCCGTCCCCTTGAACCCGGCATCGAAGGCGGCGAGACTGGATTCGACGCCGATGCCGCCGGCTTGGATCGCTTGCTCGTATTCATGGCGGCCAAACGGAAGTGCACCGGATCCGGCAAGAGCTCCGAAAAGGGCCGCACTGATGACACTGTGATGATCGGCGGCAACGCGGGCGAAATCGGCGGCGATGAACCGCTTCGCCGCAGCCTCTCCGGATTGGACCAGGACATCGGTGTCGACTCGTCCATCGCCCAGCGCGATTTTTTCCGTCATGGAGTAGACGCGGTGAGTCGACGCGATGAGGGTGGTGCGGTCGGGAGTGACCAGCCCACGCTGGATCGCCCTTCCCATCTCCATCAATTCCGAGGCGATCACGACGTCGACCTCGCCGGGCACGGGCATCAGGGCAAGCACCGGATCTTTACCGACGGCGCGGGCAGCGTCTTCCGGAAACATCTCGACGTAATAAATGGTGGCGCCAGTGCGCTGGGCGACGCCAGGGACAGAAGTGGTCTGCGCGTAATAGCCGGAGCGCTCGGCAGCATCGACGATCCAGTCAGCCAGCACGCCGCCACCCTCGCCACCCATGGCGAGGATTGCTACCGTGATCGCGTGTGCAGCGGCGCTCATGCGGCGGAGAGCCTCCGGTCGATGCGGCGTTGCAGAAACCCGATCAGGTTGCGGCGCAAGCGCGTTGTGAACTTCTCCCAAGCGGTGGGATTCGCAACGATGTCGGCGCGGTAGAACGACGGACACAGCACCGCCGCGTGCGCGACTTCTCCGCAAACACCGCAGCCGATGCAACTGTCGATCACGGTCGCAACCGGATCGACGCGGAGCGGGTCGGGATTGTCGACGATCGTGAGGGACGGGCAGCCTGAGAGGCGGATACAGGAGTGGTCGCCGGTACAGGTGTCGGCATCGACGCCGAACTTCTGGCGCACGACGCGCTTCCCTTCCTTCGCCCGCTTCTGCCGCTGTGGTTTCTCGCGGCGCTCTTTGTTGAGGGCGCACTCGCTCTGGGCAACGATGACCTTCGGGCCTTTGTCGCCCGTGGTCAGGGCCTCACGCAAGACATCGCGCATCGCCGCGACGTTGTAGGTACGGGTGATCTCGCGGACCCATTTCACGCCGACACCACGGACGGCATCGGCAATCGAAAGCTTCGTCGTACGAATGGGATTGTCGGCTGAAGACGAAAGCAGGTCCTGGCCGCCGGTTGCGGCGCTGTAGTTGTTGTCGACGACAACGAGGACGCTGTCGCTCTGGTTGAAGACTGCGTTCCCGACCCCGCTGGTGAGGCCGTTATGCCAGAAACCGCCGTCGCCCATGATGCTGATGGAGCGCTTGCGGGCGGGTACATCCAGCGCGGCGGAACTTGCCCAGGCGAGTCCATAGCCCATCGTGCTGGCGCCGATGTTGAAGGGCGGCAGGATGGAAAAAAGATGGCAGCCGATGTCAGAGCTCACATGATGCGGCCCCAGTTCCCGCTCCACCAGCTTCATCGCAGCGAATATCGGACGCTCTGGACATCCGGTGCAGAACGACGGTGGGCGCGTGTGAACGTGCTTCTCCAGGTTATTCAGCACCGGCAGCTTTGGGACCGGTGGGCGAACGACGCTCGGGAGATCACCGTGGTCGATAAGCTGCGGCGCGTATTGCTCGACAAAAGCCAGAATGCCTTTCGTGACGACCGCGCCCGTGTACTCGCCGGCCATGGGGAGCGCGTCTTTGCCGTGCACACGCGTTCCCACGTCAGCTTTGCGCAGGATTGCATGCAGGTTCTGCTCGATGAAGTCAGGCTGGCCCTCTTCGACGATGAGGACGCCGCGTTTGCCGGAGCAGAAGCGCTTCACTTCATCGTCAACGAGCGGATACGTGACATTCAGGACGTAAAGCGGAATGCGTGAGTTGCCGAACGGATCGGAGAAGCCGAGCAATTCGAGCGCGCGGATCACTGTGTTGTACATCCCGCCCTGGAGAATGATGCCGAAATCCTGCGCGTCATCCGCGAAGAACTCGTTCAGCCGGCGCTCGCGTATGAATCGCTGGGCGGCGGGCCAGCGGTTGCGGATCTTGTCCTGCTCGTGCAGGAAACTGGCAGGGGGAAGGACGATACGATTGGTGTCGCGATTCGGGTGCTCGAGCGCGTCGGCCAGCGTGAACTTCGGGCGGACGTTATCTTTGGCGATAAAGCGTCCGTGGACGTGGCAGGCGCGGATGCGGAGTTCGAGCATCACAGGTGTGTTGGTCGCTTCCGAAAGCTCGAACCCGTCTTCGACGGCGCGAACGATCGACGGAAGATTCGGGCGCGGATCGAGCAGCCACATCTGCGACTTCATGGCGAAGGCGTGCGAGCGCTCCTGCATGATGCTGGAACCTTCGCCGTAATCTTCTCCGACGATGATGAGCGCGCCGCCCTGCACGCCACCGGAAGCGAGGTTGGCGAGGGCGTCGGATGCGACATTCGTACCGACCGTTGATTTGAACGTCACCGCGCCACGAACCGGGTAATTCATCGAAGCGGCGAGCGTTGCGGCTGCGGTGGCTTCCGACGCGCTGTTTTCAAAATGAACGCCGAGTTCTTCCAGGATTGGAGCAGCGTCGTTGAGGACGTCCATCAGGTGGGAGATGGGCGCGCCCTGGTATCCCGCGACGTAAGCAACACCCGATTGCAGCAGCGCCTTCGTGACCGCGAGGATCCCTTCGCCGCGAAACTCGGCGCCGGCTCCGAGCTTGAGCTTTTCGACCTCGCGTTTGAAACTTCTCTCGGCCATAACGTCAGGTGGATACCAATGCCAGCACGCGGCACGGGCTGCCGGAACCTTTCACGATCTTCAACGGCGGCGTGATCAGCAGCGCACCTTTGGGCGGCAGGCGGTCGAGGTTCGTCAGGCTCGCCAAGCCGAACTTGTTATTGCCGTGCATGATGCTGTGGCACGGAAACGGCGGATTGAACGCGAACGCCTGGCCTGCGTCCGTGCCGACGCCTTCCGAACCCCAACCAATCACGTCGCGATCCTTGGCGAGCCATGGCACCAACTCCGGATGCGGACCGGGGACGTGCGCGCCATCCTCTTTAATGTTCAGGAAATCCGATGCGGGCCGCTTGGACCAGTCAGTGCGCATCAAGACCCAGGAACCCTTTTCGATGCGGCCATGCTGCTTCTCCCAGGCTTCCACGTGCTCGCGCGTGAGGAGGAAGTCGGGGTTGGCGGCGGATTCGCGGGAGACGTCGATCACGTTGGCAGGCGCGATGAACTTGTCGGGAGGAATGGAATCAGCCGCGTTCGCCGGATAGTCCTTGCCCGTGACCCAGTGGATCGGGGCGTCGAAATGCGTTCCGGTGTGCTCGCCGCAACTGAAGTTGTTCCAATACCACGCAGGACCGCGCGAATCGTAGTGCGAGATCTCTTCAAGGCGGAAGGGCCAAGTCTTGCCGAATTCGGGCGGCAGTTGGATGGTCGGGGTTTCCGAGTCGAGCGGCTGCGTCAAGTCGATGACGCGGATGTTTCCGGACGCAAGCGCTTGGGCGAATTGCGCGAGAACGCCTGTTTGCACGGCCATCCTCCCCTTGCAACAGTGTAAACGCAGGACGCAAGCGGAGTCCGCTCAGGTCCGCGGTTTTGATGCGATCGACACTTGAGCGGGCACTTCTTCGGCCTCGGCAAGGGTGAGGGTGTAATAGCGCACAACGGGCGCGAAGGCGGCGATGAGCATGACAATAAAGACCGTCGCAGCGCCTCCGCTCATGATCGAGACCATGGTGCCGAATGCTACGGGCCGGAACAGCGAGGCGACAAAACCGGCTTCCATCTCGCCCAATTGCGGACCACCGATGAAGAAGATCATGTTGAAGGCGGTGATGCGGCCGCGAAGCTCGTCGGGCGTAAGGACCTGTCGAAGTGTAGCGCGAATGACGGTCGAGACGAGGTCGGCGGCGCCGCTGGCGGCGAGAGCGATGACGGTCAGAACGAAGTTATGCGAGATGCCGTAAACGACCGTCGCAGCACCGTAAGCGGCGACGGACCACAACAACAATGGCCCCTGACGACGCGGAAGCGGATGAACTGACGTTACGAGCGAGGCGATCAACGCGCCGACACCTTGAGAGGCGCGCAGCCAGCCATAACCGGTCGCGCCGACATGGAGGATCTGGTCGGCGACGATGGGCAGCAGCGAAATCGCGCCGGAAAACAGGGTTGCGAAGAAGTCGAGGGCCATCGTCCAGAGGATGATCCGAGTGCTGAAGAGGAATTTCCAGCCTGCGTGGAGCGAAGCAGACCAGCTCTCGCGATGCGTCTGTGATTGCTCGGGCTTGCCTGATGCACGTAGCGAGGCGAGCGCAACAAGCACGGCAACGAACGATGCGGCATTGGCGAAATAGATCGGCGCCAAGCCGTGTGTGGTGTGAGCAGCGCGCGCTCCGGTGAAACCCAGAACCAGTCCGGTGAGGCCAGGGCCGACGATCGACGCGACGTACATGAACGTCAGGTTCAACGACAGCGCGCCAGGCAAGTCCGCTTTGGGTACGAGGCGCGGAATGAGCGCCTGGCGAGCGGGCGCGTCGAAGGCGTTCGCCGCGGCTGTGAGCGCGGTCAGCAAGTAGACGAGCCAGATCGTGTCGCGTCCGAGCCATGTCGCAACCGCAAGCAACAGCGCAATGACTGCCATTGCCGACTGTGTCGTGAACTGGACGATTTTTCGGTCGTACCGGTCGGCGATGATTCCTCCCCACATGGAAAAGACTATGAGGGGGACGACGCGGACGAGGCCGACTGCGCCGAGCGCGAGCGGCGAGCGTGTCAGGACGTAGACGTGCCAGTCGATGCCGACGTTCTGCATCTGCGTGCCGACGATGGAGATCAGCGTCGCAGTGGCGAGTAACCTGAAATCCCGGTGGCGCAGCGCGCGGTAAGGGCGCTGCCGAGGTTCGTCTGTGGCCATTGTCAGAGACAGGATAAATGGAGCGGTTTGCAGGACTCGTTTGGCTATTCTATGAGGAAGAAGTATTCCTACTCGGTAAACCTTAGGATCCCCGAGACCCCCTCCCCCCTTATCCCAAGCGTCCCAGAGGAAACCAGCCAAACTCGCGTATATCCCAAGGGCCCGTCCCAAGCCCCACCCTAGCAAAATCGGCTAGGTTGGGGCATCCGGTGAAGTTATCAAAGAACGCAATAGAGCTGAAAGAGACAAAACACCCTGCACGCTTAGGCGCGCGAGGACAGAATAGGCGCGGGGCGGGAGCATGTATGTGACGCAGATCACGGTGGGTTGTGACAAGAACGGAAATCGGTAATCGGTAATCGGTGATCGGTAATCCGAAATCGGTAGGGCGGGAAAATCCGCTCACACGACGGCCGCGAAGGCAAGTAGCCCAGAGTGTGCGTGACCGGCGAGACGCCGATGTTCCGATCGGAAGGCGGAACACGAACGTGCAGCCGCGGTGCGGGGGTATTACACAAGTATTACAAACGGCATCGCCGGCAGTTGTTAAGTTGGAGACCATGAAGTCAAGAGGATGGTACGAATGAGCTTTCTGAAAACGGACAGGACTTTTCGCGAGCCGATCAGCGCGGTCACCACGTTTTTTATGGCGGCGTTTCACGTGGGCGCCATTGCGGCACTTTTTTTCTTTAGTTGGAAGGCGCTGTTCCTGGCGGCGTTCCTGTGGTGGGTCAGTGGCAGCCTGGGAATCGGCATGGGGTATCACCGGCTGCTCACGCATCGCGGTTACAAGACCTATAAGCCGATCGAATACTTCCTGACGTTCTGCGCGACGCTGGCGCTGGAGGGCGGCCCGATGTTCTGGGTGGCGACACACCGCGTGCATCATCAGAACACGGACGTCGATGGCGATCCGCATTCACCTCGCGACGGCGGATTCTGGTCGCACATGGGATGGATCATGACCGGGCGGACGCTGCACAATCATGCGTCGGCGCTCAATCCGTACGTTCCCGATCTCCGCAAAGACAAGTTCCACGTGTTCATCAGCCGCTGGCACTGGGTTCCGATCACCGTGCTCGGGATCGTGATCCTCGCGGTGGGCGGTATTCAATACGTTCTGTGGGGGATTTTCCTGCGGACGGTGGTTGGCCTGCACGCGACATGGCTGGTGAACTCGGCTACGCACATGTGGGGCAGGCAGCGCTTCCTGACCGGCGACACGTCCAAGAACAGCTTCTGGGTTGCGATGCTGACGTTCGGCGAGGGCTGGCACAACAACCATCATGCGCAACCGCAGTCGGCGAAGCACGGATTCGCGTGGTACGAGTTCGACATGAACTGGATGGGGATCGCTACGCTGCGCGCGCTCGGGCTGGCATGGGACGTCAAGATGCCCAAACTGGAACCTAAGCCGAGTGTCGCTGAACCGCCGGCGCTAGAAGAAGAGTTGGCGCCCGCCGTTTCCGGCGACTAGGACAAGCGACAGATGAGCACGGTCAAGCGCGATCGTACGTTCTCGCAGCCGTTGAACTGGACGATCACAATTTTTCTGGGAATCGTCCACATCGGCGCCATCGCGTCGATCTTTTTCCTGAGCTGGCGAGGACTGGCGCTCGGCGTGTTCCTGTGGTGGTTCTCGGGAAGTCTTGGTATCGGGATGGGATACCACCGGCTGCTGACACACCGCGGATATAAGTGTCCGAAATGGGTGGAGTACTTTCTGACCTGCTGTGCGGTGCTGGCCCTGCAAGGCGGACCGATCGGCTGGGTGGCTACGCACCGGTTGCACCACCAGACATCGGACAAAGAGGGCGACCCGCATTCACCGCGTGATGGCGGATTCTGGTCGCACGTCGGCTGGGTGCTCACCGGCGACGCGAACCACAACCGTACGACCGAGTTGTTGCGTTACGTCCCCGATCTGCGCAAGGACCGTTTCCATCTCTGGATCAGCGAGTGGCATTGGGTTCCGCTGGTGGTGGTGACGGCGGCGGTTTTGGCGATCGGTGGATGGTCGTATGCGCTGTGCGGAGTCATGCTGCCGGTGGTGGTCGGGCTGCACGCGACCTATTTCGTGAATTCGGCGACGCACATGTGGGGCTCGCAGCGGTTCGACACCGGCGACCACTCGACGAACAGCTTCTGGGTGGCGATGATCACGTGGGGCGAGGGCTGGCATAACAACCATCACGCGCACCCACAATCGGCGCGTCATGGGCTGGCGTGGTACGAGTTCGACATGAACTGGATGGGGATCAAAGTGTTGCGACTGCTGGGGCTGGCGTGGGACATCAAGTTGCCGAGGTACAAACCTGAGGCGGCGCCAGAAATCGGCGATTTGGTGGGCGCGTCAGGGGATTGAGGATCCGGCGGCGCCCAAGTTTCACACGAAGGACACGATGGTTTCACGATGGGGTGGAACCGGAATTTGGGTGTGAGCGCTGATGCATAGATCCTTCGTCGGACTTACGTCCTCCTTAGGATGACAAAATAAATCAGAGCGCGCGGACACCCGGCACTTAACGTGCCGCTATGAACTGTCGCTTCGCTTGCGTTCAGACAGAGCTCTAGTCAGGTCATTTCGGCTTTGTTTGGGGTTGTATGGCTGCACAATCCCGGGAAGGTTTAGGCTGAACCGGCTTCGGTCCGAATGCGCGAGCAGTATCGCGCTGGGGGCGGTTCGTGCGGGAGAGTGCGCGCTGCCGCGCCAGTTCCTTGATGCCCTGCTCCTTGTATTGTGAACTCGTCAGCGTCGCCAGGAAAGCAACGACGTCGTCGATCTCCGATTCGCTGAGGGCGAGCGGCTGCATGTCTTCATCGAGATACGGGTCTTTGATGCCATCTCCCTTGTTGTAGTGATCCATCGCGTCCCACAGCGTCGCTTGCGAGCCGTCGTGAAAGTAGGGCGCTGTGATGAGCACGTTGCGCAGGTCCGGCGTTTTGAACGATGCAATATCGGTATCTTTCTTTGTGACAAGGAATCGGCCGAGCACGGACAAGCCTGACTGAATGGCAGCACGGTCGACGTCAATGACATTGCCGGAATCGATCTGCTGCTCAGCCTGGCAGGCCTCTGCCACCACGTTGTGCCGGATGATGCCAATACCGATGTTGTGAAAATCCAGGTCCATGAAGTAGGTGGGATCGCGCTTTTTATCCGACAAGGCATGGCATTTATTACAACGAGCCTTGGTGTTGAAAAGCTCCCAGCCGTGTTTGGCGGATTCGCTGATTGCGGTGTTGTCGCCGGCGATGAAGTGATCGAATGGGGAATCGAAGGAAAACTGCGTGCGCTCGTACGATGCGATGGCGCGCAGGAGATCGGTCTTGTTCACCGGTCGGCCGAAGACACTGCGAAATGCGCGGTCGTATTCCGGTACGGCGGCGATCACCGCCACAGTAGCATCCAGGCTTGGCTGGCCCATCTCGCTCGGATTCACAATGGGAAGAGCCGCCTGGTCCTCGAGAGTTTTCGCACGCCCATCCCAGAACTGGGCCTTGTTGTAGAGAGCGTTCAGAATCGTCGGAGAGTTACGCTGGCCGGCGCGGCCTTTGATCCCTGTAGAGACAGCAAGCCCATCCGTGAAGGCCCGCGCCGGATCGTGGCATGTACTGCAAGCGACGGTTCCATCGACTGACAAGCGCCCGTCGAAGAAAAGCTTTTCGCCGAGCGCAATCTTCTGAGGGGTCTGCGGATTATCGGCCGGCGCCGCTGCACGTGTGGCCTCTAGTGGTAATCCGGTTTGGTTCAGGGACTTGGGATCGGCCAGCGGGCCGGCGGCCGGAATCGGCCTTGCCTGTGCGGCGGTTTGCGGCGAGGCCTGCACCGTCGCTTCTAATCTCCAGTCGCCTGAATTGGCGTGTTTGTAGAGGAGGACTAACAGAAACAAACCTGCCAAGAACGGGACGAAACGTCGCATCTGGTTTTTGACTCGCATGCAGTTTGCCTCCTGTCACTCAGATGATTGCGAATGATCGGCGGGACGCCGGTGCTAGTTACAAATGACCGGCGGGACGCCGGTGCTACGTATTCTTGTCCCAATTTTTCGCCTCGGGAACATCCCCAGCCGGGTCCCCCCAACGTTTCCTCTACAATGACGGCACGTATGCGTGTAGCGCGGCGGACCAAGGCGATCGCGTTCTTCATCACGTTTGGCGCGTGCCTGCTGGGCGTCGCCATTGCGCTGAACGTTACGTGGATCGTCCTGAACTGGCGGGAAGTCGGTGCGCTGATCGTTGGCATTATCTTTTTTGCCATCATCATCGCCGGCATCGTGTTGAACACGATCTTCCTGGTACGTGAGATCCGCAAGAACGAGCAACAGGACAGTTTCCTGAATGCCGTCACGCACGAGTTGAAGACGCCGATCGCGTCGATCCGCCTGTATCTGGAGACGCTCCAGCGCCGGGACATCGCAGAAGCGGAACGGCGGAATTTCTACCGCATCATGCTCGACGATACGGAGCGGCTGCTGGGGACCGTCGAACAGGTGCTCAAAGCGGGAGAAGCGCGGCATGCCGATACCGATAGCCGTCGCGAGGAGGTCAATCTCGCGGAGATCGTGCGCGATTCGGTGGAACTGGCGGGCGTTCGAAACCACCTTGCGCCGGGCACGCTCCATTTCGGCCAAGAGCCGGCGGAGGAAGTCATCGTCATCGGCAACCAGGAAGAGCTGCGGACGGCGGTGGCAAATATTCTGAACAATGCGGTGAAATATTCGGGCGCCGAGAAGGACATCACGGTGGACCTGCTCACGCCGAATATCGACACGGTGCTGTTGCGCGTGCAAGATAAGGGAATCGGCATTCCGCGTTCGGAGCTAGGACGGATCTTCAAGCGCTTCTACCGGGTGCAGACGCCGTCGAACAGTCACGTGCGCGGGACGGGGTTAGGATTGTTCATCGTGAGGTCGATCGCGAAGCGGCACGGCGGCGACGTGACCGTGGAGAGCGCAGGCGAAGGGCGTGGCAGCACCTTCACCATCAAGCTGCCGAGGGCATATCGGGTATGAGTTCGATCCTGGTCGTGGAAGACGAACCGCATCTGGCGCAGGGACTGCGTTTCAATCTCGAGGCGGATGGCTATGCCGTGGAGCTGACCGAGACCGGTGAGGATGCGCTGAACCAGTTGCTGAAAGAGAAGAAAGGGTTCGACGCGGTGGTACTCGACGTCATGCTGCCTGGGAAGGACGGGTTCACCGTGGCTCGCGAATTGCGGGAGGCCGAGCACTTTGTACCGGTGCTGATGCTGACCGCGCGCAGCCGCCCCGAGGATGTGCTGAAGGGCTTCGAGGCGGGCGCCGACGATTACCTGCCCAAGCCGTTCAACCTGGACATCCTGCTGGCGCGCGTACGGTCGTTGCTACGACGGAAGCAGTGGCTACGTCCCCCCGCAGAAGCACCGCGCGTCGAAACGGACGTGTACACGTTCAGCGACGTGACAGTCGATTTCGGAAAGCTGCAGATCCAGGCAAGGGGCAAGGCGTTCCCGCTGACGGTGATGGAGGCGGAGCTGCTCCGGTACCTGATCCAGAACAGCGGGAATCCGGTGTCTCGGAAGTCGATGCTGGAGAATGTCTGGAACCTGCACGAGGACACGGAGACGAGGGCGATCGACAACTTCATCGTCCGGCTGCGGCGGTACATCGAGAAGGACCCGGCACGACCGCGACACCTGGTCACCGTGCGTGGGCTGGGGTATCAGTTCATTCCTGCGCCGCCGGTGTGAGGAATTTTGCGGGACTCACGTCCCGCCGAATGAAGTGCCGTCCCTGGCGGGACTCAGCAGTCAAGGAGAGCGCCCGTATCCCGGGACTTACGTCCCGCGCTATGAACTGACGTCGCTTCGCGACTGCGCGGATCAGCTTCGCGACTGCATGCATCAGCGGCTTCGCAATGTTGGCATCAATCGGGAGAGCGACCGGCGAGACGCCGGTGCTACGGTCAGAAGTGAGACGCGGCAGCGTGTAAATGTCTTTCCCTCAGCAAGTTACAAAACTTTTTGCTGAACCAACTACGAAATTAGTTACTTTTTTCGAGTTGGTGCGTCTAAGGAATGTCGGAGGTTTTTGAGATTGCCCCGCCCCAAGTCGCCCACGCTGACGGAAGCTGAGTTGAGGATCATGAACGTGCTCTGGGAACGGGGCGCGTCGACGGTGCAGCAGGTACTCGATGCACTTCCGAACAAGCCCGCCCTCGCCTACAACTCAGTCCTGACCACAATCAGAATCCTGGAAAAGAAAGGTTACGTTCGGCACGAGAAAGAAGGCCGGGCGTTCGTGTATCTGCCGACGGTCGGGCAGCACGAGGCGACGCGGTTTGAGATCCGCCACCTTGTCAGCCGGTTCTTCCGCAACTCGCATGAGCTGCTGGTGATGAACATCCTGGAAGACAACAGCCTCGATGAGGCGGAGATACAGCGACTGCGGAAACTGCTGGAGAAGACACAATGATCGCGCCGCACAACCTGGAACCGATCGTAAGTGCCGGCGCGACCGTATTGGCGGACTCGCTTGCCGTGGGCACCGCAGTGGCGGTGCTGGCCGGATTGCTGAACCTGGTGCTGCGGCAGCGTAGCGCGGCGATGCGTTTCACGGTATTGATGGCGGCGCTTGTGGCGACTGCCTCCCTGCCCCTGGTGCGACTCGCGTTCGATCACGCGACCGTCGTGAGTGGAACGGCTTCGTTGCTGCACGTTACGGAATCGTGGGCGCCGTGGATCTTTGTCCTGTGGACGGTGATTGCGACGATCGGCTTGGTAAGAATTGTCATCGGCGTTGCGGCGTTGCGGCGAGTACGCAGGAACTGCAAGACGGCGGAGATCGCTGCTCTGGGTGCGGAACTGGTCACGACGCATTGCCCTGCTCGCAAGTTGGAATTCCTGGTCTCGGCGGAGGCGACCGTTCCTGCCGCGATCGGGCTGTTCCGGCCGGCGGTGGTTTTGCCGGAGTGGGTGATCCGGGAGATGTCGCGGGATGAACTGCGGCACGTGATCATCCATGAACTTTCGCACCTGCGGCGCTGGGACGATTGGACAAACCTGCTGCAACAAGTGGTCAAGGCATTGTTCTTTTTCCATCCGGCGGTGTGGTGGATGGAAGGCCGGTTGTCGCTGGAGCGCGAGATGGCGTGCGATGACGCGGTGTTGAAGGACGTGGCGGACGCACGCAGTTATGCCGAGTGCCTGGCCCACATCGCGGAACGAAGCTTCCTGCGGCGTGGGTTGGCGATGGCGCAAGCAGCGGTGAGCCGGGTGCGGCAGACGTCGCGGCGGGTAGCGCGGATCTTGAAGTTCGATTCGTCAGCGGGGACGCGCGAAGGAAAGCTCTGGGCCGTGCTGGCAACGGCGGTGACGATCACAGGTCTCGGGTTCGTGTGGCAGACGCCGGTGCTGTTCTCGTTCGATAGCAAAGGGCCGGCGGTGTCAGCCGCGGTGCGCGCGCCGGAGATGCCGATCGCAGCGCTGAAACCAATCAACGCCGCGTGGCATGAACCGGTGCGACCGTTGCCGCAACCAGCGGCGCCGCGGTTGAAGGCTGCGGTACGTAGAAATCAGATCGAACATCATGCGGTCCGGCAGCAGGACGACGCACGGATGGTGCGGACGAGCTTGACCGCGGGTGGACAGAGGCTCACGAGGAGCGTTCTGATCGTCGTGATGGATGACGGAGAGCAGGTTTCCGTATGGCACATTACGACGTGGCAGTATTCGCCGAGCGAGCAGGTGCGCTCGGCGCGCAAGACGACGTAGCAAAGGAGCGGCCGGAAGAAGGGCCGTCTTTTTTGTCGGATCACTATTAAATCCTTAGTTGGATAGAGGTGAATAACAGTGAGTAAAGTCGGTGAAAATCTAAAACGCATCGCACTCCGTCCGGTGCTGGCGACAGTACTGGCGCTTGCGATGGTCGGTTCGTTTGGAGCGTATGAAGTCCTGCATCCGCAGGACGCACATGCGGCCAATGCGGCACCAGCTCCGGCTGCGGCGGCACTGGACGCGGATAGCGTGAACGCCATCCTGGCATTCGATAAAGCAATGGAGACCCTGACGGCACGGGTGACGCCGGCCGTGGTGAACATCACGGTGACGTCGCGCTCGAAGGTCAAGGGAGTCAGCGATGACAACGAGGGCGGCATGCAGCAGTTCTTTGGTCAATTCTTCGGCCAGCAGATGCCGCGGCAATTCCGCCAGCAACCGCGCGAGCACGTCGAACACGTCGGCGGGAGCGGGATCGTGATCTCGCCGGACGGGTACATCGTGACGAACAACCACGTCGTGGAAGGCGCGACGGACATCCGCGTGACGACCAGCGACAAGCGCGTGCTGGCGGCAAAGCTGATCGGCACCGACCCGCTGACGGACCTGGCGGTGGTGAAGGTGAGCGAACACAACATGGCGAGCATTCCGTGGGGTGACTCGCAGGCGCTACATGCCGGACAGACTGTGCTGGCATTCGGCAACCCGTTCGGGTTCCGGTTCTCGGTGACGCGCGGCATCGTCAGCGCGCTGAACAGGGCGAACCCCTACACGGATGATCCGCGCAAGCCGGGCGAGTTCATCCAGACCGACGCAGCTATCAACGAAGGCAACTCCGGTGGTCCGCTGGTGGATGCGCGCGGCGAAGTGGTCGGCATCAACACGTTCCTGATCTCGCCGTCGGGCGCGTTCTCCGGCATGGGGTTCGCAATCCCGTCGCAGATCGCGAAGCCGACGGTGGACACGCTTATCCGCGATGGCAAGGTGGAGCACTCGTACATGGGGATCGGCATCACCGATGTCACTCCCGAGAACGCGAAGTTCTTCCACCTGAGCAAAGCGACTGGCGCGCTGGTCTCACAGGTCGAACCGGATGCACCGGCGGGCCGCGCCGGATTGAAGGTCGGCGACGTGATCACCGGCGTTGACGGCAAGAACGTGGACAGCGCCGGTCAGTTGCAGGTGATGGTGGGCGAGCAGCGTCCGGGCACGAAGATCAGCCTGAACGTGTGGCGCGAAGGAAAGTCGGTCACAGTTCCGGTGACGCTCGAGTCGGCCGACAAAAACGGCGACATGAAGAGCGCGAGCAACGGCGAACATAAGGGACGCTGGGGCATCGGGATCTCTGATCTGACGCCGGATGTGAAAGATCAGCTGCAGGTGCCCAGCAACGTGAAGGGTGCAGTGGTCGGCAATGTCGAACCGGGTAGCCCCGCCGATAACACGGGTCTGACGCAGGGCGACATCATCCTGCAGGTCGACCGGAAGGACACGGCGAGCGCGGCTGATGTGAAGGACGCGCTCAGCAAGATCCCGGCGGGACAGGACGCACTCCTGCTGGTGTGGTCGCACGGCGGAAACAGCTTCCGTGTGATGCACGCGACCGAGGCGAACGGACAGTAAGAAATCCGGGCTCCGGGGTCCGGGGTCCGGGTCGGGAAGACCCGTAGGGAACAAATGCCTCCCGAAATGGGAGGCATTTTTTTGTTCTTTGGGCCATGAACAACATCGTGTGACGTGTTCCCACTCCGGGAAAAGGATTGCTGAGTCGGCGTAATTCAGCGCTTGATGTTCATAGGACAGCAACGCGCTTCGCCCTAAACTTTAATGTTGAGGCGACTCAATGCCGAACCCAAAACCAGTGGTCGTCGTCACCGGCGCCGCGGGGAACCTTGGTCTCAGGCTCCTTCCGCTGCTCGCGGATTTTAGCGTGTATGCGTTGGACGTTGTTCCGCCGTCCGAACGCCACAATGCGGAATTCGAACGTATCGATCTGGCGGACAACGGGTCGTTCGTACAACTGCTGGAACTGCTTCAGCGGACGAACGCGTCGGTCGTGGTCCACCTGGCATTCATCATCGATCCAGTGCGCATGGGGGTGCTCGATGTCGAGCGCATGTGGCAGATCAACGTCGCCGGTACGGGACGAGTGGTCGATGCAATCGCGGAGGCGAATCGAAGCGGCGGAACCGTCCGCAAGTTTGTCTATCCCAGCAGTGTCTCGGCGTATGGGCCCGATCTTCCTACGGCGGTGACCGAGTCCCACCCTCTCGGCGCGCACACGCTTCCCTACGCCGTGCACAAGCTGGAAGCCGAGAAGCTACTGCAAAGTAAAGCCGGCAACATGGGCGAGTGCAGCACGTACGTTTTGCGTCCGCACATCTATGCCGGCGCCAGTATGCAGAACTACCTGGTGGGAGCTCTGCGGGGGACGCCGACAGGGAAAGGCCGCCTGGGCAAGTGGGCGCGCGAACATCAAGTGCGTTTGCCGCTGGTGCTGCCGGCGGGACGGAAATACCGCGAGAAGGAGTTCCAGTTCGTGCACGTGGATGACGTCGCGCGGCTGATCGCGTTCATCCTGAAAAGACAGGTTCCGGGCCGCGAAACAGTGGTGCTGAACGTGCCGGGGAAAGGACCGGCGGTAACCCTCGGCGAGGCGGCCCGAATCGCAAATGCGCGGATCGTCCCGTTACCGGCGCCGGCGTTTTGCCGGTGGACGCTGCAGCTGATGTGGCGGCTGGGAATCTCAGGAGTGCCGCCGGAAGCTCTGCCGTACATGATCGGGTCTTACACGATGGACTCGCGGCGCTTGAGAGCGTTTCTCGGGAGTGAGTTCGACCAGGTGATGCAGTACACGGTGGAGCAGGCGCTCGCCGACAGTTTCCGGACGCAGGAGGTCGGGCGAGAGGCGGTTGCGGTGCACGCGACGAGCCCACATTAGCAGTTCCATTTTGGCAGGGAACAATCGCTCGAATGTGTCCTTCGTCACTTTATTCAATGCCAAGCGCGGCTAAGATTTTAATGGTGTGCTTCCTAATTACGCCGCCCGCTACCACGGGCCGGAGGCAACATGAGCACAATTCCAGCAACCGCTGAAGTGCCCGTTTGCGAAGTAACCGTCGCACCCGAGCAGCTCCAGAAACCGGCAGCAAACCCAACGGTTGAACCAGCTCGAATCCCGCGCGATGCGCGGAATGACTACTCGCACAAGATCGCCGCCGAGCGACGAGGTTTTATTACGCGACGCACCGGCGCGCAGCTGAAGAACATCGAGCAGTACGCATTCGATCCTTCGACCGTGAAAGGCAATATCGAAAACTTCATAGGCGTGGCGCAAGTCCCGATCGGGCTGGCGGGACCGCTGCGCGTGAATGGCGAGCACGCGAATGGCGAATTTTTCATTCCGATTGCGACGACGGAAGGCGCGGTCGTCTCCAGTTATAACCGGGGCATGCGCCTGCTGACCGCCGCCGGAGGCGTCAAGACGACGGTCGTCGACGACGGCATGCAGCGCGCGCCTGTGTTCCTGTTCCCCGACGCACGGGAGTCGAAGCAGTTTGGAGCATGGATCGACCGAAACATTGGCTCGATCCGCCGCCGTGCCGAAACGACAACCAGGCACGGCAAGCTCCTGAACATCGCGCAGTTTGCAGTGGGCCCGTTGCGCTACCTGCGCTTCAACTACAGCACCGGTGACGCCGCCGGCCAAAACATGGCGGGCAAGGCGACCTATGCGGCGTGCGAGTGGATATCCCAGAATTATCCCGGCCATCCTAAGTATTTCCTGAGCGGCAACATCGAGACCGACAAGAAACACTCGCAGATGAATTCGATCCTGACGCGCGGAAAGCGGGTCGTGGCTGAGGCCCTGATCCCGCGCGACATGATGAGGCGCTATCTACATATCGATACGGCCGATCTGGCGCGCGCGAGAGAGATCCAGATGACCGGCTCGTTCATGGCGGGGTCGGCGAGTAACGGCGCGCACGCGGCGAATGCCCTGGCGGCGCTGTTCATCGCGACCGGGCAGGATGTCGCCAACATTGCGGAATGCCATGCCAGCTTCACGTACACGCAGTACTACCTTATGACTGGTGACTTCTACTGGTCCGTGACACTGCCGTCGCTGATCGTCGCTACGTGCGGCGGTGGGACGGGACTGCCAACGCAACGAGACTGCCTGGAAATGCTGGACTGCTACGGCCCGGGCAAAGTGAATAAGTTCGCGGAGATCTGCGCTGCGGTCGTGCTGGCGGGAGACATGTCCCTCTCCGCTTCGATCATGCACGGCGACTGGGTCAGTTCGCACGAGAGGCTCGGACGCAACCGTCCGATACCGACAAACGCATGAAAGACGATCATAATCACGAACTGCTTTCTTACGGTGATGCGCTGTTTTTGTATCTCGAGCGCGAAGGCATGCCGCTGAATGTCGCGACGGTGGCGGAATTCGAGGGAACCATCGGCCGTGACGAGTGCATCGAGTTCATAACGTCCAAGCTGCCGTTGATCCCGCGCTACCGACAGCGCGTGGTGATGCCGCCGTTCAATGTCGGGCTTCCCTGCTGGGAGTACGATCCGAAGTTCGACATCCGCAACCACATTAGCGAGATCCATCTGCGCCGCGGGACGGATGCAAACCTGAAGGAGGTAGCGAGCAAGATCCTGAGCGCGAACATGGACCGAAGTCGCCCGCTGTGGGACTTCACCTTGATACACGGCCTGAAAAGGGACCGGACGGCGCTGATCGTCCGTGTCCATCACTGCCTGGCCGACGGTATTTCAGGCGTGGGAATGCTGGCGACGCTGATGGACCAGACGCCAGAAGTCAGGCCGCTTCCGAAGGCACCGAAATTCCGCGTACCCAAACCGCGGGACCCCGGTTCGCTATTCATGGACGGGGTAGTGACGTCGTTATTCTCGGGCGTGCAGCGAGTGCTCACGGCAGAGTCGGAACTGCTGGAGATGGCGCAGCAGATCGCCCATGCGGCGTCGAATCAACAGAGCGGGTCAGCGGGCACCAACGCGCTCGGCTCGCAAGTGGCAATGCCGTCGCTAGAAGAACTGACGCGACTGGTTCCCGAGTTCGCAACCGCCGCTGACCGCATGCCGTTCAACGTCGTCTGTCGCGGGCCGCAGACATTCCAGTGGGCCTCCATCTCGCTGCCCGACATCAAGACCGTCAAGCGCTGCCACGGCGCCACGGTGAACGACGTATTTCTGGCCGTCATCACCGCTGCCGTCCGCAAATATGCAGAGCTGCATCGAAGATCGACGGCGGGAAAGCTGCTGCGGGTGATCGTGCCGGTGAGTATTCGTGGCCGGGACAAAGTAAGCGATCTGGGAAACCGAATCACTTTCATTCCGGTGGCCATTCCGTTTTCGAGTTCGCCACGGCGGCTGATCGAATCTGTGCGTGAGCGCACCACGTTCCTCAAGGGTTCGCACGTGGCGGAGATGATCGGGTTGCTGGGCACAGTGCTGGGCGCTATCCCGACAGCGGTGCAGGCGATGCTGGGACCGATCGCAAGCGCACTGCCGATCCCGGCGGGCAATATCATCTGCACGCAGGTGCCCGGTCCACGCGAGCCGCTTTACCTGATGGGACACCGGATGCTGAACTGCTATCCGTACGTGCCCATTGGGGGCGAGTTCGGCATGAACTGCGCGGTGCTGACGTACAACGATGTTGCGCACTTCGGTTTCTCGGGTGACTTGCAGGCCGTACCCGATCTGCATGTCATGCCGAAGTTCCTGCTGGCGGCGTTCGAGGAGTTGAAGAAAGTGTCCGGGATGAAGAAGGCGCGGACACGGCGCGTACGGAAAGGGAGTGCGAAGGTCGCGCCGGAGGTCGTTACCATGCCCGTCCGCAAGGAACCGGAGAAGGTCGCAGAGCAGGAGTCGCAGGTTGACGAGAAAGACCTAACCGCGATCGCCGGTGACTAGTGTTTCTTACGGGGGCGCTTCGGGGCGGCGGATTTCGGCCTCTTCACCGATTTTCGTTGTGCCCTCATGGCCTGCGATTCGAGCTCCTCGATGCGACGCTTGAGTTCATCCAACTCAGGCGCAGCCGAGCGCTCGGCCGGTGGTGTGCCGACGAGGTTTTTCATCATCTGGAGCGGGGAGAAGGCAGTCGAGCCAGCTTTGCGGAGGGACGACTCCAGCGCTCCTTCAAACGCATTCAGCGCCGGCTTGAACCACATGAAACCCTCGCGCGCGACATCGTTGGAGGCGATGATGAGTTGGCGAAGGAATTCGAGCGGCAGACCGGCGCCCTGGCCCTTGGCGTCCTCAACGATGATCTGGGTGAGGGTGACGCGAGTCAGGTCCTCGCCGGTTTTGGCGTCCAGCACGTGGACGTCGTTCCCGTCGCGGACCAATTGCGCCAGCTCGTCGAGGTTGATATAGCGGCTGGCCGAAGTGTTGTAAAGCCTGCGGTTGCCGTACTTCCTGATGATTACGCGCGCCGGTTCCAAAACGGTCTCCGTATTTAGGTGTGCACCGCAATAATATGCCGTATTTATATTGACATACTTCTGCACGAATACTACGCTTTTCTTGATTGCTGCAGTGCAGCATAACGGAGGTTGTCATGAAAGAGGACACTACTCATCCGAATCCATCCTCATTCTTCACCCTGGTCACCGGCTGGATGCAGCAAGGCGTGGAAAGCTTCTTCGCCACGCAGCGCATCCTGGTCGATCTCGCCATGCGGCAAAACCTCAACTTGATGAAGACCCTGCGCGATGATCTCTCCGACCCTAAGCGGTCTCCGATGATCATGCTGACCGAACTGGCGGCCGAGGGCACAAATACCTTCATCGAAACCCAACGCGTACTGCTCGACCTTGCGCATCATGAAACGGAAATCGTGATGGGCGGCATCAAGGAGCGGGTACACGAATCAGCGCCGGCGACCGCGATGACCGAGTTGGTCCGCCGCAGCATGGGAACGTTCATCGCCATGCAGCAGGACTTTCTCACCACCGCGAGCAAGCAGGCGAACCATTGGCTGCAGGCCGTCAAAGCCGGCAAGCCATACGACGGCGAAGCGATGATCGAAATGGCGCGCGAGGCGATGGACCACTTCGTTCATGCGCAGAAGAAGTTCCTCGACGTCATTGCCGAAGAGACCAGCAACGCCACCCGTGAGCGGCCGACCAAGAACGGCAAGATGAAGAAGACGGACATCTCGAAATTGGCGCACGAAGCGGCGAATGCGTACCTGGAAGCGCAAAAGAAGCTGCTCGATGTCGCCGGACGGCAGATGAACGTCAACCTGCAGGTCGCGGGACGGGCCCTGGAGATGGTGAAACCATTCCGGCTGCCGCTAGCGGCGCTTACCGGGGAAGGCCTGCGGACGTTTGTCGACGCGGAGAAAACGCTTCTCGACAACATGATGAAGCGCAACCCCGCGCCCCGGACTAAGGCTCCGCGCAAAACGGCGCGACGGACGCGTAAGCCGATGACGCAGGCGGCGAAGGCGGGTGCTTAAAAATTCAACACCTGTAATAAAACGTCCCTTTTCGCTGACGTGCCATTGCTTTCCGATGGCACGTCGTTTATTTTAGTCACCACTTACTGAACCAAAATCATTGCAACCAGCGTGAGGACTGCAGCCATCTGAGTGGTCAGGGACCCGAACTGCTCGCCTGTCGCGGCTTTCCCCAAAAGCGCAGCGTGGTGCAAAAGGCAGATGTAACAACCGAAAACTGGAAAAACGCAGCGCATGATAGGAATGGACTTCCGGGAAGACAGTGCCGTCGCGGACATTTCAATCTGGAAGGAAGCGCTATTCGGCGCAGATATCCTTCTGTTGCACGCTTCACCCACCTACTACGGGTTTGGAGTTCCGCACGGGAATGGCTCGGGGGTTATCGTCATCCCCGGTTTCCTGGGGACAGACCTGTACCTGAATCATCTGCAAGCATGGTTGGAGCGGATCGGGTACCGTGCGTATCTATCGGGGATCGGGCTGAACGCGGAGTGTCCCAACCTGCTCATCCAAAACCGGCTGACTGAGACCGTCGATCGTGCGGTGAAGGAAACCGGAGGCAAAGTCCACCTGATCGGCCACAGCCTGGGCGGCATTATGGCGCGGTCTGTCGCGTCGCGCCGCCCTCGCGACATTGCATCGGTGATCACGCTGGCCGCGCCCCTGCGCGGCACGGTCGCGCATCAGAGCATCCTGCGAGCGGCGGAATCAGTGCGACAACAGATCCACCGCGAGCACGGCAAACATGTCCTGCCCAATTGCTACACCGCACGCTGCACCTGCGATTTCGTAAATTCGCTGCGGTGCGATCTGCCGGAGTCGGTGCGTCAATCTGCTCTGTACACGCGCGACGATGGGATCGTGGATTGGCGCTACTGCATTACCGGCGAGGACGATATCGATTGCGAAGTGCCGGGCACACATATCGGGCTGGTATTCAACGCGTCGGTGTACAAGATCATCGCCGAGCGGCTCGCGAAGGCGTAAGAATAAGGCTTCAGGTTTCAGGTTTCAGGAAAACCAACACCGCCTGAAACCTGAAACTCTTGTTATTTTGCCGCGGCTGCAGAGCGATTGATGGCGACGTGGGCGGCTTGAACCACCCAGCGGCTGCCGCTTAACAGCGTGCTCGCCTGCAAACGTAACCAGTCGGTCCTTTCAAGCGGCGCACCCACCGGCAATTTCCGTGTCAGCCAACGCCAGAACAACGAACGCAGCAGAATGGTGTCCATCGCCAGTTCTGCGCCGACGATGTCTTCGACAATCCCCTCAAGGGTGAACATCACCTTGCGCAACAAGATCAGCGGCGCGGGCAAGCGTACGACCTGGAACGCAAGCCTCTGCAGCAGGCTCATGGCGTCCATGCTGTCAGGCATGCGCCAGAGTGGAAGGCCGTCGATGAAGTCGTCGATGGTGCGACGGACCGCTTGCCGTTTCGCCGCAGACATTGACCGCTGCCGACTCAGTGCGATGATCTCGTCGAAAACACCGGAGGCATCGCGCAGCAGGACCATCAGAAACATCAGCGTAAGGTGACGGCGCTGCTCCAGCGTCAACCGGGCGACAAGCGCCCAATCGAGAAGAACTATCTCGCCGGTACGCCGATCGTAGAGCAGATTGCCGGCATGGGGGTCGGCGTGAACGACTGTATCGTGGTCCGCCGCGAACAACGGGATCGCGATGAGGGCCTTTACCAGTTGTTCCGCCAGCGCGCGGCGTTGCGATTTGTTCATGCGTCGCGCCGCGGTGGTGATCTTTACGCCGTGCTCTTCGCTCATGGCGGTGATAGTCGCGGTGCAGAGCGGGGGAATGACGACGGGGACACGAATACCGGAGATCCCCCGATAGGCGGAGCGGGCCTCCTCGAGACGCCGCTGTTCGCCGCGGAAATCGACTTCGTGTTGGAGAAGGCGGCGAACGTCAGAGAAGGTGTCCGCTAACCCGCGCGCGCCAACGCCATACTTGCTGTGATTGTGCTTGAGGAATTCTGCGAGGCCCTGGAGCAAGTCCATGTCTTCGCTGTAGAAGGCTGGGATATGCGGCTTGAGGACCTTGAAGACACCGCGCTCGCGCCGGCCATTCTCGGGATTGCGCCAAGTGAACGGAAGCACTGCGCTGACGGTGGCTTCGGAGAGCAGCGGCGTGCTGACCCTTACGTCGTAAGAGCTCAGCGCCGGTGATAATTCGGTGAGCACGATCCGGCGGACGTCGGCGGGCTTCATGTCGCGAATGCCGTTCTCGAGATGCGTCAATGCAACACGAAGGCGCGGTTGCAAAGCGCGATTGCGGGCGAGCACCTGCCCAAGCTTCTGCAGTCCAGGGACGCGCGAGATGAGCAGGAGAAGGCGGCGTTCCGGCGCGGTGTGCGGAGGAAGTTCAAGCTGCTCGACGAGCTTTGGCGCGAGGCGCTCGGTTGACAGATGCTTGACGACGAACTGCATCGAGTCCTGCACCAGCGCCCGCCAATTTGCGGAAGCAGCAGGTACAAGCACGGCGAGCGTCTCGGCGACCCAGTGACCAAGAACGTCTCGGACTTGATTCCCGGCAGGGCCATTCAGGGCGGCGAGCATTAACCCGGTGCGGTGAGCAGTAGAGGAATCGGAGTGCAAGAAGGCCTTGAGCGCTGCGTCGAATCCGCCGGCGCGCGCGCGTTGCATCAGCCGCGCAGTAGGCGAGAGTGGCCTCATGTTTCCTCCACTCTACTCCACGGCCAGGAAGGACGGCTATTTCTCAGGGGCGCGCCCGCCGCGCTTGACGGCCCGATTCAGGACACGGCGCACTTTTTTCGGCGAGATGGAAAGCCGCTCCGCCACGCGCGAGACCTTGCGCTCTTCACGCTCCCACACTTTCGGGATCACCAGGTCGGCAAATTCCTCGACCATCTGCTGGAAAGTCTTGGCGCCGACCAATCCCTGAGACCACGCACGAAGGGTGGCGTCGACGCTGCCGCTGCGATAGAGCCGCGCTTTCAGCGTCTTCAGATCGGCGGCGAGATTGCCGGGGCTCTCGCCCTTGAGCGCGGCCATGGCGCAATCGTAGGAATGCTGGGCCGCTTCCAGATCGTCGAGAAACGCGTTGCTCTCGGTGAGGCCCTGCCAAACATGCGCCATAGCGAGCACGCGGCGATTCTGAGTTCGCTTGGCCAATTCCATGGCATCGCGCGCGGCTTCCAGCGCTTTGCGGGCGTGGCTGCCGGGATTCGGTCCCTCGGCGACCTGCTCGTCGAGCTTGCTGTTCTCGACCATGCATTGCAGGAGCCGGGCGCGAGCCATCAGGATGAAGTCGGCTTTTTCCTCACCGATCGCGTATGCCGCAGCGGCGTCTTCATCGGCGCGGTCGTAATCGCCATTGTCGAGATGCAAGTAACCGCAGTTAACGTGCACGCTGCCGAGCCCATGATGGTTGGGGTGCTGCTGGTAGATCGCCCTGGCTTCGGAGAGGTTATCAAACGCCTCTTTCCGCAATTGCAAGAGCCGTTCGCGCCATTCCTGGTTGCGTCCGTTCGACTTCTCCTTGCCCCGTGCGGCCGCTACACGCTTCCGTTTCGCGTCGGCATCGATCTTGTCGCACAACTGCAAGGTGACGTACCGCTTGACGATGGCGATGTTCACCAGCGAGCGCGCGAGATTGCGGTGTTGCGGGTCACGGTCGCGATAAGCGGCAATCGCTTTATTGAAGCAGTCTACGGCCTGTTCGTAGCGGCACTCGCGGCGGGCGATGCGGCCATACGACGAGTAGATGTTTCCGAGCGTCAGGCAATCATCGGTGTCGCGCAACGCAGACTCGGCCTGGTGCAGGATGGCAAGCGCCTCCTTCGAGCGGCCCTTCTGGAACAACAGCCAGCTCTGAAGAACACGCATGACGGCAGCCATGCGCGGATATCCGAGTCCGACCGCAAGCTCATCGCCGCGCAGCGTGTAAGTCAGAGCTTCGTCGTACTCGCCTTTCCGGCGCAGGCACCTTCCCTTCCAGAAGTTCGCAACCGGAAGCACCGATCGTTCGCCGAACTCCTGGCCCATGGCAAGCACGATATCGAGATGGCGAATGGATTCATCCGGCTCTTCGTCGACCATGGCTAGAAAACCGTCCGCCATCTGCAGGTGGATGTATTCACGAACCGGGAGAGCGGCGCGCCGGGACTGTGGAAAGCGCGATAAGAGTTCCTCGATCAACTTCGGTTGATCGTACCCGACGTCCACCCACTGCGCGAGACAGGCGACCAGTTTGCCGGCGTTCGGCTGATCAGGAGAAAGAGTGGCGAACAGGTCGGAGTTGCGTTCCAGTCGCGCGATGCCGGCGCCAATCCGGCGATTACCGAGATCCTCGGTGAGTTCAAGCAGCAGAGCTTCGGAGACGCCGGCGGCGCCAGAGCCGCGACGGCTCAGCGACTTTTCGCGCGCGCTCTCAGGCGAGGTGTTCATAGGCGACGACGGTCAGGAATTCCGGACATTCCCGACTGGTCATCATGCCCTCAAACAGGCGCGCAGCCAACTCCGAATTCTTACCTTTCAGCTTCTTTTTCTGCTCGTCGACGATTTTTGCTACAAAATCAGGGGTTATGGCGTTCCCGTCCTGGAACTTGGCACCGTGCCGAACCCATTGCCATACCTGCGTGCGGCAGATTTCGGCGGTCGCGGCGTCCTCCATCAGGTTGTAGATGGGGACGCAGCCATTGCTGTCCAGCCATGACGTTAAGTATTGAAGACCAACGTCGATGTTCCAACGCAGGCCGGCTTCCGTGATCGAGCCCTCAGGAACGGCGAGCAGGTCTTTCGCGGTGACGTGGACTTCGTCGCGCTTCTTCGAGATCTGGTTCGGCTCCGGCATGTACTTGTCGAAGATGTCTTTCGCGACCGGCACCAGGCCAGGGTGCGCGACCCAGGTGCCGTCGTGACCGGCCTTGACCTCGCGCAGTTTGTCGGCCTTCACTTTATCCATGGCGGCTTCGTTCGCCGCCGGATCGTTCTTGATGGGAATCTGCGCGGCCATGCCACCCATGGCGTGGATACCGCGCCGGTGGCAAGTCTGAATCAGTAGCTCGACGTACGACTTCAGAAAGTGCCGCTCCATGGTGACCGTCGAACGGTCGGGCAGCATGAAGTCCGGACGATTCCGGAATTTCTTGATGAAGCTGAAGATGTAGTCCCAGCGCCCGCAGTTCAGCCCGGCGGAATGCTTGCGCAATTCGAAGAGGATCTCGTCCATTTCGAAGGCAGCGAGGATGGTTTCGATCAGGACGGTTGCGCGGATGGTACCGCGCGGGATACCAAGCTGGTCCTGGGCAAAATCGAACACGTCATTCCACAGTCGCGCTTCGAGATGGCTCTCCATCTTGGGGAGATAGAAATAAGGTCCGGTACCACGCTCAATCAGCGCCTTCGCGTTGTGGAAGAAGAAGAGGCCGAAGTCGAACAGCGATGCGGAAATCGGTTTACCGTCGACGAGGAAGTTCTTCTCGACGAGGTGCCAGCCGCGCGGTCGCACCATGAGGGTTGCCGTCTTCTCTGCCAATGCGTAGCGCTTCCCTTCCGGACTGGTGAACGAGATGGTGCGATCTATCGCGTCACGAAGGTTGAGCTGGCCTTCAAGGTTATTGCGCCATGTGGGCGAGTTGCTGTCCTCGAAGTCCGCCATGAACACGCTCGCGCCGGAATTCAGCGCGTTGATGATCATCTTGCGGTCGACGGGGCCGGTGATCTCGACGCGACGGTCCTGCAGATCGGCGGGAATAGGAGCGACTGTCCAGTCGGCGGCGCGGACGTCCGCGGTTGCAGGCAAGAAGTCGGGCATCTTGCCGAGATCGATCTCCTGCTGGCGAGCGATCCTGCGGGCCAATAGCTCGCGGCGGCGCGGTTCGAACCTGCGCGCCATCTCGCGGAGAAAAGCGGTTGCGCCGTGGGTCAGTACTTCAAGGGCGAGGTCGTCGAGCGGTGCGATGGCTGCCATAACAAGTCTGATGTTTACCACCGCCGGAACGTCGCTTGAAAACCGGTGGGTCAAATCGGACGAGTCGTCCATTCCGGCCGGCGGGGTTTGCCGCGGACACCCCTTCCGACATCTACTGTGCGTGAAGGACGTCACAACGTCCTGTGATCACCAGCAGGTACGCAAGGAGGTTCCCATGGCGCAACACGATCTGACTCACACCTGGAACACGCACCCGCGCTGGAATGGCATTCGCCGGCCCTATGCGGCGGCGGACGTGAAGCGACTGCAGGGCAGCATAAAGATCGAGCACACTCTGGCGCGCATGGGCGCGTCGCGGCTGTGGGACCTGCTCCATTCCGAGCCCTATGTTCCCGCCTTGGGCGCGATGACCGGCAACCAGGCGGTCCAGATGGTGACTGCGGGGTTGCAGGCGATTTACGTCAGCGGATGGCAGGTCGCGGCCGACGCCAACGACTCCGGCCAAATGTATCCCGACCAGAGCCTGTACCCTGTCGACAGCGTGCCGAACCTGGTGCGCAGACTCAATAGTTCGTTGCAGCGCGCCGACCAGATCCACCATTCCGAGGGGAAGAACGGCATCGATTGGTTCGTGCCGCTGATCGCGGACGCTGAAGCAGGATTCGGTGGAACTCTGAACGCCTTTGAACTGATGAAGGCGATGATCGAGGCGGGCGCGGCGTGCGTCCATTTCGAGGACCAGCTCTCGTCGGCGAAGAAGTGCGGACACCTCGGCGGCAAAGTGCTGGTGCCGACTGCCGAGGCAGTGCAGAAACTGGTTGCGGCGCGACTGGCAGCGGACGTGATGGACGTTCCGACGCTGATCATGGCCCGCACCGACGCGCACAGCGCGCGACTGCTGACCAGCGACATCGACCCGATCGACCGCGAGTTCTGCACCGGCGAGCGCACGGTGGAAGGATTTTTCGAGCTGCGCGAGTGCGGGATAGAGTACGCGATCGCGCGCGGATTGGCGTACGCGCCCTACGCCGACCTGGTGTGGTGCGAGACGTCTACGCCCGACCTCAATGAGGCGCGCGAATTTGCCGAAGGCATCCACGCGCAATATCCGGACAAGATGCTCGCCTACAACTGCTCGCCGTCATTCAACTGGAAAAAGAAGCTCGACGACGCGACCATCGCAAAATTCCAACGCGAGCTGGGAACGATGGGCTACAAGTTCCAGTTCATCACGCTGGCCGGCTTCCACGCCATCAACCTGAGCATGTTCGAACTGGCGCGGGCGTATGCGCAGAACGGCATGACCGCCTACGTTCGCCTGCAGGAAAAGGAATTCAGCCGCGAGTTCAGTCATGGTTACGCGGCCGTAAAACACCAGCGCTTTGTCGGTACCGGCTACTTCGACCTGGTCGCGAACACCGTGTCGAACGGCATGTCTTCGACGACGGCATTGCGCGGCTCGACCGAGGAGGCGCAGTTCGCGGCGATGAAGCGCCCGAAACTGGAAGTCGTGGTGGGAGAGGACCCGGCGTGCCGTCCGATCCTGGGCGAGTGCCCGTTGGCGCATCCGCACGACGGCGAATGCGAACAGCGCATGGCCGGAGACTAAGCAATCTGGACATCTGGAAATCTGGAGATCTGGCCATCCGACTCGACCGCTAGATCAGCGCGACGGCCAAGACATCAAGAGTGATCGGGATTGCGGGAGCGGGCGCGGTGACAAGTGTTCGGATGAGCCCGTCCGCTTCGTACCACCAGCCTTCGAATGACTCGCCGGTATCGCACCGGACCGAGAGCGCACTCCACGTCGCCGGCTGCGCCAACTCGATCCGCTGCACGCAAACGGAGCGGGTGTCGCGGCGGAGTCCTTCGCCAACGGCTTTCAGGGCGCACTCTTTCGCGCTCCAGATGATGGTCGCGATCGTGGCGCGGTCGCGAGCGGCGCGTGCGATCCGCGCCAGTTCGTCCGTGGTGAAGTAATCCTGGAGAAACGCCTCGCTGCGCTCCTCGATCAATTCCACGTCGCAACCGATCACGCCGTGTTCCGCGACAGCGCACGCGCCAACTCCGGCGCGGTGCGTCAAAGAGATGGTCACGCCTGCGGGTTCGTTCGCGAGCAGAACACGAGGAGCGCCACTCGGCTCGGCGACGATCTCGATCCCGCTTAGCTCGGAAATCCCGAACAGGCTGGCGATAGCCTGTTTCGCAGTCCAGCGGCCCAGCCGCCAGTCGGCGCGCCGCTTCGGGATTTTCAGCGTAAGCAGGCGGTCCCGCTCGGCCGGGCCAAGCCACTCGTCGGTCGCGGGAACGTCGGCGAGTCGCTGCTCGAGCCAGAAGACGTCCATCATCAGACTGGGATGACCTCGCATTCCTCCTCCGGCTGCAACGCAGAGAAGATCTTCGAGTCGATCTTTTCGGGCAGCGTGACCGTGCGATATCCGCTGAGGACCACGTGGCGCTTTCCGGTCGCGTCGACAACTTCGGCGTCGAATGTGCCGGCGTGCGGCGTGACGACCGCGTACAGCGGCATGTTGGCGGGAGGCGCACTGACGGCCACGCGATCGACATGCTGCGGCAAGCCCATACGGCCGTCGGTCGCGATCTCGCACAGGCCGGCGGTCTGGAAGCAGAACTCAATGAGCCGTGTCGCCATGAGCAACGGCTGGTCCGCGGGAATGTGGTTCGGCGGCAGGTCGATTGCGAATTCGCCGACAATGCGATTGCCATCGCGCCATGCGCGGTTCAGGACGCGATATGCCGGGCCGTGGAAGTACACCTTGTAGATCGTTTCGGCGGATACGACAGCTTCGGGCGCGGGCGCTGGTTTGGCGGAAATGCCGAGGGACACGGCGTCTTTCGTCAGCCTCACTGAACCTGTGAAGTGCGTGGTGACCTGCGGCTCAGCATGGTTCGCCAGCAGCCGTGTGCCGGACAACCTGGAAGTTGCGACGAGTGCCGCGCCATCGCGGTGGAATGCTGTTTCGGTCGTGACCGTGCGCGGCTCTTGCTTATAGAACTTAAACGGCGCGAGGAAGTCGATGTTCTCGATTGCGGCAATGTTCCAGTCGGGCAGGATAGTGGCGGCCGCTTCCGCGAACGCTTCGATGCCCATTACGCCGGGCAATACGGGCGTGCCGTCGATCTGATGGTCGTGCAGGAACGGCTGCACCGCAGGATCGAGCAGCGTCTGCACCGACAATCCGCCGTACAGAGGCATGCCGGTAATGCTGCCGGTCAGCGGGCCGGGGCTTTTGACCGACTTGCGTGCGGCTGTGACATCGATACCGCCATCCGCGTCGAACTCCTGCAGCAGAATGCCGAGCCTCTGGCCGACAACGACTTCCCCGCGGCGCGCGCCTTCCGTAAGTTCGCGACGGATCCAGGGAATGCCGGCCTCGGGCGGAAGCATGTCGATGCCCGCGACTTCCATCATCTTGGGGATGGAGCCGCGCGTGGCCATGCCAATGCCGCCCCATGCTGTCCAGTCGATGGCGATGCCGCGGGTAGATGGCCTGGTCGTTCGGAAGCTCGAAGCGAATTTGCAAAGCAGGTCGTTGGCAGAGCTGTAATCGGTCTGGCCGCCGTTGCCGAAACGTCCGGCGACGGAACTGAAGCCGACTGTGGCGCCGATAGGCATGTCGCCGATGGCACGCAGCAGATTGAACCAGCCGTCGGCCTTCACGCCGAACACGAGGTCGAACTCGCGGGGTTCCTTGTCGGGGAGGAAGTGACTGCGCTCGAGCCCAGCGGCGTGCAGGAGAACGTCGATGCGACCGCTTTCTTTGCGAACCTGTTCGATGACCTTCGCTACGCTTGCGGCATCGGTCAAGTTCACGCTGCAATAGATCGCCTTCCCACCGGCAGAGTGAACGGCGTCAATGGCGGTCTGTGCTGCGACCGCGCGCTCCAACGCCGCCAGCTCTTTTTCGACCAGCGCGGGAGTTGCGCGTTCGCCGCGCTGCTGGATGCGGGAAAAGAGGTCGCGCTTGAGGCCGTCCTTGTCGGTGACAAAGCGCTTCAGGTCGGGATTGGCGGGATCCGGTTCAGGTACGAGATCGAGCAGGTAGAACATCCCTCCCGACGCGGCAGCCAGGTCCGAGGTGATGGCGGACACGATACTTCCGGCGGCGCCGGTCACGAGGAACACCGTCTCGGCACCGAACGCGAGACCAGCGTGACCGTCTACGACCGGCTGCTCCTCGAGCGAAACTGTCCAGCGTTGTCCGTTCTGATAGCCGATCTCCACCGCTCCGGGATCGCGGAGTGTCTCTTCGATCAGCGATGCGGCGATTTCCGCGGGCTTGCGATTCGCTTCGAAATCGACGGCCTTCACCGTGGCGTCGAGGCGCTCCCGCTTGTACGCCTTGGTGAAGCCGCTGACTGCACCGCCGAGCGGAGCAACGGCACCGGCTGCATCGTACCCATGCTGTCCACCGAAACGCGTGGCCGATACGAGGAACGTTCCCGCGGGCGCGACTTGTTCGTAGAGCGCGCGCGTCGTCTGATAGAGGTTCTTTACGCGGACACGCAGGCCTTCACGCCAGGCCGCGAGATCCATGTCGGAAATGGGACCTTCGTTGTCGAGCGCCGGCAGCCAATAGACGCCGGTGATCGCGCCTTCTTTGATCCAGTCGTTCAGGCGTGCCGTTAACTCGTCGGTGGCGATGCCGGGCGGCAACGAGAGCACTTCCACTCCGAGAGCTTTCAATCTCTTGCCCAGCGCTTTTGCGACACCGCCGGCGTCGGCCATGACGATCACGCGATTGCCTTTGCCGAGGGTCACGCCGGTCGGCCTGCATATCGACAGATCGGGACGAAGGACAGCGATCGGAACTCGACGGGGTACTTTGTTTGCTGCGTCGAAGGTTGCGGGCTCAGGACGCTGCTCGACTGCGGCGTGCGGATGAACTGCAGGTACGGGTTCCGCCACGACCGGCGCTGTCTCCGTGCCAACCTGGCGTTCTTTCGCAAAACGTATGACGTGCGCCAGGGTTGGGAAGTCGCGCAGCTTGAGAGCCTGGTCGCGGGGAATGCTGTAAGCCGCGCGGACGGCCGCGAACATCTCTGCCTGCTTGACCGTGTCAATGCCGAGATCGGCTTCGAGATCGAGATCGAGGTCGAGCATTTCTTTGGGGTAGCCGGTCTGGGCAGCAACGATGTCGAGAACTTTTTCTGTAATCGCGTCGTCGGTGGTCTGTGTGGAGGCGACGGGAACAGCTTGTGACGCCAGGCAAGCATGGCTAGTACACTGCGCCTTCAGGTCGGGCCGCTTGTCGTAGACGAACTGGATCACGTGAGCCAGCGTGGGAAAATCGCGCAGCTTCAGTTTCTCGTCGCGCTGTATTTCGAACGACTCGCGGACGGCGGCGAATACTTCCGCCTGTTTTACCGTATCGACTCCAAGGTCGGCTTCCAGATCAAGGTCGAGGTCGAGCATCTCGGGCGGATAGCCGGTCTTGTCGGCGACGATCGCGAGGATCTTCTCGCGGACAATGTCGGTCGATGTCGCGGCGGGTGTGCTCGGGACCGACGCGGCAACAGGAGCTGTGACGGGCGCAGCTGTCGGTTCCGGCGGCGCTTGCGCTTTCAGTTCCGGCTTTTTGTCGTAGACGAAGCGAACCACGTGCGCCAGGGTGGGGAAATCGCGGAGCCGGAGTTTTTCGTCACGCGCAATCCCGTACGCCTCGCGCACCGCCGCGAACACTTCAGCCTGCTTAACGGTATCGACGCCGAGATCGGCTTCGAGGTCAAGGTCGAGGTCGAGCATGTCAGACGGATATCCCGTCTTGTCCGCGACCACGGCGAGAATGCGGTCTTTCACCGCATCGGATTTCGGACTGGCGACAGGTGCAAGTGCCGGTGCAGCGGCCGCAGGAGCGACGGTCGGCGTTGGAGCCGCCACGGCCACCTTGACTTCGACCTGTGGCACACGCGCAGGCACGCCATTATCGCGAACACGCAACGTGCGCTGCACAACCTCAAGTTCCGCTGCAGCGTGTCCGGCAATCTTCGTCATCCAGGCATTCCATTGCGCCTGATCGGCAATGCGGTATGCGTAACCGAGCTGACTGGGAGAGCGGCGGACGCGGTCGCTGGTCGGCACCCAGCGCAGCAGGGTCATGCTGATCTGCGAACCGAATCCCGCGGCAAGACGCAGCGCGTACTGGATGGAATACGCTCCGCCCTTCGACAGGTTCAAAGCTCCGAGCTCCGGATCGATCTCTTTGAAATTGGCGATCGGAGGCACAATACCGGTCTCGAGCATTTTCACAGCGACCACGTCTTCCAGGCCCGTTCCCATCGGGTGCCCGGTCATGCCCTTCGTATTGGAGATGACGATGCGGTCGGCCATGTCGCCGAAAACCTTGCGCAACGCATGGATCTCGGCCGCGGCGCTACCACCGCGCGCCGGCGTGTAAGTTTCGTGCGAAACGAAGACCAACTCCGGCGCGATCTCCTTACGCCGGATGCCGCGCTGCTGTTCGGCCTGGCTTACGAGTCGTTCCATCATTTCGCAGATGTGCTGGACATCGAGGCGCGTGCCGTGGAAGGCGCTGTTCGCGGTCACGGTGCTCAAAACTTCACAGATCGGCTGGATGCCGCGCTCGCGCGCCGCCTCCGCACTTTCCACGACGAAACCGGCCGCGCCCATGCCAATCAGCATGCCGTGCCGACGGCGGTCGAAGGGGATGGCGGCGTCTTCGACCTTGTCGTCGGTGGCGGCGGCTCCCGATGCCAGGAACCCTGCGCCGATCCACTCCATCATCTGGTCAGACGTCACATCGTCGGCGGTAATGACCAGGACGCGGCGGCAGCGGCCGAGCCGGATCCAGTCTTCGGCCACTGCAATCGCCTGAGTTGTGCTTGCGCAGGCCGCGTTGACCTGGGTGTTGGGACCGCGTGCGCCGATGTATTCGGCGAATTGCGAGTGGCCCATAGAGAGGACCTTAAAGAGGAAGCGCCGGTCGAACTGGTAGGGATCGCGCGCTATCTCCGCTTTCAGCTCCGTTATCTTCTTATCTACTTCCTGGCGGGCCGCGACATTGCCATCCAGGTGGACACGGACCTTCTCCAGATCGGCCAACTGCTCACGACGCGTATGGTCGGTGTGGTACTGCTTCAGGTCGTCCACGAGCGCGTTGTAGCCGGGAAACGCCGAGGCGAAAACGATCCCGGTGTCATCGCGCATCGATTCCGGCAGCTCCCAGCGGTCCGGCAATTGGGTGTGCCGGGTGGTGGTCTTGTAGCGCATGACGAGCGGGATGCCGGCGTCACGCATGGCGTCGATGCCGACCGCCATAGCAAGACGCGTGGCACGATCGAGGGCGGGAATGCGCTCGGCCGAGACGCCGAATTCTTTTTCCAGGTCGAACTCACGACCACGGCCTGCGAGCTTGATCACGTCGGCAAGGTCGTGGATGGATTCAAACGTCGGACCGGCGTTCTCGCTCTTCACCAGGCGCGTGACGTTCTTATCGAGCATGGCTTCGCGGAAGCGGACGGGAATGGGGTCGATGAACTGGTCGCCACGCAGGATACGCGCGACGTTCTCGTCGTCAAAGATCTGCGGCGTTCCGGGTAGACCCAGCGCAGCGCCCGTAATCCCAACCGGTTCGTCAGTCACTCGGACTTTCCCATCGTGAAGGACTTCCGATGCGCGATCGATGAACTCGGCGAACATCCGCCCCAGCTTTGCCTCACGGTCACTGCTGTTCGTGTTAGTACGTGATACTTCGTAGTCGGTCGATTTCACGGTCGCCACCGCCTCTCGCGCAACAGCCGGCTGGCCATATCCAACGCCCGCGGCGTAGAAGCCGCACAGCGCCTGGTTAAAGGCCGCCACGTCGCCCAATTTCGGATGGTTGGTAAACAGCGACGCCACGCCGGGCGTATCGTCGAACACATCGTCGACAAACCCTTGCAGCGCCTTCTTCGGTCCGGTCTCAACAAAAACGCGCGCGCCCGCCGCGTACAAGGTCTGGAGGCCTTTCACGAACTGCACCGGAGCCGCGACTTGCCTGGCGAGCAGGTCGACGATCTGCGGGACCGCATCCGGCCCGCCCGGATAAAACTCGCCGGTCACGTTGGCGATCACCGGAATGCGCGGGGGCTGCACGTTGTGCCGGTGCAACATCTGGCGTAGCGGCTCGCTCGCAGCCGCAACGATGGAAGTATGGAACGCATGGCTGACGTGCAGTTCGACGGCGGCAATGCCCTCTTTGTGGAAGAGGTCAAGCGCGCGCCCGACCGCATCGCTTGCGCCTCCGATCACCGCCTGGCGCGTGCTGTTCAGGTTGGCAATCACGACGTAGCCATCGACCGTCTTCAGCAGGCGCTCGATATCCTCGATCGGCGCGTTGACGGCGGCCATACGCCCGTGGTCGCCGCCGGACACGCGGGTCATCTCGCGCCCGCGCGCGCTCACAGTTTCCAGCGCATTGTTGAACGGCAGAACGCCGGCAGTGACGAGCGCACCGTACTCGCCGAGGCTGTGACCCATCGTCAGATCGGGCTGGATGCCGTAGAGCGCGAGCATCCGGGTCAGCGCAACGTCAGTCGCCAGCACGGCGGGCTGGGTGATCGCGGTCTGACGCAAGTCCTCTTCAGCCTTGGCGATGGCCGCCTTGTCTGCGCTGTCGACGAAGATGTATTCGCTCAGCGGCTTCGCCAGCAGTGGACGGAGTGCTTCGTCAGCCTCGTCGAACGTCTTCGCCACGACCGTCTCGGAGGCACGCAGAGCCTTCATCATATTTACGTATTGCGAGCCCTGCCCCGTGTAGAGGAATGCGACCTTCCCTGCCGGGCCGGTACCTCGGAACACACCGCGCGCACGCAGCGACTTCCACATCCCTTCGTGGTTCTTCTCGAACGCGGCGAGGGCCTTGGCCGATTTCTGCGCGAGATCGGCTGCATCCGCGTAGTCGATCGCGATGCGCTCGTTCGCCTTCAGATCGGCTTCGCTCGGGACCGCGGGTTCCGGCGCGCGCCCTGCCTCTGTCTCGGCGGCAAAGGACCGCAACTTGTGCGCCAGCTCGCCCTGCGTTGCTGCGCCGAGCACGAGCGCTCCGCGCAGCGGCTTCTTGCCGCAGGGGGCCGCTTGCGCACCGCCCCAATCGCTGTGCTTCTCGACCGGTACATCGACGACTACTGACTTCTTAGTGTCCGCCTTGATCCGGCCGGGAACGTAATCTTCCATGACAGCGTGAAAGTTCGTGCCGCCGAATCCGAATGCGCTGACGCCGGCGCGGCGGGGCTGGTCTTTCGGCACATCCCATGGCCGCAGCTCGCGGTTGACGAATAACGGCGAATGCGCGAAATCGATATCGGGATTCGTACGTTCGCAGTTGACGCTCGGCGGCAGTAGACGCTCATGCAGGGCGAACATCGTCTTCAGCAATCCCGCTGCACCAGCCGAACTCTTCAGATGGCCGATGTTCGACTTCACCGATCCCAAAGCGACCGATCCGGCAGGCAGATGGAATTCCTTCAAGACGTCCATCATGCTCTCGGTCTCCACGACGTCGCCGACCCTGGTCGAGGTGCCGTGTCCTTCGATCAGCGTTGCCGTTGCGGGTGATTCGCCGGCGAGTTGCCACGCGCGCTCAATCGCGAGCTTTTGGCCGATCGGATTGGGAGCGGTGATGCCCTTGCCTTTGCCGTCGCTGGATCCGCCCATCGCACGCACCACGGCGTAAACGCGGTCGCCATCGCGCTCGGCGTCAGCGAGGCGCTTCATCACGAAGATGGCCGCGCCTTCGCCCATGACGAAGCCGTCAGCACCGTCGGAGTAGGGGCGAGATCCGGTCGCAGACAGAGCGCCAATCTTGCAAAATTTCACGAAGGTCGACGCGCCCATGTTGCGGTCGATTCCGCCGGTGACCGCAACGTCATATTCGTGGGCGGCCAAACCTTCAACCGCCGCACTGACCGCCGCCATCGCCGATGCGCACGCCGCATCACAGGTAAAGTTCGGGCCGCGGAAGTTATAAAGATTCGCCACGCGACCGGCGACGCAGTTGGAAAGTTCGCCGGGCATGGTGTCTTCGGTGATCTCCGGCCATTTACTGCCGATGCGCGTGTGGAGTTCCCGCGTAATCGCCGTTCGGGCATCTGCAGGCAGCGCGGCGAAAGTCGAGACCGACGCCAGCTCCTGCTCCCACTCGGGAAAGTACGCGCGCATCACGGTGAAGAACTGTTTCTCACCGCCCATGGCATTGCCAAGAATGACCGCCGTCCGCTCCAGGTCCAGCGGCCGCTTCGGATAGCCGTAGTCCTCCAGGGCCTCGCGCGTGCAGGCGATCGCCCATTTTTGAGCATCGTCCATCGCCTCAGCTACGCGCGGCGGGACCGGCAGCTTCCACCGCATCGGATCCCAGGGGAATTCGCGCACCCATCCGCCAATCTTGGAATACGTTTTGTCGGGCGCGGCTGGGTCCTGGTCAAAAAAGAGCGCCGGATCCCAGCGCTTGCAGTCGACGTCGCTGATGCTGTAACGGGCATTCTTGATGTTGTCCCAAAACTTCTTCGCGTTCGGAGCGTCAGGCAGCACGGCCCCGACTCCGACTATCGCCATCGCTCGATGAGCGGTGTCTTCCATGATGGCGCCCCCGTGATCGTTATGGCCCGGCTGTTTCGGCCTGGGCATGTGAACTTCCTATGCTCTGGTTGCGCGTCCGACGCGATCGAACAGCACGTCGGCGACGTAATCCATATCGGCGATCCAACCCGCCTGCGCGCGATGAACGGCGTCCAGCTTCAGCGTCTCCGCATCGATCTCGCCGCCCGCGCCGACGACCAGGCGCAGACCTTCCTCGGCAACCTTCAATGCAGCCTCGCGCGCGAATGTCCGGCTGAGCGCGGCTTGCGCCGCGGCATCGAAACGGCGGTTTGCTTTGTCGTGCAGACTTCCGTCGGCGAATCGCGCCGCGCGCCGCGTCTGGCTGCCGGCACACTCTCCAAAGGCAATCAATTCACCGAGACGGAGAAGAACATGCTGGTGGCGCGTCAAGCGCGCTGTCCGTGCACGCTCCATCACCTCGGCCATCGCATGCATTGCGAGAGCGGAGATGTCAGCGCCGACCGCCGGGTGCTTCAGGTGCAGCGCTTCCAGCTTCCTCGCTTCGTCGTGGTAATACTGGCCGCGCGTTTTCAAATGGAGCTGCCAGCGGTCGCGCGAGATCGTCATCTCCATGATCTCGGAAGTGCCTTCGTAGATGGTGGTAATGCGCACGTCGCGCTTAATCTTCTCGACGTGGTATTCGTGGGTGAAACCGTATCCACCCAGCGCCTGGATGGCCGCGTCCGCCGCCCAGTTCCCTGCTTCGGACGCCAGGTACTTCGCGATCGCGCCTTCGGTGTTCAGGTTGCCTTCAGTGCCGGCGTCGATCCTCTCGGCCGTCTCCTCGATGGACGCTCGGGAAGCTTCCAGCCGGGCGACATGAGGAACGATGAGCTTGTGCGTGTAGCCTTGTTTTTGCGAGAGCGGCGCGCCCGCCTGGATGCGCTCGGTAGCGTACGGGATCGCCCGATCGAGCGCCGCCCATCCGCAACCTAGCCCGAATGCCGCGACCATCAAGCGTGTGTAGCCGAATACTGCCTGCGCCTGGATAAGACCTTGTCCTTCGACGCCACCGATCAATCGGTCGGCATCGACGTAAACGTCGGAGAACGACAGCGCCGCCGTATTGCTGAGGCGAATGCCATGCTTCTCTTCCGGCTTGTCGTGCGTCAACCCGTCCACGCCCTGCTCGACGACGAACCAGCTCGGACCACCGGGCGCGTTCGCCAGGACGCTATACGCATCGGCGATGCCGCCATTGCTGATCCATTGCTTGCTGCCGTTGATCCTGTATCCGACGATCTTGCCGTCGGCTTCCACGCGAGTCGCCGTGCTGCGCAGCGCGCCCAGGTCACTCCCGGCTTCCGGCTCCGTGGCCGCATAGGCGAACAGCAGACCGTCAGAGGCGATTCCGCCCAGCCAGCGCTTCTTCTGTTCCGGAGTGCCTCCGACGCGGATCGGATCGCTGCCGAGGAAGGTAGCCAGCACCGCCGTCGCGACGCCGAGGTCGATGCGAGCCATCGCCTCACACACGCGATAGACGTCGTAAGCACCGCCGCCCATCCCGCCGAATTCCTCGGGGACGAAGAGCAACTGGATGCCCAGCTCGGGGCCGCACATGCCGCGCACAACATCGAGCGGGCATTCGTCCCTGGCGTCGAGTTCGAGCAGCTTCTCGTCGCGGAGATGGTCGCGCACAAAATCGCGCAATGCGCTTAAGGTGAGCTCTAAAGTTTCGTTGTCGACAGCGCTGAGGTGTGCGACTTCGGTAGACATGTTGTCGCCTCCAGGACGTGGCGGTCATGCCACATCATGGGTGTGGCGGCCGGACGAGGAGTGGTTGGCAGCCGTCATGTGTGGACGGCCGACTTTGCAGTATGAATCCCGGAGCGCACGAAGTTCTGTGAGGGCTGTCACAGGCTGGCGTGCGGTGAGTTCGGAATGGGACGAATCCCAACCTAAATTGGATAAAACCGCGCCAATTTGCGCCGTGTGCCAGCTGTTGCCGCTCTTATCACCCCCGGCCGTGCGGAGCATCACAGACGGTAATCACCACCGGTGCGAACCTTGAACCACCCGAAGCAGCGCGTAGTGGCGGCACTCAAACAACCACCTTCTTCAAGGGGAATCGGGAGACCAGCCATGTCCAAGAAGTCTGCCTCGCCGTTCGACACCATTGAAAGCGCCCACAGCTTCGTGCAGTTCCTTGCGTCCACTCTTGCAGAGACAAAGAAGGAAGTGTCCGCCGACATCGAACTCGAGACCGACGGCGATGTCAATCGGCGCCGCGACGCCCTGCTGGTCGCGATGTACAACCTGGAACGGTTGGAGTACCACCTGACCCGCAGCACGCGGCTGCTGAATGATCTGCGGTCGATCCGGCGGTTGTTGCTGGAAGAGCGGCCGAAACCGGCCGCAGTGAACGGTGAGCTGAGAACATCCACGCAGACGACCGCCGTTCCGAAGAACGGCCAGCCCGTCCCGATGGCGTAGGTCGTCGGAGCGCCCCTAGGACTGCACGTTAGCGAACGCCCGCCGGCGCCGCGAGGGGGACTCGGGCTTCGGTCACAATCCGGACAAACTTTCGCGCCAGCTCAATGATGCGCTCGGGCTGTTTTGCCTTGAGCGCATCGGCCAACACGAGTTCGCCGCCCACGCCAAGCGCGGCAGAACCAGCTTTGAGGAAATCGGCGGCCGTATCGAGGTTGACGCCACCGGTCGGGATCAGCGGCACCTGCGGCAAAGGTCCGCGCAGCGCCTTGATGTACTTTGCGCCGCCGACGTTCGCGCACGGGAACACCTTCACGAAATCAGAACCGGCTTTCCACGCGGTGATGACTTCCGTAGGGGTGAGCGCTCCGGCGGCGATCAGAATGTTGTGCTCCACGGCCCACGCGACCGTGGCCGCGTCAAAGCCGGGGCTGACCAGGAACTCGGCGCCGGCATCGATGCACCTCGCTGCGGTCTGCGCATCGAGCACAGTACCGGCGCCGATCAGGACATCCGTGCCCATGCTGAAGGCCAGTTCGCGAATGACGTCGATCGCGCCCGGCACGGTCATGGTGATCTCTACGCATGCGATGCCGCCCGAGACGAGCGCGTCGGTAGCCATGCGCGCTTCGGCTGCCGAGGATGCGCGCACCACGGGTACGATTCCGATATCTAAAATCCGTTTCCGAACCGCTTCCTTATTCATCTGTGGTCCTTAACGCGCAATCCGGGCGCCTACGCCTTTCATGACCTGCAAAACTTCTTTGAGAGTGACCATCGTCGTGTCGCCGGGGGTCGTCATGGCGAGCGCGCCATGTGCTGCGCCACACTCCACGGCCCACTGCGGACCTTGAGCCGTGAGGAATCCATAGATCAAACCTGAAGCGAACGAATCTCCTCCGCCAACGCGATCATAGATTTCCACGTCGGCACGCGTGCTCGCCTGGTGGTACTGGCCGTCCGCGTAACAAATCGCGCCCCAATCATTGCGCGTAGCCGTTTTGGCAACACGAAGGGTGGTCGCCACCACCTTGAATGCAAAGTCCTTCAACACGGTGGCGATCATCTTCTTGAACTTGTCGACGTCCAGCTTGGAGTGGTGCTCATCGAGACCCGCGACGTCGTAGCCGAGCGCGGCCGAAAAGTCCTCTTCGTTGCCGATCATCACGTCCGCGTAAGGAGCGATGCGGCGGTTGATGTCCTGGGCGCACTTCCTACCGCCGATCGCTTTCCACAGTGACTCGCGGTAATTCAAGTCATACGACGTGACCACACCGTGCTTGCGGGCGGCCTGCAATGCTTCGATCGCCACGTCGGGAGTGGTTTCGGAGAGAGCGCAAAAGATGCCGCCGGTGTGGAACCAGCGCGCGCCATGGCGTCCGAAGATCTTGTCCCAATCGAAGTCGCCCGTCTTCGTTTGCGAGATCGCGGTGTGCCCTCGGTCTGAACAACCGAGGGCCGGACGCACTCCGAATCCACGCTCTGTGAAGTTCAAGCCGTTGCGCACGGCGCGTCCGACGCTGTCGTATTCCACCCACTTGATGAGCGACTGGTCCACGCCGCCCTGGTAGATGAGGTCTTGCACGAGCCGCCCCACAGGGTTATCGGCCAACGCCGTAACGATGGCCGTCTCTAATCCAAAGCAGCGTTTCAAGCCGCGCGCCACGTTGTACTCGCCGCCGCCCTCGTAGACATCGAAGCTCCGGGTGGTCCAGATGCGCTGGTCGCCCGGATCCAGCCGGAGCATTACTTCGCCGAGACTCACCAGGTCCCAGCGGCAGTTTTCTTTCGGTCTGACAGTCAGGGTCATGAGTTCACCTGATCGAGCTTCACCGGCTCAAGGCGCGGCGCAAGGAGATGCACGAAGAGAAGCGCCAGCAGGTACGCGGAACCCGCGATGAAGAACGGCACCATGTAGCTGCCCGTCTTCTGCAAAACGTAACCGACGACCTTGGCGATCAACATGCCACCCACGGCTCCCGCCATGCCGCCGATACCGGTAACGGTCGCGACTGCGCGCGCGGGAAACATGTCGGAGGTGAGCGTGAACAGGTTGCACGAAAATCCCTGGTGTGCCGCAGCGGCGAGGCCAACGATCGGAACGACGATCCACAGGTGCGGCAAGCGGGAGGTCAACACGATCGGCACGACGCACAACGCACAGATGAGCATCGCTGTCTTACGCGCGGCGTTCACGGTCGAACCGCGCTTGATCATCGTGGAAGAGAGCCAACCGCCATAGACGCTGCCGACGGTGGCAATGGCATAGATGGCCGCCAGCGGCAGGCTTGTCTGCATCAGGTTCAGGTGCTGAGTGCGCTGGAGGAAGTCGGGAATCCAGAAAAGGTAGAACCACCAGATCGGGTCGATGAGAAACTTGCCGACGGCGAATGCCCACGTCTGGCGATGCGGCAGAAGTCTTGCCCACGCAATCTTCTGCGGCTTCTCCTGGGGATCGCTGCGAATATAGGCGAGTTCGGCGGCCGAGCAGCGCGGGTGCTCCTCCGGCGTGCGGTAGAGCAACAGCCACAGTGCGAGCCAGATGAACCCGAGGGCACCGACGATGAAGAACGCCCACCGCCATCCGAGGTACAGGGTCAGGATGGGTGCGATGATCGGCGTCAGAACTGCACCGATGTTCGTACCGGAATTGAAGATGCCAGTGGCGAGCGCGCGCTCCTTCCTGGGAAACCATTCGGCGACCGCCTTGATGCTCGCGGGAAATACTCCAGCTTCGCCGAACCCGAGAGCCGAACGCGCGGTGATGAACTGCGTCAGGGTGCGGCCGACGCCATGCGCCATGGACGCGAAGCTCCAGAAGATCATCGCCAGGGTATAACCGCGGCGCGTTCCGAGCCGGTCGATGAGCCAGCCCATCCCGAGCATGCCGATGGCATAGAAACCCTGGAAAAATGCGACGACGTTGCTGTAATCGATCTCATTCCAGCCAAGATCGTGCTGGAGCGTCGTTTTGAACACGCCAAGGATCTGGCGGTCCATGTAGTTGACGGTTGCACCGAACAACAAGAGCCCGCAGATGACCCAGCGAAAGCGGGCGGCCACGACTTCGCCAGAAGCAGGTGAAGAGGACGGGCCCGCAACGTTCGCCGTGGTGGTATGTGCCATCAGTCTCCCTTTTGATCGCTCGCGAGTGTACGCGCGCCGTCGCGAGTTTTGTGAATGAATGCATTCTGTACTAGGCCGAGCTGGGCGTGGTCGCGAATTGCACAAACTCCAGACTCGTGACATCCATACACGCTAAACCTGAGACATTACGCGGTCCGGCGTGCGTACTTCCGGGAAGGCGAAATAAGTCGCCGCGTTGCGATAGCTGATTGCTTCCACCATGTGGCCGATCAGGACTTCGTCATTCGGTAGCAGCCCCGCTTCCATCTCGGCGCCCAGCAGGTTGCACAGGACGCGGCGGAAGTACTCGTGACGCGGATATGACATGAGCGACCGCGAATCGGTCAGCATGCCCACGAAGCGCGACAACAAGCCGCAGTTCGAGAGCGCGTTCAATTGCCACTCGATCCCTTCCTTCTGATCGAGGAACCACCAGCCGCTACCAAACTGGATCTTGCCAGCAACGGAGCCATCCTGGAAATTGCCGACCAGGGTGGCGAGGACGTAATTGTCGGCGGGATTCACGTTATACAGCACCATCTTCGGCAGCGCGTTAGCTTCGCTGAGCCTGCCCAGGAAGCGCGCCAGCGGCTCTGCCTGATTCCAATCGCCGATGGAATCGAAGCCGGTATCGCGGCCGAGAGTGCGCATCCCATGCGGATTCGCATTACGCAAAGCTCCGAGGTGCAACTGCTTCACCCAGCCCTTTTCCGCATCGAGGTGCGCGGTGTACTCCAGAACATAAGTCGCGAAGCGCAGAGACTCTCCGCACGTCAGGCACTTGCCCGCCCTGACCTTGTCGAAGATGACGGCCGCTTCCGCGTCGCTACAGAATTCGGCCGGACATGTGTCGAGGCCGTGGTCCGAGGTCCTGCACCCATGCTGATGGAAAGCGTCGTGACGCCGGCGCAGCGCATCGAGCACGTCTTGCGCTTTCGCGATGTGAGTGTTGGAGGCGGCGGCGAGCTCGTCGATCCATACGTTCCATTCCGCCGGATCTTCCGTACGGAATGCCTTGTCAGGTCGAAATGCCGGTAGTACCTGGGTCGGGAGCCCCTGCTGGGCGATTGCGCGATGGTGCTCAAGAGTATCGGTCGGATCGTCCGTCGTACAAACGACGCGCACGTCGAACTTACGCAGGATGCCTTGGGCACTCAGGTCAGTGGTTGCCAGTCGCTCGTTAGCATGCTTCCAGATCTCCGGGGCAGTGTCCTCGTTGAGCAACTCCGCGATGCCGAAATAGCGGACGAGTTCCAGGTGCGTCCAGTGATACAGCGGATTGCGTAGGGTGTATGGCACTGTCTTCGCCCACGCCAGGAATTTCTCGTAAGCGGGCGCATCACCAGTGCAACAGCGCTCGTTGACGCCGTTCGCGCGCATGGCGCGCCACTTGTAATGGTCGCCTTCGAGCCAGATCTCCGTCAGGTCGCGGAAACGCCGGTTCTCGGCGATGTCCTTCGCCGGGATGTGGCAGTGGTAATCGATAATGGGCTGCGCGGCCGCGTATTTTCCGTAAAGCGCACGCGCTGCATCGTTCTGTAGCAGGAAGTCTTCGGTAATGAAGGTCCTCATCGCGAGAGTCCTAAGTTTTGTCGCAAGTGCGAGGCCGGCACGTCACCCCACAATTGCCTGAAACGTTATCCCGACAGCGGCAGCGGTTCAATATAAAACATCGCTATTTTGTGTATTGAAACACCAATCTGGGTCGCCAGTCTAAGACGGTATGCGCCGGTACGGTCCGTTACTGGTTCACGCCGCTCGCGAGGAAACCACCGTCCACGACCAGCAGGTCCCCGGTCACGAAGCTAGCGCTTTCCGATGCCAGGAAGATGGCGGCGCCGACCAATTCTTCGGTCTGCCCGAAGCGGCGCATCGGGGTGCGTACTTTAAATTCCTGGCCGCGCGGGGTCCCGTCGAGAAGGCCGGCGTTCAAGTCGGTGCGGAAGAGTCCGGGGGCGATCGCGTTCACGCACACGCCATAAGGCGCCCACTCGATGGCGAGCGACTTGGTCAGCATGGCCACGGCCGCTTTACTGGCGCAATAGGCGGCGACCTCGAACAGGGCGACGAAACTGGAGAGTGAGGCGATGTTGATGATGCGGCCGTATTTCCGCTCGATCATGTGAGGGCCGAACACCTGGCACGCACGCAGCGTCCCGGTGAGGTTCGTCTCCATGATGTCGTTCCACTCGGCTTCCGTGACCTGGAGTGTCGGCGTGCGCTTCGTCTTGCCCGCGCAGTTCACAAGGATATCGACGGCGCCGAATTCCTTGATGGCGGCCGACAGCAGATTCTCGAGACTGTCGCGCTTGGTTACATCGCACGTGATCGCGGCCGAACCAGTTCCCAGGGCGCGGATCTCGTCGGAGATCTGCCTCACGAGTTCCGCACGGCGTCCTGTGGCAATGACGTTTGCGCCCGCTTGCGCGAGCCCCTTCGCGAGCGTCAGTCCGATGCCCGACGTCCCCCCGATCACGACCGCTGTTCTGTTCGTCAAATCCAATTTCGAATAAGCCATTTCAAGTCCTAGTGACTGTTATTGTGCCGCCGCAGCCGAGTCCTTCAGATACTTTACAATGCCGAGTCTCTGCTGACGTATCTCTTCGACCGCAAAACTGCACATGATCTTCGCACCGACGGGTTGACGTGCGTGTTCTCTTCAACGCCGTTCGGGTAATTCGGATCCACGCCCGCTTGACTTGCAGAAACAGAAGCGATCATTCAGAGTTGGCTAAGGATAGGTCCTCAGCGATCCCGAAAGGGAGTTCGAGACAGAGGGAAAATGTTTCGGTCCTAGGCGGTTGCGGAATCAAAGGCAAGGGTTGTGCGCGTCCCTGCGGTGGCGGTCACTTCGGTAACGAAGGCTTCCGCGGCGCGCGACAGGGTTTTCCCTTCCCGGACGACTACGCCCAGTTCGCGATAACTGGTTTCGGCGTCGACGTTGAGGATGCGCAGCGAGCCATCGCGGATGTCATCCAGCACGAAGCGCTTTGAGATCATGGAAGCGCCCAGTCCCGCTGCCACGAATCTCTTGACCAGCTCCGCACTGGTCAGTTCCATGCTTACCAGCAGCTTGTCCCGGAAGGGGCGCAGTTGGCGTTCCATGAGACGACGCATCGAGCCGGTCCTGTGGAAAATCAGCCCGTGCTCGGCGATCTCCGCCAGCGATATTTTCTTGCGCTGTGCCAATGGACTCGATGGCGACGCGATCCACACCAGCGAATCACGGAAGATCGGCGCCACTTTCAACATCGGCGAACGCACGGGCAGTGTCACCACGCCGACTTCGATCTGATCGTCCTCCAATTTCTGGAGTACCTTGTGCGTGAAATTCCGGTAGACGCTCACCCGCACCAGCGGATTCGCCTTGTGATACCGCGACAGAGTCTCCGGGAGCACATAAAGGAACGTGGTTTCATTCGCCCCGATGGACAACACTCCACGGACCTGGTCACCGGAATCGGCGACCGCGCGCAAAGATTCGTCGCGGGCGGCAATCAGGCGCCGAGCGTGCGCCAGCAACAGTTCACCCGCGGGAGTGAGCTTGGCCGCTTTCTTCGTCCGGTCGAACAGTTTCGCGCCGTACTCCTCTTCCAACTGGCGAATCTGGGCGCTCACCGCGGATTGCGAGCGAAATACCCGCTCTCCAGCGCGCGAGAAGTTCTCCAGTTCGGCTACGGCAACGAACGTGTTCAGTTGGTCAAAATCCATGGTTGCAGGTTACTCACTTTGGATGAACGCAGCGTTACAAAGAAGATTAATTTATACCTGTTTCACGATGCGAGATGACCACCAATGAAAAAATCCGCAGGGGCCATGCCGCAACTCGCAGACCATGATCACGCGTGTCCACGCGCGTGATTGACGATCTCCGCGTCGCTGCAAGGACCCCACGGAGTGGGAAGCAACTCAGTCGAATGCGCTTGCTGTCCGCTGAGTTGTTGAGTGCATCGTAGGGTCAGCGCTCGCCAGAGTCCAACGCAAAGAGTCGCTAAGTAGCATCGGAAATTCAGGTGAAGGAGTTGTTAATGGACGATGAATCAGCCCGTCGGGGAAGCAGTAGCATTTGCAGCGGTGGATAGAACGACGTCGGGACGTTCAGTCGCGTAGCGATCCAGCTTCAGAGCTGCGGCGCGATATTCCGGCGCGTGGATGCGGTCTGCGGCACGCATGAGAAGCGGAATGAGTTCCTTCCCCGTGATCGGATCCAGTTCCTGGTAAGGCCACTTGCGCGTGCCGTCCGCATAGGGCAACAGGAAGTCGAGCGCAGAGCGGATGCTCTGTCCATCTCTGCCTTTAAAGGTCCACAGGTCGACGCCGACACTCTCGCCCAGGCGGGCCAACTCAAACAGTGCTTCGAGATTGAACACGCTGTAGTGATACGACTTGGTGCGCGCGAGTTCGAGCGGCTGCGATCCGTCGGGCTGAAGCTGCGCGTCGATGCGTTTGTGCGCGACTGCTGAGAGCACGGATATGGCTAATTCGGAACGGCCGGTGAATAGCGCGAGAACGGCAACCTGCGCGTCGTAAAAGCTTCCATGATTGTTTTTCGCAGCGGCTTCTTCCTTGCCGTTGGCGCTGCTGAGCATCCATTCGAGGTACCTGGAACACCAATCGTGCAACGCGGCATCGTCGGATGCAGTCCACGACGGTGAACCATTCAGCAGGCCAACACCGTCGACGATATTTCCGATCGAACGGGTCTCGATCAAGCCTGTCCCGCGTCCGTCGTTGTGCCCCTTCACCGCTTGCGCATATCGCAGATTCGGTTTCATGCGCGTGCGGGGATCGATGAACCATACTCGCAGGAGTTCCGTCGCCTTCTGCGCGTACCGCTCATCGCCGAATATGTAGTAAGCGAGCGCGAGCTTTTCCGAGTTCGACATCACCCCGCCAAAATTCTGGTGGTCGGGAACTCCGCTCAACTCCGGATTGCGTTCTCCGTCGCGCCGGATGTACGGCAGGCCATTCGGGGACTTGGGATCAGGCCACCAGTACGGGGCAAGACTCATGTAGTCATGTTTGTCGCCACTCGGAGGCACACTCGTCTTGTCGATGACGGAAGCAGGTTTGACTGCGAGTGCACGTTCCGCGTCGCTGCGTATCGCCATAGCAACGGGAGACCCGGTTTTCCCGGATCGAACTTCGCCGCGAAGAGCTTGCAAAGCCTCCGGGCGGAGAATAAAGACGCGAGGCTTTGACGATTCCGTGGCAAAAGAGAAAACTCCGCTGATCAAGAGAAGCGTAAGCGTGCGAATGGCATTACGAAGTGTGCATCGTCCCATCGAGTTTCCTGTTCACCGGAGTACGCGCTAGTTCTTCCGGCCTCGTTCGAGTCCGGAGCCACCCTGGTCGAAGCCGGGCTGAACATTGACCACTCCGAACTGCCGGTCTTCGACCTCACGGTGCGCTGCCATCGCCCAGAGGAAACATACGCGGTGATTTGGGACGGACACGTTGGGGTGGAAGCCGCTGGGCATGAGGACCGCATCGCCGTCGCGAACTACCGTCACCAGTTCGGGATATTCCGTGTTGTTGTAAACGAGCTGTATCGCATACGCGGGAGCCGGCATATCGAAAAACACGTACATCTCTTCCAGCATCCTGGCGTGCTCGTGGGGGGGCCAACTGGTCCAGTTGCCCGGCTCGGAATAGGTGAAGCCCGCCACGAGACGGCCCGCGTCGACATTCTTCGCCAGCAGCATATGAAGATGCCGCTCCGCGGAGGGGCTTCCGGTGACGAATTTCAGGCCGGGATCGGTCGAGATCTCCGCGAATCGCACGATCTGCAACGGATATTTGTTGTCCACGTCCGACGAGAACTCGGCGATGTCGACAGAAGCATCCGTCGAAACCTCGATGTGAGAATCGCGCGGGATATAGATCGCGTCGAATTGCCCGAGTGCCGTGTCAGATCCGGCGACCTTCACGCGCGCCTGTCCGGACAGAACGATGAGGCCGGTCTCCTGGTTCGCGTTGTCGAACGACACAGACGGGGTGGAGCGGTTCAGGATGATACGGCCGTAGGAGAGATGCCGGTTCGTGCTGTTCTTCGGCGACACGGAGATGTGGCGGCCCATTTGAGCGTTGGTCTTGCGGAATACCATGCGATCGATGGCCGCTTCGGTGACGACACTCATGATTGCGACTCCTTTCGGGGTAAGAGCGTGGATGCCAGTAACTGCAAGGGGTGAATAACGCGGCGGCCCAGCATACCGTGCAATTGCTCCTGGCAGGAAGTGCCGCTCGCAACCAGAGTCCGGGGGCCATCAGCTTCCGACGCTCGCACTTGCTTCACCAGGTCCTCGCCCACCGCGATGCTGAGTTCGTAGTAATCCTTCTTATAACCGAAACTACCCGCCATGCCGCAGCATTCGACGGTTGAGGTTACAACATCGAATCCCGCGACCCGGAGCAGTTGGACAGTCGGAGTCGCGGCGTTGATCGTCCGCTGCTGGCAGTGAGAATGGTAAAACACGCGTATTCCGAGCGGGGAACGCGACGCCGAAAACAGTTCAGCGGCAGAACGGCCCGACGCGTAAAGAATCGAAGCAAGGTACTCGATCACGTCGAACGAATGGTCGTGAATGGGTTCGAAGAGCGCGCGATCGGTCCCCGTGAGCAGGTGTCGATTATCGAGCCGCAACATCGCCAGAACGCTCGGTTCGACCACCACGATTTCTCTGCCCTCTTCTATATATCTCCGCAATACTCCAGCGGTGCTGGTCGCTTGGCGCGAAGCAGTCGCGATCAGGCCTTGCGAAAGTGCTGCTCTGCCGTCCGGAAGGACCTCGCTGACGGTGACGTCCACTCCCGCCGCGGAGAGCACTTCAATCGCGGCCAGTCCGCGCTCGGGCGAGTTGTAGTTCGTAAAGACGTCGGCCATCAGAACGGCTTTTGCTACGGGCGCCGGTGCAAAACGTGGTGCGCGTTGCTGCGAGCGAACGAGCGTCTCGGCAGCGAATGGCGGAAGCGTGCGACGGCGGTGTACTCCCAGGATTTTTTCCATCGCTACGCGCACTATCGGAATTCGGGAAATTCGATTGGTAACGCCAGGAACATGCGATGACCATTTACCGATCACATCGAAGCGTCCGAAGAAGAGTTTGGATAGGGGCGCGCCCGCGTCTGCCGCTGGAGCACTGAGCACCTGGTCGCGCATCTTTGCCCAGGCGGATGAATCGGTGGCGTTCAAGCGCTGGCGCAGCGCCGTGTTCAGCCACGGAATATCGATGCGCACAGGGCATTGATTCACGCAACGCGAACATCCCGTGCAAAGCTCCGAGAAGCGCGCGTGCAGCAGCGATCGCGTGCCTGCCTCCCACGAGCCTCCAATGCCGCCTGAATACGTTTCGCCGCCAAAGGCGTGGCCACCAACCGTCTGAAAATTTGCGCACGAATTCAGGCACGCACTGCAACGGATGCAATACAGGCCCTCATGCAGGATGGGGTCTTCCCTCATCCGTGTACGCCCGTTGTCGACAATTACCAGGTGGAACTCACGGCGGGGAGACGAACCGTCGTCGGTCAGGACCGGAGTGCTCAGGGGCGGGGTGATGATCGAGGTGTACGAACTCATCGGCTGGCCGGTCGCGCTGGCGGCGAGCAGCTCGATGAACGGCACAAGATCGGAGCGCGTCGGCAGCACCTTTTCAATGCCCGCGATGGCGATATGGACGGGCGGCATGATGGCCGACATGCGAATGTTCGCCTCGCTCTCCACCAGGACCAGCGTACCGGAATCGGCGATGACAAAATTTGCGCCGGTGATGCCGACGTCGGCGGCGAGGAATTTCTCACGGAGTCGCTCGCGTGCGAATCTCGTCAGGTCTTCGCCCGTGTCGAGTGGGAGTTCAGTCTTGAACACGCGCCTGAACAGGTCGGTGATGCGCTCGCGGCTGTAGTGAATAGCGGGCGCGATCACATGGGACGGCTGCTCGCCCGCCGCCTGAAGGATGAACTCCGCCAAATCAGTCTCCACCACCTCGATGCCGGCGACTTCGAGAGCGTGGTTCAGGCCGACCTCCTCGGAGGTCATGCTCTTCCCTTTTACGACGCACCGCGCTGAAGCACTGCGACAAACTTCGGTGATATACCGTCGCGCGTCCGCCGCTGTGGGAGCGAGATAGAAGTGACCACCGCGTCCGGTGACGCTTTGTTCGAGCTGCACGAGGAGTTCAGCGGAGCGCGCAATCGCGTCTTCTTTGGCCCTACGTGCCGCATCTTTTAGCGCATCGTAGTCGGCAAGCCGGGAAACCGCGGCATACCGCCCGCGGTTGAAGGTTTGCGTATTGTGCCGGACCGCAGCGCTTTCCATCCCGAGCGCCATACGGATCGCCGCAACCAGAGCGGTCTTGCGGCTCTTATCGGCGACCGCGCGAGGCGATTCGAGATTCGGCGCTGTGGCGGTAAGCATCGCGTTCACACCAGCACCAGGATATGGAGAAAATGCGGACCGTGGACTCCTCGCACCAACGGCCCCATGTCGGCAGTCGCGCTCGGCCCGGTTATGTAAACGAAATTGGCGCGGAGGCCTTCGCCGTTCAGCCGGTCGCGACGAAAGAGATCGCTGGGGCGTTCGACGATCCGATCGGAATCCACAAGGACCACATGCGTGCGCGCGAGCAGGCTGGCGTATCCGGTGATTCCACTGTCGACACGCACGCAGACCGTACCTGTCGTTGCGATGGCCGCGAACGCGTCGGTTATGCCGACATCGGCTGTGGCGAGGGCACTACGGGTCCGCTCCGAGATCACGTTCGGCAACTTGCGGCAGAGAGCAAGCAGATCGCCACTGATATCGCCGGCGCCGGCCACGACGATGCGCTTTGCGTCGGGGACAGATTTCGTTACAGCACTGGCGATAGCCGCCGCGGACCGCTGCACGCACTCAACCGTCGCTGCGACCGCTTGCGCCTCTGCGACAAACCGGTCGACCATCTGCGCTCGATCTGCGCCAGCCCTCTCCATGGTCGCGCTAACACTCATTCGCCACCGGATTGGTAAGCGTTCCGATCTTCTCGATCACGATGCTGACCTCGTCTCCCGCACGCAACCAGCGCGGAGGTTTCTGTGCCATGCCGATCCCGTGTGGAGTACCGGTAAAAATTATCGTACCCGGAAGCAGTGTCGTACTCTGGCTGAGGAAGGAAACCAGCTCCGCGACACCGAAGATCATGTCGTTCGTGTTCCACGCCTGCATGGTTTCGCCATTCAGCACGGTCGAGATTGCGAGCGAGTTCGGATCGGGAATGTCGTCTCGCGTCACGATACATGGTCCCAGCGGCGCGAACGTATCGAAAGTCTTCCCCCGACACCACTGGCTCCCTCCCAGCTTCAACTGCCAATCGCGAGCGCTGACATCGTTTCCACAGGTGTAGCCGAACACGTATTCCAGCGCCGTCTCGCGCGTGACGTTTTTGCAGAGCTTGCCGATCACCACCACCAACTCGCACTCGTAATCTACCTCGTTACTGCGCGCAGTGGTGGGAATCATGATCGGACCGCCAGGATCCTGGACGCTGTTCACTCCCTTGGCAAACACGACCGGGTTCACCGGTATTACCATGCCAGCCTCTTCTGCATGCCGTCGATAATTCAGGCCAATGCACCAGATCGCGCTCGGCACGATCGGAGCCAACAGCCGCGACACCTCGGCGCGAGCATCCGTGATGCGGAACGAATCGAACAGATCTCCCGCGATCACGTAAAACTCGCCATCCCCCTGGTCCGCCGCGTATCCGGATTTACCACTGCCGTTCTCGTAACGAATAATCTTCATGTCGCTTAGCTATTGGTGACATTGACTTGCTCGCGTGGCTTTTCTTTGCGCACGAAGATGGAATCCTGGGTGGGGGCGGCGTCGCACTCAAGCGCAATAGTCGTCAAAGGATGATCCGGCGGCTGTTGCGGCAGACCGAGGATGCGCACGCGGAATGTGTCTTGCACGAATTTCAGCGGCTGGCCCGTTGCGTGCATGCGGGCGGACTTCACCTGCTGCTGCATGCCGCTAAAGGCCGCAACTTCGCCGGGCCAATAATGAATGTGCATGTAGAGCGTGTTGCCGGTGCGTGTGAAGCTCGCGTAGTTGTTGCGGCGGACCTGGCACACCTCGGACTGGCGGACGGTCTCGCCATTGCGGTCCATCCACTGCCCAACTTCGCGAAGGATACGCACCGACTCCTCAGGCACGGAGCCGTCCGGTTTCGGGCCGATGTTCAGCAGGTAGTTCCCTGTGTCGCGGCAGCAAGTAATGAGGTTGCGGATGACTGTCCTGGGTGTCTTCCAGTTGTCGTCCGACGCCTGGTATCCCCAACTGTCGTTGAGGGTCATGCACGATTCCCATGCACGGCCGCCGGTCTCGGCGGTGATCTTCTGTTCCGGCGTCGCGAAATCGCCGGGGAGCTTGTTGCGATTGTTGACGATGATATCCGGCTGGAGCTTGAACACCATCTCGTTCATCTTGTCGGATTCCCATCCCTGACGGTCGAGAGGCCAGGAAACGTCGTACCAGAGCACATCGACCTTGCCGTAGTTCGTCATGAGTTCGCGGACGTGCGTGTGGATGTAATCGACGAAGCGCCGGCGGGCAGCCTCGTCGGTCGCGCAGCGCGCGCCGTCCGGATGGTGCCAGTCCATCAGCGAGTAATAAAAGCCGACGCGCATGCCTTCGGCCCGCGCGGCGTCGACATATTCCCTCACCAGGTCGCGTCCGGGGCCCTGTTTGGGCGCGCAGTAATCCGTCGTCTCAGTCGCGAAATTGCAGAAGCCCTCATGGTGCTTCGTCGTCATGACCATGTATTTCTGGCCCGCGGCTTTCGCGAGTTCGGCCCATTCTCGAGCAGCATTCGGCTTCGGACGAAAACGCTTCGCCAGCGATTCGTATTCGGCGACTGGAATCCCTTCGTTCTCCATCACCCATTCGTGGCGACCGAGTACGCTGTACAGACCCCAATGAATGAACATCCCAAAGCGTGCTTCGTGCCACCACTTCATCCGGCGAGCACGGTCAGCAGGATCGCCAGTCTGCGGCGGTTCATTCTGCGGGGGCACGAGTTGGCCCGACATATTGAGAGGCAGCGCGGCGACTCCCGCGGCCGTTGCAGCTCCTGCCAACCACTCGCGCCTTGTGATTCCAGAGTTCTTCATTCGTCTCCTTGTCTCCTGATCATTGCGATTGCAGGCTGAAAATACGTTTCATCGGCAGCCACTTTTGTCCGGGTTTGGCCTCGGCCAGCGGCTGTTGGAATCGCCACATCAAGTCTTCCCACTCGCGCACCTTCGGGTCGGCGGCATCGGCCTGCGCTTTCCGTTCCGGCGAGAAGGTGTCATCCACTTCCATGATCATGAACATCCGAGTGCCGAACCGATAGATCTCCAGATCCAGGACTCCCGCGTCTTTCAGGCTGCGAGTAATCTCCGGCCAGATCTTCTCGTGATACTTTTCATATTCGGCGATCAGCTTCGGATCGTCCTTGAGATCGAGCGTCAGACAATAGCGCCGCATCAGTGTCCTTCCGCGACAGCCGCTACGGGCAATTCGCTCTGCACTTGCTTATATCCTGTGATCGCGAAGTAAAGGATGTAGGCATAGCAAACCAGCGGAACGACGAATGCCGCCTGGATGTTTGCCGCGTCCGAGATCCGCCCCATAATGACCGGAAAAACCGCGCCGCCGGCTATGGCCATCACCATCAGCGACGAACCGCGCTTTGTCGCGGGGCCTAAACTCTTGATGCCCAGCGCGAAGATCGTCGGGAACATGATCGAATGGAAGAAACCGATGAAGACAATGGCCCATACCGGCACGATGCCGTTCGCCACCAGCACGATCGTGGCGCAGATCAGGCTTCCGGCGGCGAAGATCGAAAGCAGACGAGGCGCCGGAATGCTCTTCATCAGGGCGGATCCGGCGAACCGTCCCACCATGAAACCACCCTGGTGGCCCATCAGGTAGTACGCGGCGAATTGCGCGGTCATGCCGGGAACCGTGTGCTGCGCCAGCCGGATGACGAAGCTCGCGACGCCGACCTGCGCGCCGACATAAAAGAACTGCGCAATCACGCCCTTCACCAGGTGCGGATGCGAAAGCACTGACTCTCTACCGGCGGCGTGTTGCTCGCGCTTCTGTTCCGAAGTATCGATCACATCCGGAAGATGCGTGATTCCAATCAACACGGCGACGACCAGGAATATACCGGCGATCATCACGTACGGGAGCTTGACGGTGCTTGCGGCGGCGGACCGATAGGCCTCAACCTGCGCGGCACTCATTACGGCGAGCTGCGCCGGCGCGTATTCGGTCCCCGTCAGGATGAACGTGCGGCCGATCAGCGGCGAGATGAACGCTCCGACGGCATTGAAAGATTGCGCGAAGTTCAGCCGGCGTTCCGCGCTTTCGGGTGGGCCGAGGATGGTTACGTACGGATTCGCGGCGACTTCGAGAAAACTCTGTCCGCAAGCCATGATGAAAAGCGCGAACAAAAAGAAGCTATATGCGCCGATACTGGAAGCCGGCACGAACAGCAGCGCACCCGCTGCGCACAACATCAATCCCGTGAGGATCCCTTTCTTGTAGCCGATGCGCTCCATCAACTTCCCGGCCGGAAAGGCGGCCAGGCAGTAACCGCCGAAGAACGCGAACTGGATGAGCGATGACCGGGTGTCTGTCAACGCGAATGCGATCTTGAATCGCGGGATCAGAACGTCGTTCAGGTTCACCCCGAACGCCCACAGGAAGAACAGCGCGGTGATCAGAACGAATGGCAGCGCGTATCGTCGATCGCTGAACGGTACGGCTGCGGGTCTGCGGCCGGAACTCATCTTCTGCCGATCTCCTTAACTGAGCGCGCGGTCCAGGTGCACATATCCGCCATCGACGAATACGTGCTGGCCGGTCATGTGTGCCGCCCGCGGGCTGAGCAGGAACAGTGTCGCGGCGGCGATCTCTTCCGCGCAGGTCATTCGCTTGCCGAGCGGGATCTTCTCCGTGATCTCGGCCAGCTTCTGGTCGGGGTTAGGGAAAGTGTCCAGCCACTGTCGATACAGGGGCGTCATCACTTCGGCCGGAACGATGGCATTCACGCGAATGCCATATGGGAGAAGTTCGACGGCCCATTCGCGCGTGAGCGCCAGGATCGCGCCCTTGGAAGACGCATAACCCGATGTTCCGCCCTGGCCGGTGACTGCGGTCTTTGACGCGATGTTCACGATCGGGCCGTGTGTCTTCTTCAAGTACGGCAGCGCAAAATGCGCCATGTTGTAGTAGTGCAAAAGATTTCGACGCAACGACGCGATATAGTCGTCGGGACTGCCGTGCTCGAGTCCTACGCGGTCATTCACGCCCGCGTTATTGACCAGCGCCTCGATGTGCCCGCAGTTCTCAGCTACCCAGCGGACCGACTTCTCACATTCGTGGGTATTGGTCAGGTCTGCGCTGACAAAGTGCGCGCGACAACCGCTGCTGTCGAGTTCTTTGACCAATAGACCGGCGGCGCCCGCATCGCGGTCGACGATGACCGGCACGGCGCCCTCCGCGGCGCAGTCGCGCACGATGGCGGCGCCGATCCCTTTCGCACCGCCGGTCACGATGATTACGCGATCTCTTAGTTGCAGGTCCATGCGGCTGTTTTCAATCTGTAGAAGCGCAACGCGTTCAGGCCCATGATTGCGTCCTGCTCCGCGGGCGAGCACTGCGCGATGTAGTCACGGATGAGATCGACCACACGCGTATACGTAGCCGCGAGCAGACATACCGGCCAATCCGATCCGAAGATGAGCCGCTCCGGCCCGAATGCTTCAAACACCGCGTCCAGGTACGGCCTGCAATCCTCCGGCGTCCATTTGTGCCAATCGGCTTCCGTGACGATGCCCGAGAGCTTGCAACTGACATTGGGGCGCGAGGCGAGTTCCCGGATCTGCGCGCGCCAACCGCTGCGGTTTCCTGTGCGGATCTCCGGCTTACCCAGGTGATCGAGAATGAAAGGCTGCTCGGGCAAGCGCGCAACCAGTTCCACTGCCGCTGGCAATTGTCGCGGATAAACCAACAGATCGTACGTATATCCGAAGCGCCGTAATTCGCGCAGCCCGCGCACGAACTCGTGTTGCAGGAGAAAGTAGTCGTCGCGCTCGGATTGCACGATGTGCCGGAAGCCGACCAACCGATCGTATTTCGAGTAGTGCTCCAACCGTTCGGTGACGCGGGGCGAACGCAGGTCGATCCATCCGACGACTCCTGCAATGTTACTGTTGCGCTCGGCCAATTCGAGCAGGAAATCGGTTTCCGCTTCTGACTGGTCCGCCTGCACGGCGATGGTCGCGTCGATACGGTTACGCGCGAGTTCCGCCATGAGATCCGCAGGCAAGTAATCGCGCTTCAAGGGCGACATCTGATCTGTGATCCAGGCGTCCCGGACCGGGTCATATTTCCAGAAGTGCTGATGTGCGTCGATCCTCATGGCGTCACTACCCGCGTAATTTGAAGAATCCGCCGTCGATCGGGTAATCGACGCCGGTGATGAATGACGCTTCGTCGGAACAAAGGAAAAGCGCGAGCGTGGCCACTTCGTGCGGGGTAGCCATACGTCCGAGCGGTTGCGCTTGCGCAAGTTTCTCCAGCATTTCCTGTTCCCTGCCCGGATAATTCTTTGCGACAAATCCATCGACGAAGGGCGTATGTACGCGCGCCGGCGAGATGCAGTTGCAACGAACGTTGTCCTCGATGTAATCCTTCGCGACAGAGTAAGTCATGGCGACAACTGCGCCCTTGCTCATCGAATACGCGAAACGATCTGCAAGTCCGGCGGTCGCGGCGATGGAAGCCATGTTCAAAATGACGCCTCCGCCATTCTCTTTCATGTGCCCAATACAAGCCTGCATGCAGTGGTACATACCTTTGACGTTGACCTGGAAGACAGACACGAAGTCCTTTTCACCAGTGTCTTCAATCTTGCCCACGTGCGCGATACCGGCGTTATTCACCAGGATATCGACGCGCTCCACGCCAAACAGCTTACGAAATGTATTGTGGACGTCCTGGGATTTCGCCACATCGCACGCATACGCCACCGCCTTCGTGCCGTTGCGGCTGATCTCGCGCGCGGCAGTCTCAGCCGACTCGACGTCGATGTCGAGAATGCGGATGGCCGCACCGGCAGCGGCAAAACATTCGGCGATGGCACGGCCGATGCCGCTGGCGCCACCCGTGATCACCGCGGTTTTTCCGTCTAACCGAAATGTCGACCGAGGTGACGGTTGCGTACGGACGTTTTCCACTTCTTCAGCACTTGGAGTGCGTAGCTTCACAGAGAAACGCCTCGTTTCCATGGAATGAAATCGTCCTGGCGGAGCGATTCTGCTTTCGTGCTGCGGCCTCCGCTCGCGATATCGATCACCACTTCGAGCAACTCGCCGGCGGTTTCAGCGATGTCCTTCGAGGCGTCGAGAACGTCGCCGGTATTGAAGTCGATGATGTCGGACATGCGATTGGCCAGTTCCGAATTGGTCGCGATCTTCACCACCGGTGCGATCGGATTTCCGGTTGGCGTTCCCAGTCCAGTCGTGAAGAGGACCACGTTGGCGCCCGCGCCAACCTGAGCGCTCACGCATTCGACGTCGTTACCCGGCGTGCACTGCAGATGCAGGCCGCGCTCGTTCGCGTATTCCGGATAATCGATGACCGCGGCAACCGGGGCAGTTCCGCCCTTCTTCGCAGCGCCGGCCGATTTCATGGCGTCGGTGATGAGACCGTCGCGAATATTGCCGGGAGATGGATTCATGTCGAACGCCGCGCGTACGGCTTTCGCTCGAGCTGCGTAGTCATTCATCAGTCGTATAAAGCGATCTGCCACAGGCTCATCGATGCAACGGTCGATCAGGTCCTGCTCGACTCCGCACAACTCAGGAAACTCGGAAAGAATCGTCGTCCCTCCGAGCGCGACAACCAGGTCGGAGACGTGCCCGACGACCGGATTCGCCGTGATGCCGGAGAACCCGTCCGACCCTCCGCATTTCAAACCTAACTTGAGCGACGACACTGGCGCGGGCGTTCGCTCCGAAGATTTATTGTTGCGAACCAGGCCGTCGAAAGTTTCGCGGATCGCGTTGAACAGCATATCGGCTTCGGACTTGCTCTTCTGCTGCTCGAAGATGAAGAGCGGCTTGTCGAAGTGGGGATTTCGGATGCGTAGTTGTTCTTCGAGCATCTCGACCTGCGCATGCTGGCAGCCGAGGCTCAGGACGGTAGCGCCGGCAACATTCGGATGATTAATATACCCGGCCAGCAGCCCGCAGAGATTATTCGCGTCCTCCCTGGTGCCCCCACAGCCGGCCTGGTGAAGGAGGAACTTAATGCCATCGACGTTTGGAAACGCGCGCGATGACGGCTTCGGTGAAGCGCTCGTCTCCGCTGCTGCCGTTCCTTCATTCCGGTAGTGCCGGAGCAGGTCCGAGACATACTGCCGATACGGCCGGGGCGCTGCAAATCCCAGTTCTTCCTCGAACGCTTCCTTCATCGCGAGCAGGTTGCGGTTCTCGCAGAAGACCATCGGGATGACCAGCCAGTAATTGCGTGTTCCTACCTGGCCGTCGGATCTCGTATAGCCGAGGAATGTGCGTTGCCGCCAACGAGTGATGTCGGGTGGCGTCCATGCATATGTCCGCGACTTCTCATGAAATCCGGAGGTTGCATGCGCGAGATTCATTGTGCTAACCAGTTCTCCACGCGCGATCGGCCGGGTCGCTTTTCCCACGGTGATGCCGTACATCCGTATCTCGTCACCTACAGCGCGACCCTCGAGCGTGAACTTGTGCTTCGGGGGAACGTCGGTCACTAGCTCGACTGCGCCATCACCCATCGCGATCGACTCGCCACGACGAAGCGGCGTCAGCGCAATCGCTACATTGTCACGCGCGTCCATCTTGAGAACCCGACGGTCCAGACCATCCGCCACGGCCGAACCTCCCGTTGTGTGCCTGGGGTCAGTCACGTTCCTCCGCTGCTCGGACAATCGCTGGATACCGTTCTGCCCCACACTGGAGGCCATCATGCGCTTAACAGAGCCGACGTTCAACGACCTCGTCATTCCAACGCCCTGCGCCGTCCCACGATGTGGGATGGATGGCGGCTCGGTGCGAGAGGCAATGCCGCACCGAGCCGCAGGATTAGAAGCGACGGCCCCCTGTTATGCCCGTCGCTCCTGTCGACAAGATCAGAAGTTGGACCGAATGCCAAACCGCAACTGCCTCGGGATCGTACCTTGCGCGAGAGGTGTCCCGCTCGCGACGCTTGCGACGTATATCAAGGGAGCGCGTTTTACTTCAAGATAAAAAATATCTATTTTGCGATATGAAATAACAGTACAATCTATAAACAGGAGGAAGCCCGTGCTGAGAGTCAGGGAATCGAAGTCCGCGCCGGTCGGCGTCGTCACAAAAGTGTTGCGGATCCTGGAGACCTTGCAGGAATCCACGACCGGTCTTCAACTGAAAGATATTGCGCTGCGGACCGGCATCAACAAGAGCACGGCGTATCGTTTTCTCGCTCACCTCGAGGGCGAAGGCTATCTCTTTCGCGATGAGGGCGGCGCTTATATCGTCGGACCCAAATTGGCGCGCCTCGGCTCCGGGGTCGCTTACCATGCCACCCTCCGCAGCGTGAGCCGCCCCGTGATGCAGCGTCTGTGGGTCACGACCACGGAAACCGTGAACCTTGGCGTGCTCTCCGGTTTGGACGTGCTTTACCTCGATGTGCTCGAGAGCTCGCACTCGTTCCGCCTGGTCTCGCAGATCGGCAGCCGACGGCCGCTCCACTGTACCGCTCTCGGAAAGGCCATGTTGGCTTTCCTGGGCGAGAGCGAGCGCGAGTCCGCGCTGGCATCGCTTCGGCTCGAGAAATTTGCGCCGCGCACCATCACTTCCATCGCCGGACTTCGCCGCGAGCTCAAGAAGGTTACGCAACAGGGATTCGCGGTCGACGATGAGGAAGCGGGCGCCGGTTCCCGTTGCGTGGGCGCGCCGATCTTCGATCAAAGCGGAAACGTCGCGGCGGCGATCAGTGTTTCGGGTCCGATCACTCGCATCGACCGGACGAAGCTGCTGCAGATCTCTACCGCCGTCCGCGAAGGCGCCCAAATAGTCTCCCGCAACTTGGGCTGTGCTGTGACCGCGAAAAAAGTCGTCGCGGCCGTGGTGTGAGAGGACTGGAGCGCTTGCGTCATTTGGACACTCTCAGCAGCACCACTCCGTGCCCGGGGACCCGCGTTTCGTAGAAATCGAAGCTGCCCAGATCTTTCGCCTCCCAGACATCGCGCACTTTGACCTTGCCGTTAAAGCCGACCTGTTGAAAGCTCACCTTCATATGCATCGGCTGGGGATGGCGGTTAAAGAGTCCAACGGCCTTCGACCCGTCGGCCAGGGTGCGCGCCCAGATCTCCAGCGGACCTTCTACGGCGACGCGATCTCCCTGGTTGCCGCCGCGGTCCTGGTCGATCGCGATCACCTCTTTGTTGGTCAGGAGCGCGATGGTCTCGGGCGTCATCGTTGTTAAGTCGTTCCCAGCCAGCAGCGGCGCCGCGAGGATCGCCCACAGGCTCATGTGCGTGCGGTACTCGTCAGGCTTCATCTTGCCGTTGCCGACTTCGAGCATGTCGGGATCGTTCCAATGTCCCGGCCCGGCATATTGAGACAGGCCAGCCTGGCCGAAACCGATGTCGGCCATGCGTGCGTAGTTGTCGGAAATGTCGCCGGTGGTACGCCACAGGTTTCCGCCGACCGACGTTCCCCAGCGCCACACCGCATCGTTGCCATACTGGCAGAGGCTGTACACAATCGGACGGCCAGTCCTGGCCAGCGCGTCCCGCATCTTGGTGTACGCATCGATCATCATCTGGTGGGCGGCTTCGGGCGTGGCCGCATTCTTCATTTCCTCCCGCAAGCCGCATAAGTCGTACTTCAGGTAGTCGATTCCCCACTCGGCATAGGACTTCGCGTCCTGCTCCTCGTGCCCGAGGCTGCCTTCAAACCCGGCGCACGTCTTCGCACCCGGCGAGGAGTAAATACCGAGCTTCAGTCCCTTGCTGTGTACGTAATCGGCAAGCGCTTTCATGTCCGGAAATTTCTCGTTTGTCTGAATCACACCGTTGGAGTCGCGCTGCCCTTCCCACGTGTCGTCGATGTTGACATACACATAGCCGGCATCGCGCATGCCGCTGGACACCATCGCGTCAGCCTGAGCCCTAACGATCGCGTCGGTCACGTTGCGATGAAAATGGTTCCAACTGTTCCAGCCCATGGGCGGCGTGGACGCGACAGCCGCACTCTTCTGCGCGGACGCAGTACCCACGACCATAAGAATCAAGATAACAATGACAATCGCACGACCACCGATGTTCATGAGCTCTCCCCTTTGATGTTGGCGAAAGGCAACGCCGCGCATTATAGGAGCACGCGGGGCATGTTCCCAACTATTTCACTTTATGAACCACTCATTTTTAACATTGAACTACGGCACTCCATTCATCTACCGTAAGACCCAGTTATGGATCTCACCAAACGTCCCGCAGCCGTCACCCGCCTGTGCATCGCGTCACTTCTGACTTTGTCGCTACTCTGGAGCAGCACCACCGCATTGGCGCAAGCGCCGGCGCCGCACGCCGCAGGCTCGGAAGCGACCGACTGGTCGCAAGCGATGGTGGAATCCACCTTGGCGCGTGAACCTGATCCGAGGAAGTTCGGCGGGTGGGGCTATGCGCGGTCGCTGTATCTGTTCGGGCAATACCTGGTGTACAAGCGAACAAAGGACCCTCGCTACCTCGAATACATCAAACAGTGGGTCGATGTTCACATCAACGATGACGGCGTGCTCGATCGCAAGATCGACGCCCTCGACTACATCCTTCCGGCCAACCTGCTGATCATCCTCTACAACGAGACGGGCGAAGCGAAATACAAGAAGGCCCTCGACATCTTCCGCCACCGCTTTGACGATTACCCGCGCACCAGCGATGGCGGGTTCTGGCATGCGACCGTGCCGAGCCGCCAGCACCAGCTGTGGCTCGACGGCATCTTCATGGGCATGCCCTTTCTGGTCCGTTATGGACAGGCCTTCGACGACTCGAAGTACGCCAATGATGAAGCCGTCAAACAGATCCTCGTCTACTACAGCCGCCTCAAGGACCCGAGGCTCGGACTGCTCTATCACGCTTATGACGAGAGCGGCGCGCAAAAATGGGCCGACCCGAAAACGCATCACTCGCCATATTTCTGGTGCCGCGCCATCGGTTGGTACGGGATGGCGACGGTCGATATCCTGGATGCCCTGCCGAAGAGCCACCCCGACCGCGGCAGGCTGATCAAGATCGTCCAGCGCCTGGTGAAGGACCTGGCGCGATATCAGGACCCGAAGACCGGTCTCTGGTACCAGATCGTCGACAAAACCACGGACCCGAACAACTGGCTGGAAACCTCGAGCTCCAGCATGTTTTCGTACATCACGGATGTTGCGGTGAAGCGCGGATATGTCAGCAAGAAATACAAGAGCGTCGCGGAACGAGGCTACAAAGGCGTGCTATCAAAGCTCACTGTAGACGCGGATGGCCGCACGAACCTGGCGGACATCTGCGAAGGTACGAACGTCGCCGACCTCGCCTACTACTACGGCCGTAAACGCAACGTAAACGACTTCCATGGACTCGGCGCGTTCATCATCATGAACGAGGAATTCCGCACGTCGCTGTCGTCGATGCAGCAAACGGTGAAATCGCCAGCGGCGGCCGCATCGAATTCCAAATAGCTCGATGACCCGCCGCTCGTGATCATTTCGACGGAGTTGCACAGCATGTCTTCACGGCGTCTTTTGGGGCGTCCGCGGCATACGTGATCGGAGTTGCCGCTTTCGACAGGTCTCCGCCGTCCAGGGTAACGTTCGCGGTCTCGGCGCCTTCCACGCGCATGAAGACCGATGCCGGCGCAACCACGCGACAGCCGCTCAGCAGCGTATCTTTCACGTTTGTGAAACGGAGCAGCGATTCGGCCTCTTTCGCTCCGCGTACGCTCAGTCCGGTGATGGATGCGTCCTCAACCGTGTCGAAGACGACCGACGGCCGTGCCTCGGGCGCACTCACTTCGAAACGAACGTTGTTCATCGAAAGACCGCGTACGTTCCTCGCGTAAAAGGCATGCGCGGGCAAAACCCCGGTCTCGAAGTATTCGCCGACAACCTTCGGCACATCGCGATTTGCTGCCTCGTCCGCCGTGCCGCCGCCGGGGAATGTGGCGCGAACATTCTCGAACGTAACGTTCTCGATGAAAGTGCCCACGCCGTTCAATGATATACACGACTTTATCTCCGCCAGGCGGTAGCCGCTCGTGAACGGGAAATCCGGCAGAGGCTGCGGGGCGATCACCGTCGCCTGGATGTTGCCGAAGCTGATGTTGCGCACTATGCCGGGTGTCCCCTGCTGCGTCGCAGCGGTCTCGGGGGTTTCGCTCTGCGCGTTGCGCGGACGCCGCGGCCCGAGGCCGATGTAGATCGGACCCGTTACCTTGTTCATGATGAGGTCGGAAAACATCATGTTCTCGAAGCGCGATCCGGGGCCGCAGTGAAGTTTGATCGGGCAGCCATAGACTTCGTAGAGGATGCAGTTCGACACCGTAATGTTCTCGGCTTCCCCGCCTCCAAACCGGAACACCGACCATCGCGTCGAGAACGTGCAATTTGTGACCGTGATCAGCTTACAACTGCCGAACAGAGCGCATGCGTCGTCCTGCGACTCGACGTCGCAATTCACCACGTGCATGTTCTGGCAGGAAATAAAGTGGAACCCATCATTATTGCCGTTAACGCGATTGCGAATGTGCAGCCCATCGAAGGCGCCATAGCGCGATTGAATGACGCGCACAGAATGAAAGGCGCAGTTTACGAGCGTGACGTCTTTCAGCTGAAAGTTTGTACAACGGTGCAGCAGGACGTGGTAGGGCCTTTGTGAGCCGCCGCGGCCTGACGGCGGCGGCACGCCGCGTTCCGGACTATGAAACTGAATCCCCTGGCCGTCGATCTTGCCCGGACCTTCTATCGAGAAACTGTGCGCATCGACAGCGAAGATGAGGGCGACATTGCCGTCGGCGAGCGTCGAGTCGCCAGAGAGCGGGATCGCGTCGACCGCGTGATACTGCTTGCCATCAGCGGAGCCGAGCAGCGTCCCGCCTGCGGCGATCCGCAAGGTCACGTTGCTCTTCATTTCGACCGTGCCGATCACGAATGTTCCGGCCGGGACCAGCACTGTCCCTCCCTTGTCGCGATTGCATGCGTCGATGGCGGCCTGCACTGCCGCGGTGTCCAGCGTCTTGCCGTCGCCCTTAGCGCCGAAATCGCGAATGTTGTACGTCTGGTTGCCGAGATCGTTCTCATGGCCGGAGTGTTCCTGACCGACGGCCGTTCCCTTCAGCGCGATTCCTGACGCAACCGTTGCCGCAGAAAAATACCGCATCCACTTTCGCCTGCTTATGCCGTCTATGCTCATCCTTGACCTCCCACACGAATGTCGACAGAGATACTACAAGGCGTTTTATATCTTGAGAGTCTTATTTTCTATCTTGAACTGAGCCCCGCAATTGTTTTAGCGTTTGCGGCAGCTGACAGCTGGGGTCAACATGAGCAATCGTCGAACATTCCTGCGGATCGGCTCAGAAGACGCTATTGTGTTTCGCTACAACATCGTGGTGCGGAGTCCTGCATAGGTGAAAATGAGAAAAGCTGTCGCACGAACTGCGGCCCTCCTGATATGTGCAACTGCCTTCGCGCAGGATTACGACCAGCGCGCCCGCGAACTTGTCGGGAAAATGACGCTCGACGAGAAGATCTCTCAGCTTCACGGCATTCGCGACGACGAAAAGGGGATCTATCGCTGGGTGCCTCCGGTCCCGCGTCTCGGCATACCCGGTTTTCAGATCACGAACGGCCCGGCGGGAGCAGGTCCGGGTTCGACTCGTCCGCCGCGGGCGCAAGTTCCGGCGACCGCGCTTCCCTCTCCGATCGCGGCCGCCGCGACCTGGGACCGCTCGCTTGCGCGTGAGTACGGCGCCATCGCGGGCGAAGAATCGAAGGCGATCGGCAATGGCCTGCTGGAAGCGCCAACCATCAACATTGTCCGTGTCCCGCAAAACGGCAGGACGTTCGAAGGCTATGGCGAGGACCCTTATCTGGCGGGCGAACTGTCGGTCAGCAATATTGTGGGAATTCAAAGCGCGGGCATCATCGCGAACGTCAAACACTACGCCGCGAACAACCAGGAGAAGGACCGCTTCGTCGTGGATGAAGACATCGATGAGCGCACGATGCGTGAGATCTATCTTCCGGCGTTCGAAGTTTCGATCAAACGCGGACACAGCGCATCGGTCATGTGCGCGTATCCGAAGATCAACGGCACGTTCAATTGCGAAAATGGACTGCTGCTGAACGACATCCTGAAAAAAGAATGGGGGTTTGACGGCTTCGTTACTTCGGATTTCGGCGCGGTGCACAGCACCGTGGCCTCGGCTCTCGCCGGGCTCGATCTCGAGATGCCGACCGGCAAGTACTTCGGCGACGACCTGAAGGCTGCAATCGAAGCGGGCCAGGTCCCGATATCGGTGATCGACGACAAGTTGGTCCGCCGATTCCGGACAATGATGAAGTTCGGACTTTTCGACAATCCTCCGAAGCCGCAGGCAATCCCCGCCAAGGAAAACGGTGCGCGGGCGCGCAAGATCGCCGAAGCGGGTGTCGTCCTGCTGAAGAATTCAGGCGCGCTGCTTCCGCTCGACGCGAAGAGGTTGAAGTCGATCGCGCTCATCGGTCCGATGGCGATAAAGGCAGTGACAGGCGGCGGAGGAAGCTCTCACGTCGTCCCGTTGTACACCGTCGATCCGTATGATGGCCTGCGCGCTCGCGTTGGCCCTGACGTAAACGTGAAAGTGTTTGACGGCTCAGACCTGGCCCAGGCCACCACGCTCGCCAAGTCCTCCGATGTCGCGATCGTGATGGTCGGGATGATCGACAGCGAGGGCCGCGACCATCCGATCGTCCTCGACGATGCGCAGAACAAACTCGTGGAGGCTGTCGCTGATGCCAATCCGCGGACGATCGTCGCGCTCAAGACCGGTTCAGCTGTCCTGATGCCCTGGATCGACAAGGTGCCCGCAGTGCTCGAGGCTTGGTATCCGGGCGAAGAGGATGGCAATGTTCTGGCCGACGTGTTGTTCGGCGTGGTGAATCCGTCCGGACGCCTGCCTATCACCTTCCCCCGCGCGCTCGAGGACGTGCCCGCAAACACTCCCGCACAGTATCCCGGCATAAACGGTGTCGCTCATTACAGCGAAGGAGTGTTCGTGGGGTATCGGCACTATGATGCGAAGCAGATCGAACCGCTCTTCGCCTTCGGCTTTGGACTTTCGTACACCACGTTCGAGTACCGCAATCTCAAGATTTCTCGTACAGCGTTGTCTGCAGCTGAAGGCGGGACCGTGGTCGTTGAAGCGGACGTCCGCAACACGGGGAAGACGGCAGGCGCCGAGGTCGTTCAGCTTTATGTCGGATTCCCCTCCACCGCAGTGCCGGAGCCCCCCAAGCAGCTAGAGGGGTTCGAAAAGGTGTTTCTCAAGCCCGGCGCAACTCAACACGTCCGTCTCTCGATCGACGCCCGCGCTCTTTCCTACTGGGACGTGAAAAGTCACGGTTGGCGTGTTGCGCCCGGCCATTACACCATTGCGTTGGGTTCATCCTCGCGACTGATCCGGTTACGCACGGCGCTGGAGGTCCGCTGAAATGGCGATCTCTCGCCGGGAATTCTGCGTTGGTTGCATGGCTGCGCTCACGGGAACGGCCGCGTCGAGATTCTCTTTCGGCCAAGCGGCGTCGTCGTTCGCCGCGCCTGACGTCGCCGCCATCGATCGCGCGCGCATTCTCGGTGCCGCCAACAAGTACTTGCGTGAAGAGCCAGTGACGATCACCGCTTTCTCAAGCCCACGCAGTTCGGGCGGAAAGCACGATTATTTTTCCGAAGGCGACTACTGGTGGCCCGACCCGAACAATCCTGGCGGACCCTATATCCAGCGCGACGGCCTCTCCAATCCCGACAACTTCAACCAGCACCGGCTCGCGCTGATCCGTTTGAGTATTCAAGTACCCGCGCTGGCCGCAGCGTGGAAGGTCACGCGTGAGAAGCGGTACGCACAGCACGCTGCCAAACATTTGCGCGCGTGGTTCATCGATCCGGCGACCCGAATGAATGCCAACCTGCAGTTTGCGCAGGCGATCCATGGCCGCACTCCGGGCCGCGGTACCGGGATCATCGACACGCTGCACCTGGTGGAGGTCGCCCGCGCCGCCGCGCAGATGGAAAGTTCGCGCGCACTCACCGGCGCTGAAGTGTCCGAAATACGCAGATGGTTCGCCGATTACCTGGCGTGGATGACAACGTCGAAAAACGGACAGGATGAACGCGAGGCGAAGAACAATCACGGTACCTGCTGGATCGCGCAGGCGGCGGAGTTCGCGGCGTTCACCGGTAACGATGAGGTCTCAACCTTCTGTCGCACGCGCTACAGGGATGTACTGGTACCAAACCAGATCGCGGCCGACGGCAGCTTCCCCCAGGAACTGCGCCGTACGAAACCCTACGGGTATTGCCTGTTCAATCTTGATGCCATGGGGACAGTCTGCCAGATCCTCTCCACATCGCAGGATAATCTGTTCCGCTTCATCCTCCCCGACGGCCGCGGATACGGGAAGGCAATCGCGTACATGTATCCGTACATCGCCGATAAGGATTCATGGCCGCACCCGCACGATGTCGAGTACTGGAAGGATTGGCCGGTGCGCCAACCGAGCCTGTTATTCGCGGGGCTGGCGTTGAGGAACTCCGAGTACATTTCGCTGTGGCGACGCCTGGATCCTGAGCCAACCACCCCTGAGATCATCCGCAACTTCCCAATCCGCCAGCCCGTCTTGTGGGTCTAACCTCTCCTTCGGAAACGCCCGTTTAATATTTCATATCTTGAAATATATATTTTCATGCTTGAATTACTCCGCTTTGTGGAGTTATAAATGCGCGCGTTCCGGATGTGGGATCCGGCTCGGTCAGTTCAAACATGCGCTTGTCCACCCTCCTCTTCGACTCCGAATTCTTTCGGGAGATCCCTATGAATTTGCGCTTGCTCACTCGCACACTTTTCGCGTTCGCGCTGTTCTGCACCGTCTCCCTCGCTGGTATCGCACAAACATCCAGCAGTGAAATCTCCGGACGCGTCGTCGACTCGACCGGCGCCGTCGTTGTTGGCGCTGACGTTACCTTGACCAATCAGGCGACGTCCGAAGTCCGGAAGGTTAAGACGGACAGTTCCGGAGCTTTCCGCTTTGTCGCTCTTCAGCCCGGAACGTTCACCATTACCGTCGAGGCCGAGAATTTCAAGCGGTTGGAGAAACATGACCTGCACCTGAGCGCTTCGGAGCGCTTGCCTGCCGGCGACCTCGCGCTCCAGGTCGGCGCGAACAGCCAGACGGTCGCCGTTACGGCGGAAGCATCCACGGTCCAAACGGACAGCGCTGAGCGCTCCGCGTTGCTCGAGCAAAAAGAAATGTCGACGCTGATGTCAGTCGGTCGCGATCCTCTTAGCCTGCTCCGCGTGCTTCCGGGGATCGTTGGCGCGGGCGACAGCAACGGTCGCGATGATGCCGGCGATGGCCTTGGTGGGTCGCAGCTTGGCACCTCGGGTCCCGGCGTGATCAACGGTGTGCGCGGAAGCAGCAACGCTGTCAGCGTCGACGGAGTTTCGGGAAATCCTCGCGGCGACGGCAATAAACTTGATACTCCGCTCAATATGGACGCCGTTTCCGAGGTCAAGGTCGTTCTCAACGGCTATCAGGCGGAATACGGACAAAGTGCCGGCGGTATCGTCAATCTGGTCACAAAGTCCGGCACGCAGCAGTTCCACGGCTCAGCCTATTACTACGGCCGAAACGAAGACTTTAATGCCAACGATTTCTTCCGGAACTACAAAGGCCTGCCGCGAGCGAAATACCGCTTCAACACGTACGGCTTTACCGTCGGTGGACCGGCTTACATCCCGAAGGTGTTCAACAAAAAAAAGGACAAGCTGTTCTTCTTCTTCTCGACGGAGCGCTGGCCCACCAAGGGCCAAACCGGCCCGCAGAATTTTATGATGCCAACGGCTGCCGAACTCGCCGGCGACTTCTCCAATAGCTACGACGCAAAAGGTCAGAAGATCTACATCCGCGACCCGCTCAAGAACGGCACGTGTTCTGCGACGAGCACAGCGGCATGTTTCACCGATTCCAGCCGCGCCACGACGGCGAATCCAAGCGGGCTCAACATCATCCCCCTCAACCGGATCAATCCGAACACGCAGAAGCTGATGGCGATCTTCCCGGTCGCGAGCATCGACTGCACTCCGTTCGGGCAAGGTGGCAGACCGGTCTGCCCGCTCACCAATGTGACTTCCGGTAATCCGTACAATTACACGATCGAGGGCGCCACCAGCAATCCAGCCGACCAGTATGTCTTGCGGCTCGACTACATCATCACCAGCAAGTGGCACCTCTTCTTTCGCGGGATGAAAGAGTACAAGAGCAACATCGGCCTTACCGCCACCACCAACAGTCTCAACTGGGGCATTCCTGCTTTTTACGAGACTCCATCCAAGAACGCCGGTATCAATCTCACGTTTGTCGCAAGTCCGACGCTGGTGAACGAATTCAATATCGGTTACTCGAGTTGGGACGAGTACACCGGCCTGGTCAACGCAGCCGACGCGAAAAGGATCAGCAAATCTGCTTTGGGCATCAGCCTCGGGCAGAACAACCCGACGCAGAACCCGCTGGACCTTGTTCCCCGCGTCACCAGCCTGTCGAGCGGCGGATCCAATGGAACTTTTCAACTCGCTCAGGCGCCGCAGATCAATTTTGATAACCGCTACCCGATGCTGGATGCGACCGGCACGTGGGAAGGCACCGAGAACCTGACCAAGATCTGGAAGCAGCACACGTTCAAAGTTGGCGCGTATTACCAGGCGGGGCATTACCTGCAAAGCCACACTGGATCGACGTTCAACGGCAACTTCAACTTCGGTGTGAATACGTCCAGCCCATTCGACACCCAGTATGCGTACTCAAACATGCTGCTGGGCAGCTACAGTTCCTATTCCGAGGGATCGAATTTCGCCAATTATGCTCCTCACTGGCACGTTCTCGAGTGGTACGTGCAGGATCATTGGAAACTGCGCTCCAAGTTGTCGGTCGACTACGGAGTCCGTTTTACCTATGACCTGCCGACGGTGCTTGCGCCGGGCTTCGGCGCTGCGTTCGTGCCCGGGCGGTACGACCCATCGAAGGTACCGGCGTTGTATCGTCCCGTGACCTATGGAAGCCTCAGCACAGCGGGAAAAGCGTTGTGCAAGGGGTCGGCCAAAACAACGCCCAGCAATACGTCGCAGTGCGCACAGAACCCGGGCAACGCCGCTGACGTAAAGCCGAGCGCTTTCCTGGGAACGTTCGTCACTCCGTTCAATTACACAGGAGTGGTGATCAATACGGACCCGTCCTATCCGCAGTCACTGCGTCACAGCAACGGCTTGCTCTACGCGCCGCGTTTTGGCATCGCATGGGATCCATTCGGGACGGGCAAGACGGCCGTCCGCTTAGGTGCGGGCCTTTACTACAACACGCGTGAGGGCGGCGGGACCGTGGGCGATTACTTCAACACTCCTCCAGTGATCACCAACGCCTCGGTTGGGTTCGGCCAGATCACAGGCTCAAACTTCGCTGCCGGCTGCGGTGCGACGAATTCCTGCTACGATCCCAGCAGCCAGGTCAACGCGGGTCCTCTCGCTACCCGTATCCTCGAGCCCAACCGCAAGATCGAATCGACCCTCGGCGTGAACCTCGGCGTCCAGCGTAAGATCGGGTTCGATACAGTTGTCGACATCGCCTATGTCGGAACTTTCGGCCGCCACCTCAACCAGCAGGTGGACCTGAACGAAGTTCCGTACCTGGCGCAAAACAATCCCGCCTACGTCGACAATTCTCAAACAACATCAATTGTGAGCGGCACCCCGCTGAATGGAACCTTTACCGGGTCCGTCAACACATTCTTCTATGGACCGAATCACGGCGGTGTCGTCGTCACCCAGGCTAAGCTGCTAAACGACAACTACTTCCGTCCGTATCCCGGCTATGCCGCGGTGCAGCTGCGCGATTACGGTGGGACTTCGAACTACAACGCCCTGCAAACCTCGGTGAACCGCCGGTTTACCAAAGGCCTTCAGTTCGGAGTGGCGTACACCTTCTCGAAGGTCCTCACGACGCAAGCCATCGTGAACGGAGCGGTCTCGACGTATCAGGACCGGCGCTTCTGGAACTACGGTCTCGCAAATTTCGACCGCACGCACGACCTGGTCGTTCACTGGACGGCGTCCATCCCGAAGGCGACGCGCTTGTGGGACAACCGCGTCCTGGGAGCAATCGCCAATAACTGGGAATGGTCTGGGATCGCGGAATTCATCAGCGGCGCACCGTTCTCGGTCGGCATGAGTGGAACGCCCAATCTGACTGGCGGCGGAGATGGCGCCAATCCCCTGGTGTTCGGCAACGTATATGCTCCCAAAGGCCAGATCCACAGCACGCTGCACTACCTCAACGTTGATGCTTTCGCGCTTCCGCCGATCGGTGTTGTACCCACTCCGGACGAGCCTGGCATGACCCGTAACATCGTGTTTCGCGGACCGGGATCGAACAACTGGAACATGGCGCTGCAGAAGAACATTCCGATCACCGAACACCTGCAGTTCACGCTTCGTTGCGAGGCGTACAACGTGTTCAATCATCCTTCGTTCACGATGGGGAGAGTGGACCAGGCGCTCACGGCGGACTTCGACACCAGTTCTAGTTGTACTGGTGCGGCGGCGAGCGACCCGAAATGCGGTTCGGGGAAGATCAAGTCGAGCAGCACGTTTGGACAGGTGACTGGCGAACGCTTCGGTCCTCGCGTGCTTCAACTCTCCGGCCGTATCACGTTCTAGCGATGCGCATGCCGCGGCTCAGCGATGCCGCGGCACGCCATCGAAACCACTTCTAGTACATTGAGGCAATGCTGCCACACCATTCGACGTCTCGCATACTGGTACTCGTCCTCGGCATCAGTTGTGGCGCACTGGCGCAGCAACAGTCCTGGTCGAGGCGCATGGCCGACGCAACGATCCAGCGTTGGCCCGATGCGCAGATCGTCGCCAACAACAAGACACTCGGCGATTGGGCGTACGACAAGAACACACTGTTGGCGGGATTCGCTGCGGTGTGGCAAAACACCGCCGACCCCGCTTATTACCGCTACATCCAGCGCTCGATGGACCGCCTCGTCAATGCCGACGGATCCATTCCCTCTCACAAGCCGGAAGATCAGAGCCTCGATGAAGTCGCGCTCGGACGCGAGCTTCTTCTTCTCTACGGCCGCACGAAGAACGCGAAGTACTACAAGGCAGCCACGATCATCCGTCACCAGCTTGACTCGCAGCCTCGTACGCCGTCCGGAGGCTTTTGGCACAAGAAGAGATATCCGAACCAGATGTGGCTTGACGGCCTTTACATGGCCGAGCCGTTCTATGCGCAATACGCAGTGATGTTTCAACAGCCCAAAGATTTCGACGACATCGCGCACCAGTTCGTGCTGATCGAGGAGCACACGCGCGACGCGAAGACCGGATTGCTCTACCACGGGTGGGATGAGTCGAAGCAAATGGGATGGGCGGACAAGAAAACGGGACGAGCTCCGAACGTCTGGGCGCGCGCCGTGGGCTGGTACGCAATGGCACTGGTCGATACCCTGCCCTACTTCCCCGCCGATCATCCCGGACGCGCGCAGTTGCTCCAGATTCTCCAGCGGCTGGCGCCTGCAATAGCGAAAACGCAGGACCCGCAATCGGGTGTCTGGTTCGAAGTGATGGACGAACCACAGAAGGCCGGCAACTACAAAGAGGCGTCAGCATCGTGCATGTTGGTTTACGCGCTCGAAAAAGGCGTACGTCTAGGCTACCTGGATCCAAAGTTTCAGCAAGTAGCGCAGCGTGGTTATGACGGGATACTGAAGCGCTTCGTGAAGGACGACGCCGACGGGAAGCTCACTCTCACGGATACGGTATACGGTGCAGGGTTGGGACCGAAGCTCACACCCGAAAACAGTTGGGACTATTACGCGCATGTCGATGTCGGGCCGTCCGATCCGAAAGGTATTGGCGCATTCCTAATGGCTGCTGCCGAGATGGAAGTAGCACCTACCGCGACACTCGACCGCAACAAGACTGTCCTGCTCGACGCATGGTTCAACAGCCAGAAGCGCAAGAATGCCGCGGGCCAGGAGGAGTACTTCCATTACAAATGGACCGACCACGCGGACAGCGGCTTCTTTACGTTGGGCCACATTTTCCGCAATTACGGCGCCGCGACCGATACGCTCTACACCGCTCCCCGCTTGTCGAATCTGAAAAACGCGCAGGTGTACATCATCGTGTCGCCCGATATCCCGGCGAAGAACCCAAACCCCAACTACATGACCGACGCCGATGCCAGCGAGATCGTCGCGTGGGTGAAGAGCGGCGGCGTTCTCGCCATTCTTCAGAATGATTCCGGAAATTCTGAATTTGAGCATTTCAATAAACTCGCAGACAAACTCGGCGTTCACTTCAATGCAGTCCTCCGCAATCGCGTCGAGGGGTCCAACTGGGACATGGGCAAGATTGCAATCCCGGAGGGCACTGGGATTTTTGACGGCGCTCGTACCTTCTTTATGAAGGAGGTGTCGACCATCACTCCCTCTCAACCTGCTCGCCCTCTCGTCGTCGATAAGGGCGACGTGCTCATGGCCGTCGCGAAGGTCGGCAAAGGGACCGTTTTCGCGCTGACCGATCCATGGCTCTACAACGAGTACACCGACGGGCTGAAACTTCCGCCCGAGTACCAGAACTACATGGGCGGAGAGGAACTGGCGCGTTGGCTGTTGCAACAGGCCGGAGCGTCGACCAACGACACTCGAACGAAGAAGGCATCGAAATGAAACGAATCCTGATAACGGGTTTGTGCGCGCTTGCGATGACACTGCCCGCGCAGATTATCGGACAGGCGAAGCCCGCTGAATATCATTCGGCGACGGAACTGAGACAGCAGTTCGCAAAACTCGCCGCCGACGCGAAAGCCAAGAATGCCGGCAGCAACGGCGCCGATTGGGGCGCCTACGAAAATCATGCACTGAAGCTTTCGTATCGTCGCGCCAGCGGACAGGCCGAAGTTCACGTCCATCTCGCTGACGTCATGGTTGTGACTGGCGGGTCGGCAACCATCATCATCGGCGGCACGCTGGTGGAAGCGAAGAACGAGAATCCCAACGAGATCAGGGGCAAGAGCATCGAGGGAGGCACGCGCCAGGTATTGTCGGAAGGCGACATCATTCACATTCCGGCCGGCACGCCGCACCAGTTGATCCTCGACCAGGGGAAAGATTTTCAGGCATTTGTGGTCAAGATCCACGACTAGCGAATTGTTCGCGACACTCCGGTTCCGCATCGCTCGACTGCTGCTCGTAATGCCTCTGCTCGCGAGCACAGCGTTCCCGCGCGCGCAAACGCCAGGTCAGCAGTCGCCACCGCCGAAGTACGACACGAAAGATGACGGTGTCCAATTTTCCTCCCCAGCCGCTGCGCCGAATTCCGCAGTGACGCTGTGGTATCAGCATCCGGCCAAACAGTGGGTCGAAGCGGTTCCGGTCGGTAATGGACGGCTCGGCGCAATGGTGTTTGGCGGCATCCACCGCGAGATACTTCCGTTGAATGAGGACACACTCTGGCCCGGCGGTCCGCACGACTACAGCAATCCCGACGCGCTCGCGGCGCTGCCCGTCGTTCGCAAGATGGTTTTCGACGACAAATATAAAGAGGCGGAAGACTACATCAACGCCCACATGATGGGCCGCCCCGGGCGCGAGATGCCGTACCAGCCGCTCGGCAATCTCGTTCTCGACTTTCCCGAAACAACGTCGGTCTCCAGGTATCGCCGCGAGTTGGACCTCGATTCGGCAATTGCGTCTACGTCTTTTTTTGCCGGCGGCGTCACCTTCCGGCGTGAGGTGTTCGTCAGCCCCGTTGACCAGGTGATTGCGATCCACCTTGTCGCCGATAAACGAGGACAGATCAACTGCACGGTCCATCTGCAGACCGAACAGAACGCGAGCATCGCCGCCAATGGAGCTTCCACGCTGATCATGAGCGGGAAGAACTCCGATCTGCGCGGCGTGGCAGGTGCTCTGACATTTGAGGCACGCGTCCGGGTGGTGAACGATTCAGGACAGGTAACCGCGTCGGGTGATTCCCTGCGGATCATCGGCGCCGACTCGGCGACCATCTACGTGGCGGCCGCGACTAGCTACAAAACGTACAACGACGTGAGCGGCGATCCGGATGCCCTCACCAGTTCGGCAATCGCGAGCGCCGTCGAACACGGATATGATTCCGTTCGCTCACGGCACATCCGCGAACATCAGCGGCTGTTCCGCCGAGTTCATATCGACCTCGGACAAAGTGCCGATGGCGCGCAGCTTCCGACCGACGAGCGCATCGCTAATTTTGGCCGTGGTGACGACCCGGGATTCGCCGCACTGTATTTCCAGTTCGGACGCTATCTACTCATCTCCAGCTCCCGCGCGGGCTCACAGCCGGCAAACCTGCAAGGCATCTGGAACGACCGTATGTTTCCGCCGTGGGAAAGCAGCTACACGACGAACATCAATGCCGAGATGAATTACTGGCCGGCGGAGCCGACGAACCTGGCGGAGACCGTCGAACCCCTTGTGCAGATGGTGCTGGATCTGACCCATACGGGCGCGCTCGTGGCCAGGAACGATTACGGCGCGAGCGGCTGGGTGACGCACCACAACACGGACCTCTGGCGCGACAGCGCACCCGCGGATCAAGCTCGGTCCGGAATGTGGCCCACCGGAGGCGCGTGGCTCTGCCTCCATCTTTGGGACCACTACGATTATTCACGCGACAAAACTTTTCTGGCGAAGATCTACCCTGCTCTAAGGGGCGCATCCCAGTTCTTCCTCGACACTCTTGTTGAAGATCCGAAGCACCACTGGCTGGTGACGAATCCTTCCCTCTCGCCCGAGAATCGACATCCGTTCGGCAGCAGCATCGTGGCCGGCCCGACTATGGATGAGCAGATCCTGCGCGACCTGTTCACTAACACAATTCGCGCTGCCGAACTCCTTGGAGTGGATGCCGAACTCCGGAAACGCATCGCCGATGCCCGCGCTCGTCTGGCGCCAAGTCAAATCGGCAAAGCCGGCCAGTTGCAGGAATGGCTCGAGGACTGGGACTTACAGGCGCCGCAGATCAACCATCGCCACGTGTCGCATTTGTACGGCCTGTACCCAAGCTGGCAGATCGATCAGCGCGACACCCCCGAACTGGCCATGGCAGCAAAGAAGTCGCTCGAGACCCGCGGCGACGAAGCCACTGGCTGGGGCCTTGCCTGGCGGCTGAACCTGTGGGCTCGTCTGCACGACGGGGAGCACGCGTACAAGATCCTCACTCTGCTGCTTCGGTCCGATCGGACGTACCCGAACATGTTCGATGCGCATCCGCCGTTCCAAATAGACGGAAACTTCGGCGGCACAGCGGGAATCTCGGAAATGCTGCTTCAGAGCCATGCGTACGAGATCGAGTTCCTGCCCGCACTCCCGGCCAAATGGGCTGACGGCTGCATCACGGGATTGCGCGCGCGCGGCGGAATAGAAGTGGACATGACATGGCGCGCTGGGAAACTTATCTCAGCGGACCTGCGCGCATCGCTCGCGCGCACCGTGGTGTTGCGTTACGGCGCCACTACACGCCGGATTTCTTTGAAACCCCGAGAGCACTTCCGCTGGACACCTTGATCGCATTACGACGAAGAGGAGTGATGCTTACGATACGAAGAGATTTCCTGAAACACGCGGGACTTGGAATTGGCGCGGCTGCGGCCGTAGCTCCATTTTCGGCGGCGCAATCCAGCCCCAGCGCTCCCGGTGCAAATGGCGGCATATTTGAAGTCCGCAGCTTCGGCGCGACCGGCGACGGTAAAACTATCGACACTCCCGCTATGAACCGCGCCATCGAGGCTGCCGCTGCCGCCGGCGGCGGAACGGTGCGTTTCGCGGCGGGGACGTACGCTTCGTACTCGATCCGCTTGAAAAGCAACGTCGTGCTTTATCTCGACAAGGGCGCCATCGTTCTCGCCGCCGACGTTCCACCCGAAGGCACAACTTCCGGCGGCTACGACGCGGCTGAAGCAAATCCCGGTGATAATAAGTTCCAGGATTACGGTCATAGCCACTGGCACAACAGCCTGCTCTGGGCTGAAGACCAGCATGATTTCGGGATCCTCGGTCCCGGCCTGATCTACGGCAAAGGTCTGAGTCGCGGCACGCGCGAACTGCCAAGGGCCGAATCTCCGGGTGTCGGCAATAAAGCGATCGCGCTCAAGAATTGCCGGAACGTGCTCTTGAAGGATTTCGCCATCCTGAAGGGCGGACACTTCGGCATCCTCGCGACAGGCGTCGATAACTTCAACATTGACGGTCTCACTATCGACACCAACCGCGACGGCATCGATCTCGACTGCTGCCGCAACGTGCACGTGTCGAACACAACCGTTAATTCTCCCTGGGATGACGCTATCTGCCCAAAGAGCTCCTATGGCTTAAACCAGGCGCGGTCGACCGAGAATGTGACCATCACCAACTGTTACGTCGCCGGATGCTATGAACTCGGCACGTTTCTCGACGGCACGTTCAAGAAGTTCGCGCCCGACGCTCACGTCCCGCGGACCGGGCGCATCAAGTTCGGAACGGAATCGAACGGCGGGTTCAAGAACATCACGGTGAGCAACTGCGTCTTCGATGGCTGTAATGGCATTGCGCTGGAAAGCGTCGATGGCGCTCTGCTGGAAGACGTCGTATTCAACAACATCACCATGCGCGACATCAGCGGCTCCCCGATCTTCATGCGGCTCGGCGCCCGCATGCGCGGTCCGGAAGGTGTTCCGGTCGGAAAGCTGCACCGCGTCATCCTCAGCAACATCGTCAGTTACAACGCGGTCGGGAAGCTGCCCGCCATCATCGCCGGAATACCCGGCCGCAATATCGAGGATGTTAAGCTCCACGATATTTACCTGCACCACCGCGGGGGTGGAACGAAGGACATGGCCGCGCTCCAACCGCCCGAGTTCGAAAATAAGTACCCGGACCCACACATGTTCGGCCGGGAACTTCCGGCCAGCGGTTTCTTCGTCCGGCACGCGACGAACGTGGAATTCACGAATATCGAGATTGCGTACGATGCACCCGATGAACGTGCGGTGTTTATGGTCAACGAAGTGGACGGCGCCGACTTCTTCCGCATCAAGGCGCCGGCGGCCGCTGCGGGACGCATATTCTCATTAACCAACGTCAACAACTTCCGCACACTCGCAAGCCGCGGGATTAAAGACACTGATATCGAACGCATCGATCGCAAGACGCTCTGATAAGGGACACAGAATGAAACCGTTACTCACAATTGCAACCTGTTTACTTGCGCACGTCGTCGCGTTCGGTCAAGCCACCGATCGTCCGTGGATGAATACGTCCCTCGCGCCCGAAAAGCGAGCCGAACTCCTGGTCAAGGCCATGACTCTCGACGAAAAGATCAGCCAGATCCACATGCGCGATATCCGCGAGTTTCCGCGCGAGGTCATCGCCATTGAACGTCTTGGTCTTCCTACGTTCAAGATCTCGAATGGCCCTCTCGGCGCCGGTCCGGGCGACAGTCGACAGCCGCAGCCAGCTACCGCATTTCCGTCGTCTCTCGCCCTGGCATCTACCTGGGACCCGACGTGGGCTGAGACGTTCGGCCGGATCGCTGCCGAAGAGATCGCCAGCCGCGGCGAGCACCTGCTCGAAGCTCCGGGCCTGAATATCACGCGCGTTCCACAGAACGGACGCAACTTCGAATACTTTGGGGAAGACCCGTTTCTGACGGCTCGTATGGGTGTCGCCGAAGTGAAGGGCATTCAGTCCGTCGGGGTCATCGCCGAGCCGAAGCATTACGCTGCGAATAGCCAGGAGAACCAGCGCAAGACGATCAACGAAATCATCGACGAGCGCACTCTGCGTGAAATCTACCTGCCCGCGTTCGAAGCCGCGGTGAAGGAAGCCGATGCCGCGGCGATCATGACAGCGTATCCCAGCGTGAACGGCCAGTTCTGCGTAGAGAACGTGCACCTGCTCAAAGACATCTTGCGCGGGGAGTGGGGATTCAAGGGCTTCGTGCAGTCGGATTACACGGCAACGCACAGCGCCGTAGCCAGCGCGAACGCCGGCCTCGACTTGTCGATGAAGCCGGACCACTATTCCGACGAAATGAAAATCGCCATCGCCGACGGCAAGGTGAGCGAGTCGACCCTCGACACGATGCTGCTGCGTCGCTTCACCCAGATGTTCCGCCTTGGCTGGTTCGACCATCCGTACCAAGCGCATCCTATCCCCGCTGAGAAGAACGGAGCCGTGGCGCGCGAGTTGGCCGCCCAGGGAGCGGTGCTGCTGAAGAACTCCAACAATCAACTCCCGCTCGACGCCGCAAAGATCCATTCGATCGCGTTGATCGGTCCGTACGCCGGCGCGGCACATACGGGCGGCGGCGGAAGCTCCGCGGTCACTCCTCTCTATACGGTCAAGCCGGAGGACGGTCTCAAACAGACCGGCGGACCATCCATTACGATCACGTACAACGACGGATCCGACCCGTCAGCAGCAGCCGTGATCGCCAAATCCGTGGAAGTCGCGATTGTCATGGTCGGCGACAAGAATCGCGAGAACCAGGACCGTCCCAATCTTTCGCTGCCAAACGAGCAGGACGCGCTTATCGGTGCCGTTGCTGCCGGCAATCCGCACACGATTGTGGTCTTGAAAACCGGTGGCCCCGTCCTGATGCCGTGGCTCGAACACGTCTCGGCGGTACTGGAAGCGTGGTATCCGGGTGAGGAAGACGGCAGGGCGATAGCGGATTTGCTGTTCGGACGGCTGAGCCCGATGGGCAAATTGCCGATGACATTCCCCAGGACCGAAGCGGAAGTGCCGGCACACGCACCCGAACAGTACCCCGGCGTGAATGGCGTCGCGACCTACTCCGAAAAGCTTGAGGTCGGCTATCGCTGGTACGACGCTCAGAAGATCGCGCCTCTTTTTCCGTTTGGCTTTGGTCTCTCCTACACCACGTTCAAGTTCGACCACCTGAAGGTATCTCCGGCGACCGCGAATAAGGTCATCGTGGAGTTCGATGTCACCAACACAGGCAAGCGTGACGGATCGGAGATCGCACAGGTGTACCTGGCTTCGCCTGCAACCGCCGGTGAGCCGCCCAAACAGCTCAAGGGCTTCGCTCGTGTCGACCTGCACGCTGGGCAGACGAAGCACGTCACCATGAACCTGGACGAGCGTGCGTTTTCGATATGGAAAACCGAGGCAAATAAATGGACGGTAGCACCGGGAACTTACGGTGTGTTGGTCGGGGACTCGTCTCGCGACCTGCCGCTCAAAGGAAGCGTTACGATCCAATGAGGACGCTCAGACCCATCGTTCGTGCGTGCGCTATCACCGCATTGTTAGCCGCGTCCGCCGTCGCGCAGAACGCCCGCACTCTCGAGATCTACTTCATCGACGTCGAAGGCGGGCAGGCGACTCTCATCGTCACACCGCAGCGCCAGTCCCTGCTCATCGATACCGGCTGGCCGGACTTCGACGGCCGCGACACCGATCGCATCGTCGCAGCAGCCAAAGATGCGGGCCTGAAGCAACTCGATTACGTGCTCATCACGCATTACCACCGCGATCATGTGGGCGGAGTTCCGCAGCTCGCGGCGCGCATGAAGATCGGCGCATTCGTAGATCATGGCGCGAACCAGGAGCAGTCCGAAAGCGTCCTTCCTTCCTATGCGGCGTATGAACAAGCGATCGTGGGTTCGAAGCACCTAGTAGTCAAACCTGGCGATTCGCTGCCCTTTCGCGACATCAAGCTTCAAGTGCTCACTGCCGCCGGCGAACACATCACCTCGAGCCTGCCGCAAGCGGGTCAGCAGAACCCTTACTGCGCCTCCGCACCTGAACCACCCGAAGATCCAACGGAAAACGCGCGCTCGATCGGCGTTCTCATTACTTTCGGACGCTTCCGTTTCATCGACCTCGCCGACCTCACACAGCGGAAAGAACTCGAACTCGTCTGTCCGGTGAACCGCGTGGGAACCGTCGATCTCTACCTCACCACGCACCACGGTTTAGCTCTGTCCAATGCACGTGCCATCGTTGACGTGCTGCGTCCGCGTGTCGCCATCATGAACAACGGTGCGCGTAAAGGAGCCAGCCCCGCGGCATGGCAGATCGTTCATGACTCGCCAGGGCTGCAGGATCTGTGGCAACTCCATTACGCGATTGAATCCGACGCCGACCACAATGTCGCGGAAGAGAGGATCGCCAACCCGCAGGAAAACTGCGAAGGAAAATACTTGAAGGTGTCCGCACAGGCCAACGGAACCTTTACGGTCTCAAACTCCCGAAATAATTATTCGAAGACTTACCGGCGAAAATAGCAGGACACATGGTCGACTCGGCGCAGATCCACATTAGTGCAGGTGCTGACCATACGTGGTCGCAGCCTTTGTTAAGCCGTCGTTTCACCTGTTGAACTCTGAATATTGTGTGTTGACGAATCGCCAATGATTCATATAATGACACGCCATGTCAGATAGTGGGACGCGTTCGAAGCCGGGATTCCCCTACCAGCTCCAGGTCCTCGATCGGGCATTGGCGGTATTGCAGGTAGTTGGACAACACGGTCCCGACGTCACACTCGTCCAGCTATCCGAGAAACTGAAGTTACACAAGAGCACCGCGCACCGCCTCATCATGGTGCTCGAACGTCATCGCCTCATCGAAAAGAATCCTGCCAGCGGCGGCTATCGCCTCGGACTCAAGCTCTTTGAACTCGGCACCCTGGCCATCGGCCAACTTGATTTGCGGCAAAGCGCCCGGCCATTCCTCGAGCGCGCCGCCCTTGATACCGGAGAGACCGTTCACCTGTGCGTCTATGACAGTGGCGAAGTCGTTTACCTTGACAAAGTGGAACCGGACCGCAGCGTTCGTCTCGCCTGCACCGTTGGCCGGCGCAATCCTGCGTACTGCACTAGCGTCGGCAAGGCCATGATGGCGTTCATGCCGGAAGCAGACATCGAAGTGGATATGCAGAAGCACGGCTTTCGCCAATTCACCCGGCACACTCTGAACAACCTGCTGGACCTGAAGACGGAATTGGCGAAGGTGCGCAAAGCCGGCTATGCGGTCGACAACGAGGAGATCGAGGAAGGCGTGCGCTGCGTCGGCGCGCCCGTGTTCGGTTATGGCCACCATGCGATCGCTGCCATCAGTATTTCCGGTCCAAGTTTTCGCATCACCACGGAAAAGGTTCCCTCCATCGCGAAGTGCGTTATGAGCGCCGCGTGCGGCCTGTCGACTCAGTTGGGCATGGCAGCTGCAGGCGCAATCGCTGGCGACATCGCTGCGAAAGAAGTCAGGTCCCGAATTCTCGGCGTGTAGAGCAAGGCGGGCTACGCGCGTAGGTTCTTTTTTTGTTTTTTGGAACGTCAGCAAGACGCCGTACCGGATAGCGGTACGAGGAGCGAAACTGAAGGGGTGCGGTTATGAGCTTCTGTCCACAACTTCGAGCGCATTTCGTTGACGCTGTTGTTTGCGGCTTCCTCCTGTTCGTGTCTAGCCTCGCGCCAGCGCAGGTGACGACATCCACCATCGTCGGCTCTGTCACGGACTCCAGTGGGGCTGCCGTGCCGAACGCGGCGGCCACGATCACCAACACCGATACCAACTTCACGCGTTCCGTCCAGACGAATTCGGAGGGCGAATACCGCGCCGAGTTCCTGCCGCTTGGTAACTACACCGTTACCGTGAGCGCCCCCAGTTTCAAGAAAATTGTACGAAACGGAATTGTGCTGCGGGCTGCGCAGCCTGCCAGGGTGGACGCACAACTGTCGATCGGCGATGCCGCCGAGACGGTCCAGGTCACATCCGATGTTCCAATCGTCAATACGAGCAACGCCGAAGTCGGGCGCACCATCGAGACGCACGAGATCATCAATCTTCCCATCGTCAATCGCAATCCTTACACGCTGCTCGACCTTGTTCCCGGCGTGCAGCGCAATGAGAACAGCATCATCCTCGGATATCCCGAGCAGCGCACGCTGATCAACGGTGGCATCGACGCCGGCGCCGGCTCCGTGAATTACTACCTCGATGGCGGCATCAACATGACCGGCATCCGTAACACCGGAAACATCCTTCCCAATCCAGATGCTATCCAGGAATTCCGCGTTCAGACCAACAACTATGCCGCCGATTACGGCCGTTTTCAGAACGGCGTGGTCAATGTGCTGACGAAATCGGGCACTAATCAGTTCCACGGCTCGTTGTTCGAATTCGTCCGTAACACGATCTTTAACGCGAACGACTGGGGATCGACGCTTGCCACACCCGCCCTGCATCGCAACCAGTTCGGCGGAACCGTTGGCGGGCCGATCATCAAGGACAAGACATTCTTTTTTGGCTCCTATGCCGGTCTTCGGCAGAACACCAGCACATTCCTGAATGGCGCGATCGTGCCCTCTGCCCTGGAGCGCACCGGCGATTTCTCGCAATCGTCGGTGAAGCCGGTGAACCCGGTGACAGGCAAGGCGTACACCAATAACCAACTCACCGGCCTCGATCCCGTGGCGATGAAGGTCATTAACTCCTACATCCCGACTGCGAACCTGCCCGGAAATAAATGGCAGGGGTACATACCGAATCCGTACAACACGAACGAATTCCTGGCGAAGGTCGACCACAACATCAGCGATTCCAACCGCCTGAGCGTGAGCTATTTCGAGACCAGCGGCCAGAACACCGTTCGTGCCGGTAGCGCGAACCTGCCGTGGTCGTTGCAACGATTCAACTGGCGTCAGCACAACGCGGACATCAATGACACGTGGACGATCAACTCACACCTGGTGAACCAGACTTGGGTGACGTACACGCGCAACTTCGGCGGACGGTTGAATCTGCCGCAAACTTCCCTTTCTGACCTTGGTTCAGCCGCAGTGATCCAGGGAACGCCGTCGCTGCCGCAGCTGACCGTCACCGGGTACTTCAGTCTCTCGCAAGCGATCGCCGGCCCTCTGACCGGCACGAACTTCTATTCGGCGCGCGATGTGATGAGCTACACGCATGGACGTCACGCCATCCGCTTTGGCGGAGAGGTTTCGCTGGACAAAGACATCCAACAGGCCTTGCTTAACAATTACGGTGTATTCGGGTTTAACGGCACGGCGACCAAGAACGCGCTCGCCGATTTCGAACTCGGCATACCGAACTCGGTTTCGCAAGACGCGCCGAGCTTTGGATTTACCAACACCTGGTACTCGGCATTTTTTGTGCAGGACGACTTCCGCATTTTTCCGCGGCTGACGTTGAACCTGGGCTTGCGATGGGATATCCAGACACCTCCGACCGATCCACAGAACAAAGAGTCGACGTTCGTGCCGGGCATGCATTCCACGGTTCGTCCGACCGCCCCTGCCGGCATTTTGTTCCCGGGAGATCCGGGCGTGACTCGAGGCATTGTTCCTGTCCAATGGCACCACATTTCACCCCGGATCGGCTTCGCGCTTGATCCCTGGGGGGATGGCAAAACGTCGATCCGCGGCGGTTTCGGCATTTTCTACGGAAGCGTTTCGGGCAACGAGTGGAACACGACTTCGAATTTCGAGCCCTTCGCTGCCCGCCTGACGTTCGCGAATATCAACAAGACTGGAACGGGAGCGACTTTGTCGAAACCGTACCAGGGATTCGTTGGGGGCGCGCCATTTCCGTATAGCGGCCAATTTGTAAACGGCGGTTCGATCTTCGGCCCCGACCCGAACTTCCACTGGCCCTACACGTACCAGATCAACTTTTCGTTCCAGCAGCAGCTCACCAGCAGCTTAGGCTTCCAGATCGCTTATGTGGGCTCGCTCAGCCACAATCTGCCGTTCGCGACCGACATCAATTATCCGGTCCTGAATTCGGCGGCCACGACCAGCAATTTCCAGTCACGGAGGCCGAACCAGAATTTTGGCGCCATCCTCGCATTGCGCTCCAACCAGACTGCCTCCTACAACGGTCTCCAGATCAGCGCGCAACAGCGTATGTCCCACCACCTGACATTCAACGGCTGGTATGCCTGGGCGAAAGCGTTCGACAGCGTTCAGATCGACAACAACACGGCGCAGGGTGGCGTGCAGGATTTCAGTAATCCCAAGCTCGATCGCGGACGCGCCGATGTCGACATGCGTCACCAGGCCGTCATCGCGCTCACCTTCCAGCCGGATTACTACACCGGGTCGAATGGATTCCTGAAAGCCCTTATCACCGGCTGGTCCATCTCTCCGATCCTCCGCGTGCACAGCGGACTGCCATTCACGGTTTCGAATGGCGCCGATGCGAACCTGGACGGAACGAACAACGACCGCGCGCAACTGATCGGCGACCCCACCATCGGGAATGCCTCCGCTGCGCACTGGTTTAACACCGCAGCTTTCGCCAAGAACAACCCGACGAACGGGAAACCAGTCGATGGAAACTCGCCTCGCAACTTCCTTAGCGGACCGGGATACAAGAACGTCGATCTGGCGATCTTCCGCAACTTCCCCGTCACCGAGCGTTTCGAGGTCGAATTCCGGGCAGAGGCGTCGAATGCGCTGAACATCGTCAATCTCAATCTCCCGTCGGCGACGGTGGGCACAGCGAACTTTGGACAGATCACGGGCGCCCAAGCGATGCGCCAGCTTCAGCTCGGACTGCGGCTCACGTACTAAACGATTTGCGGGCGCCCGATTGCACGGAGCGCCCGCACGACTTTGTTTGGGTTTTTCGAGAGCGATCCAGACTGGATCGCGGAACGATTCAAATCGCGGTTAGACGTCTTGCTCTTCGGTGAGAACGTCAACAGACGACTCGGTCATTTCCTCGGGCGTTTCCGCCTGGGGTGAATCTTTTTCCAACTTGCGCTGCTGCTTGCGCTCCGCTTTGAGGCGCTGCTTCTCTTTCCGGTTCTGCTCTTTTTGCCGTTTCTGGAACGACGGTCGGGAACTCATAAGGACACCTCCAATAGCCGCATCGGTCGGGCGTGAAAACACGATGAAAAGATTTTGATTGCCGGCGCTGCGTCTTCTGTCTGCGTTGCGCAGTGAAACGCGGATGTTACCCTGCGGAACAGTGCGAAAGGAGACTGATCGATTATACGTGGCGGACCGGCCCTCGGACCGAGTAAATCGGGTCGCGACAATAAAATCCGCGCGTTTCATCCCACGCGTGCAACAATGGGGTATGGGCGTTCACCTGATACCGACTCAAGCACGTTGTCCGATGTGCATTGGCCGAGGCACTAACAACCGAGGCTCGCTGTGCTCCATGTGCAATGGCGCGGGAGAAATTCCGGTCCCCATGCGGATCGAGCCGGAAGCGGTCGGCCCGAAAGTGCAATCCGGGCGGGAACGCCCCGTCCGCAGATGAACGTGCTATACTGTCACAGACGCTAGTGACCACGGTTTGCTTGTGGCGCGGCAGTCCGACTTAAACACCCGGCCTGACCCCTCCTCGATCTCCCCCGCCCTCCGTTACGTTTCCGGCGCTGAGTAAACATTGAGCGGCTTCCTTTGTACCGTCGCGAATCGCATCTTGAGTGCGTGTCGCGAGACGCCCCTCGAGAAAGAACATACGATTCGAATGACAAGTTTCACCGAACTACCCCTTTCTGCCGCATTGCAGCAGAGACTTACTTCCGCACAATTTCACGTACCGACGCCGATTCAATCGGCTGCGATCCCGCACGCTCTTGCGGGAAAAGACCTGGTAGCGACGGCCCAGACCGGCACCGGCAAGACACTCGCCTTCGTCATCCCGATGATCGAGCGCCTACTCCAAGCTCCATCTTCGCGCGCGGTCCAAGCCCTCGTGCTTGTCCCCACACGCGAGCTCGCGATGCAAGTGCACGAGCAGTTTGAACAGTTGCGGGGCAAGACCATTCCGGCAGCCGCGCTCGTCATTGGCGGCGTCGGAGAACGCAGCCAGTTGGACGCTATCCGCGGCGGCGCGCGAGTCGTCGTGGCCACACCCGGACGGTTGCAGGATTACCTTGGCCGCAAGCTGGTCGACCTCCGTCACGTTCAGGTGCTGGTCCTCGATGAAGCAGACCGCATGCTCGACATGGGATTTCTGCCTTCACTCCGGCGCATCGCCGCCGTATTGCCCAAGCAGCGGCAGACGATGTGCTTTTCCGCCACGCTGGAAACATCCGTTGTCGGTCTGGTCAGCGATTACACGCGCAATCCGGTTCGCGTTGAGCTCGGCTCCACGCTAAAGCCGGTGGACAGCGTCGACCTGCGCGCTTTTGAGGTCTCGACGTCCGACAAATTCAACGCTCTGAGCCACCTCCTCCGCGAAGAGAAAGGGCGCACGATCGTTTTCGCGCGCACGAAGCGCGGCACCGAGCGCCTTGCGAAACACCTCGGACGCGACGGTTTCCTGGCCACGATGATCCATGGCGACCGCTCCCAATCACAGCGGACCGCGGCGCTTGCCGGGTTCGACGAAGGCCGTTTCAAAGTGCTGGTGGCCACCGATGTCGCTTCCCGCGGCCTGCACATCGAGGACGTAGCTCACGTCATCAACTACGACCTGCCCACTTTGCCGGAAGACTTCATTCATCGCGTCGGCCGCACCGGCCGCGCGGGCGCAAGCGGCGTGGCTACCACGCTGGTTTCCCCCGGTGAGAGCGTCGAATTGCGGAATATTGAGAAGGTCTTGAAGCTTCGCATCCGTCGCGAGGACATCCACACCGGCATTTCCACCGAGCGCTCCACGCGTCCGCGGAACACACTGCCGACGCGGACATTGCAGGCGTTGCCCGGCGAGATCTTTGCATGATGATCACGCGGCTGGCTGCCCGCCGGCCGCGTGCTTTCCCCTTTGCTCGATTGACTTCACCTGCGCAGGCGCGTAGGGTGGAGATGAGGCAGGATGCCCGTCCCTCTTTCAGATCTCCTGAGCTAAGTCAGCCCATCTGAAGTTCTCTCACCTTAGTTAGACGATTGACCAGCGCGTCTGCGGGCGCACCGCCTCAATCTCCAGGAACAACATGAAGAAGATCTACGTCGGCAACTTTAGCTTCGACGTCACTGAACCCGACCTCCGTTCGATGTTCGAACCCTTCGGCAAAGTTGAAACCGTAACGCTGGTCACCGACCGCGACACAGGGCGCTCTCGTGGTTTCGGCTTCGTCGAGATGAGCGAGGACTCGGCGGCGAGCAACGCCATCGAGGCACTGAACGGGAAGGATTCTGGCGGACGCCCGCTTACCGTCAACGAGGCGCGACCGAAGACCGATCGCGGAGCCCGGGGCGGTCACGATAACCGGTCACGGCAGTCACGATGGTAACGGCCGAACAGCCGGTGACCGCGACAGCGCGTCGCGTGCGCAAAAGCATGGCAGTCTCGCCAAGCTGGACGGTGGTGGCGACGGTGGTCTGCGACCAATGCGGCGCTCAGTTCCAGATCACTCATCGCATGCCGTTGAACGATGAGGAACTCGCGCGTCGGCAGGCGACCTGGCTGGTCGACAAATTCGTCTGGGACCATATCCAGGAGAACAAGCACCGCTCGTCGATCGATTTGCCGTAGCTTGCGGACGAAGGCGCGTGGGGCGCTTGACTCTTGCATCTGGTGTCGCCACTCGGCGCGATTGACAGGACGTCATGAATACAACTACCGATCTTGCGAAGAACAAACGCGTTCTCCTTATTATTGCTAATGCTTCTCGCCGCAACCTGCGCGCGAGTGTCTTTCGTAATCTCGGCGTAGATGTGGTGTGCGCCGCGCACATGTCGGAAGCGCGTGCGCTGTGGCACCCTTCGAGATATGGACTCGTGCTGTTCGATATGCACGGCCACGATGAAGAAGCAGTCGACCTGTGCGCGGACATCAAAGCGGAATGTCCGCAACAGCGGGTTGCGTGGCTCGTCGGCGGCCCTGAGTTTGTCGCCAGCGAACCTATCGCCGGAAGGTTACCGCAGGAAGCGCCCAATGCATGCGCCGATAACTTGCGCCAGCTGATGTCCAACGCGTGCGCAGCGCTGCCGCGGCGCGGCGGTTTCCTCGAGGCGCTCTGGCGAATGGCCCTCACCCGCTCCACCATGCCGCGCCAGCAGCAGGACGGGGATGGGCTCGATCCTGCCGCGAACAGCCCGAAGCAATTGCGGCTAGAAAAACGCGATAGCTCCTTCGGCGCGGCTATTCGTAAGGCCGAATCCGCTCAGGACAAACTGTCCTGAGCCCCTGCTCTATTTGAGCTCAGCAAGATTCCCAGAGTGGTTCGCCTACACATAGCCGAACAACGTCATGAATCCAAAATCCATGTGCAATTGCTGATGGCAATGGAACAAGGTCAGCCCTGGATTGTTCGCCACGAGATCCACCGAGAGTTCCTGATATCCGCCCAGCATGACCACATCTTTCATCACACCAGCCGTGGGAGTGCCCGCCAGGTTTGTTAGTTCGAAGCTGTGCCGGTGCAGGTGAATCGGGTGCAAGTCGTCGCTCTCGTTGCGCATGTGGATGCGGTAGCGTTGGCCCTGCTTTAAATGAAACGATGCCGGCGCCATCGTGTTCGCCATTGGGTAGGCGACACCGTTGATCGTCCAGCGATTGAAACCTTCCATCGCGGCGTTATCTTTGGCGAATGTCATCTCGAAGGTCTCGTCCGGAGGAGGTGCGCTCGCGCCAGGCTTAGCGAAGCGCGCGTAGTTCCACCGGAAAGGCGGAGGCGCAATCCACTGAGGCTTGCCGGTGCTGTGTGCGTATTCGACCACGATGCCCATTCCATGCCGGCGATCATCGTCGGCTGTGTCTCCCATGATCCAAGTGCCCGGATGCTTCATCTCCACGATGGCGGAAACCCGCTCCGCAGTTCCCAGCCAAAGCACGGGAACAGTTGCAGGATTCGGAACTGGATTCCCATCTAGAGCGACGACTCGAAACGTATGGCCGGGCAAGGCGAGACTGCGAATCTCCGTCGCGCTACCGTTCAAAACGTGAAAGAGAATCCGCTCGCCCTGCTTCACGCGGACAGGCTCTCCGTGGCCAAGCATCCGGCCATTGATCGTGAATGCGTTGTAACCGACCTCGAAACCGTGCGGCATTCCCCTGGCAAGCGACGCTTTCATTGCCAACTCGCCTTTCTCCTCCAGGGCTTTCACTTTGGTTGCGGGTGACAGGACATCCTGCGGCATGTCTCCGCCGCGGCTGAATGTGGGCTCAAACTCCTTCAGGACCAGGAACACTTCCCTGTCGTAATTGCCCGGCTCCCGCTTGGCTTCGATAAAAACATGTCCCACCTGGCCGCTATACTGCCCGGCGGCAAGATCCGCTCCTGCCCGGTTGTGGGTGTGGTAGAAGCGATAGCCGGAAGGTTGCGGCACAAACGAGATTCGCCGTTTCCCGTGCGCGGGCACGAACGGCGTGCCTTCTTCCGCGGCACCGTCAACATCCACGGGGACAATCTGTCCATGCCAGTGCAATTGCTCTGGCGTGTCCGTGTCGTTGTGGATATCGACGGTGACCTGCTGCCCTTCCTTGAATCGAAGTAGCGGTCCAGGAAATTGGCCGTTGTATGTAGTGGTGGAGATGATCTTTTTCGGCGCGATCTCGACAGGGCTCGCGGCGATCCTGATTGTGTAATCGGCGGGGCTTTCAGTCTGAGAAGTTGCGTTCGCTTGTTCGCCTGCATGGGCGATCGTCGAAGGCACGAAACTAGCGCCCGCCAACACGCCGGCCGCTTTGAGGAAATTGCGTCGAGAAACGCTCATGACTCTCCGAACAAAGCGCGCAAGGCCTTATGCACGCTTTCATGAGTTTACCGTACGACAATTCCGCCCACGTCCTCGCCGTAACTTCTCTAGTGGCGGCCGCCTCCTCCGCCTGCGTGGCCTCCTCCGCCTACGTGGCCGCGTCCTCCGCCTACGTGGCCGCGTCCATCACGCATTTCGTTTCCGTGGAAGTGATTGAAGGCCCTCTCTCCACGATTCGGAAGCGGACCGCGGTAGCCGTGATGTGGATCGAAACGGTTGTCAACGTGGCCGTAAAACTCGTGGGGGCCGTGGAACCATGGACCGGCACCGATAAACACACCGCCGTTGAACCACTCGGGCCCATAGTATCCGTATGGAGCGCAGTTGTAAGGGGCGACGTCGTAGTAGCCATACGGGCACGCCGGCTCCGGTCCGATATTGATCGATACCTGGGCGGGCGCGGAGCTGGTGATGCTCAGCAAAGCGGCAATCACCGGTGCAAGGGCAAGAAATTTCGAGTTGTGCATGTGTTTAACCTCACTCGAAGAAAAGCAACCGATGTGCCAAAGTCCCAGTGATTGAGAGACTCAGATCCAAGGCGATGTCGGCAAAACAGAACGCACTCCTGTGACTATCGGCAGACAGGAGCGTCAAAATAACAACACAGGCATCGAGTGATGAAAGCGCCGACAGCTGCCTCGCGCCCGTGATCTCCTGTTGGTGGCGTTAGACAAATCCATGCAAATTCCAAAGACTGCAAGCCGCTAAATCCATTCCTCCGCTCGCTGTCCCATCCACCCACAGATGGAAGCTTGGATGCTGCACGCATGATCGAGGTGGAAGGACATGATGGAGCTATTGCCAGATACCGATCTCGCACCACGCATCGACACACCTGTTGAGGAACTCCGGGCCATCAGCCTTGCCATTCGCGGCGATCCGGAAGGGTTCGAATTCCTGTACCACGAGAATAAGAAGAAGATCTACGCCCGCTGCTTAAAGCTGACCGGCGATTCCGACACTGCTGAGGACCTCGTTCAAGAGACGTTCCTGCAGGCGTTCCGCTACCTGCCGACATTTCGTGGGACCTCACGATTCTCTACGTGGCTCTATCGTATCGCGACGAACAACGCCTTCATGAGAATGCGGAGAGCTAAGACGCGTGTCGTGGAAGTATCGGTCGAGCGCTCCGACAACGAACTGGAAGAGGAACATGCCAACAACAACCGACCGCTGGAACTCGTCCCGGAACGCCCCAGCTGTTTGATCGAGCGGATACAGCTGGAACGCGCTATTGCGGCGCTTCCACCGGGTTACAAGAGCGTGTACATCCTGCGTGAGATTGAGGGATACGAGTACACGGAGATCGCCGAATTGCTGGGTTGTTCCGTAGGGAACGTGAAATCGCAAATGCACAAAGCGAGGACGAAGTTGCGCAAGCTACTGCTCGGTCTGGTGAGAATTACGCCTCATACCGTAGGCACGCCGTCAGCATTTGCACCGCTGGTGGGACGCCAGACAGCGGCATGAATCCTAGACATCGGCGTACGGCCCTCGACCATGCTAGGGTTTGTAGCTTGGGCATACATATGTCCTGGACTGGCCATTCTTCTTGTGCTGATCACGGGCTGTTTACTGAGGACATAAGTGTCGTTCGTGAGTGGAGATACGAGTCTCACCGGCCTAAGGACTGCGTTGGCTCTGTTCAGCGAGCGCGGTACTGCTGTTCGCACTCAGTAATCGCCCTCTTCACCCAAAGAGCGCTTCCCAACTGTCAGGCGCGGTGAGCAAGTTTTACCAGAGCAGTTCTCGCTCTTCAGGCAAACGAATATCAGCGTTCCGCGACGAACTGTGTCTGAGCCTCTTGGACCGGATACCACTTCCCCGCCGGCTTTCCTTGAATCTGTTGCGCGAGGGTTGCGGTGTTAGCCCCGAGATCCTTCTCATAAATGCTTCCGCCGCCAACGACAACAAAGGTCATGACGCCTGTAGCGCCATACGTAGCAGGGTAGGCGACCAGTACCGCGCCCACGGGCTGTTGGCCTAAGACGCGAAAATAGTAGCCGTGAAACGGCCCCTGCACCGGTTGCGCGGTGCCGGCCTTGGTAATGGTGTCTGCAAATCGCCGGATGGAGTCATCACCGCTAGTCTGCGCCGCCCTCTGAGCACTCGACTTGCCCAAGGCGTGGCAGACCTCGATTGCGGTGGTTTCATTCTCTCCTACTGTCCGGGCCAGCACTTCCTGAGATCCCGCGTCCGAGTCAAAGTGCCATTTACCGTTGTTTTCAACGAGCGGAATGGGAAACGGCCAGTTTTCCGCCCCGATATAGAGGACCGTGGTGCGATCTGGCTCCTGGACCAGGCGGTGCATCTCCTGGTATTTTTGCGCGAAGTGCTCGCGCTCAAGCTTGTCCTGCGCGTCATCGCCGGACGAAGTCAACTCCGGTCCCGCTCCCAGGATCGCTTGCACCGCCTGCTCATCGTTCTTCTGAACGGCGTCAAACAGAGCCCGGGAGGCCTGCGCGGCAGAGGTGAATGTTCTCGGTCCGGATTGCTGTGCGTATGTCGGTTGAGCACAGCCCAGCACCATTACGGCGATCGTAGTTACAAATACTACGGTCCAGGCGAGTATCAGTGGACGTGTGGCGAATGAAAGGTTTGTGCGCGTCATGATTGATTCCACTCTCCTTTATTAGATCGTGTGTGCGGAACCGCGTTACCTGCGGCCGCCTCCGCCGTGGAAGCCTCCACCGCCGTGAAAACCGCCTCCATGGAAGCCTCCCATGCTCGAGAATCCACGAGAGGAGAAACCCCTGGATACGCCGCCATGATTGAAGCCGCCGAATGCTCCATGACTGCCACCGGCGATGCCATGTTGTGCACCGCCCCGGTCGCCGCCACGAAATGCGTTTCCACCTCGAGATCCGTGGAAGCCGCCACCGCCGTGGGCCGCGACGCGTGCGCGATTCGCGTAATAGCTGCGGTTTACAAGCGTTCTGCTGTGGGAGACATATGCGTGGCGGTCAAAGTCGATCCTGTTGTGGTGCCAATCAAAGCCCCAGTGATTCCATCCCCAACCGTACCCACCGAAGAAGCCGATTCCCAAGCCCAAGCCAAACCCAATCCCGGGCGAAGTCCAATACAGGCCCGGGTACCAGTACCAGCCCGGCCACGCAACAAGGGGAACCCCATACGCCAGCCAGGGATCGAATTCCGGTACATAGACAACGTCGGGATTGGCGGGCTCGATGACAATCGTTTTTCCACTCTTCTTGACGTTCTCCTGTGAGGTACTCTTCAAGGTCCCTGCCTTTTCGGCCTCCTGGCGCATCCCCTGGACAGCCTTCATCACGCCCTTCTGGTTATTGATGTAGGCGTCCCCGAGAGACGAAGTCCAGGAAAGGTTCTTGTCCATGTTCGCAAGAACGGACGGAAACGCGGTCAACGCCTTCACGCTTGGGTCCCAGGGTTGCTGATTGACAGCCTGGGCCAGTTGATCTCCCTTGAGTTCCGGATGAGCTTCCACCCAGCGTTCGGCTTCCACAACTTCGGCGGGGTAGGTGGACGCTGCAAGTATCTGGGCAACCAGTGAATCCGGATACAACGCGATCGGCGCAACCAATTGCTGCAACTCCTGCTCCGTGGGTTTCGCCGATGTCACGGGAGTCGCCGGCGACGCGGACTGGTCCGCTGCTTGTGGCGGGGCGGACTGATCCGTTGCCTGCGGCGGCGTGGACTGGTTCGCCGCTTGCGCCAACGCTCCGGGGACCGTCGCAATCGCGAGATAGCAGGAAAGAAAGATGGACAAAACTTGCTTGCTGCGATTCATAACAACTCTCCAATTCCCTTTTCGCCGGCTACTTCCGCCGACGATGGGCCGGCGCTACAACGGAGGGCAGGTTCGCCAGTCCGCTGAAGGCCGACCCAGAGGCTTCTTACGCCACCAGCGGACACGGCGCATGGTCGCATTGACACGCGATCTCCACGTCTTCACTGCCGGCATAGCGACATGCCTCACCGCAAAACTCTTGTCCATCCGGAACATCGCAAAGGCACGGGATGTGAGCGCATTTCTTCAGCTTCGGGCGCATAAGACTCCTCTTCTTGATTGACTCTTCATTCTCGGTGTTGATGGAGCACTTCCTTGACCAATTGTGGCGAAAGGCGAAACCATGAAGTTTGAGAATTTGACGCGAGAAGCGTCACGATATTGACATGTGTCGACAGATGAACAGCGGGTCTATTTTTGGTCACGGAACTGCAGGGCAGCCGTGCGTAGTCTCTGCTGCTGTCCGGCTTGCACCTGATCAACAGACCGGGTTTGATATCCGCTATGGCGGATCGTCAATACCACGCGGCCGACGATGCGCGCTTGAGTCACGGATGCGATCTGGAACGGCAATGTGAAATCGCCGAAGTCAGCGTAGTCTTCGCTGAAATCTACCCGCTTGACCCACCACGAGGGTGACTTGCTCAGCCGTCCCAATGCGCGCACCAAGTGCCCTGTCCAGGGATCGAGCAGGATTGCGCCTTTGAAGAGCTCCGCGCTTTTCCGACGCGGCATCACGGCAAACCTGTATAACGTTCGACCTTCATGGCTCTCCGCCCTGGAATAGGAAAATTTGTAGTTGCTGTCGAGGATCGCCGTTTTCGACTCCATACCCCGGTGCACATGTTCAGCGTCTGCCTGCAACACGCGTAGGATCACATCCGTCTTGATGAAACCGCTCCCCGCGAAATGCACGTCGGTGTAGGCCAGCGTTCGGGGCGCCGAAAACTTCTCTGTCAGCGACATCTGTCCCTTTTCAGAACTCGCGCTGGCTTGTGCGTTGATCGTGATCTCGTCTGAGTATTCGGCCAGAGTAGAAAGTTGACTTCGCGCCCTGGACTGGTAAAGGCCTAGGACCTCGCCAGGACGGAGCGCGGATGGAGGTACCGCCGCCGATTTGGTGACAGTCGTGGTCGCGATCGGCGAGTGCCGTTTGTGGCAACCCACTCCCGAGCAAACCACGGCTGCCGTTATCGCGATCAGCAGCGTCGCGCTAATATGGTTTCCGACCCGCCTGTCAGTGTTCGTGTGAGAACCCGCTGTCGTGGGCGTTGGCATGGATCCTGTCTCCTGTTGCGGGCGCGGCGACGATCGTTAAGCTCGCCCCGTAGGGCCGTTGCAAATCGCATTCCACAATTCATAGCTAAGCGCTCCAATGCCGAGGGCAGCCGATCGATGTCGGAGGTTGGGCCAAAGAGTGTCAATCAAATGACACTGTGACACGACGGGTTAATGGACTTTCGCTGTCCCGTAATCCATTGCTGCCGGTTATGGCATTTCTCCGGGCTCGAAGTTTGGTGCGACGATTGCACCTCTACCGTTTGAGACAAGGCCGGCGTCGTAAGTCGACGCCGGTGAAACGGTGAATGATCATGACTTTCATTGACCTTATGCTTAGGGCCAACCACATTGCCCGAACGGAAGGCAGTACTCAACCCGACGGCAGCTTTGGGCCGTCGTGGCCGTGGCACCGGCGCGACAACTCGCAAATGGCAGAATTTGCATCCGCAGCCGGAGTGCTGATGGGAGCAATCTCCATCAACACCGACTATGTCGGAGTGTCACGATGAAGATCGGAATCATCGGTGCGGGTGCAGTCGGTACGGCTTGTCTTTTGTCGGTCGTCACGCGGGGAAGCGCGCGTGAGGTGGTACTTGTAAACCGGAACCGCAAACGGGCGGAGGGAGTGGTGACGGATGTCCAGTATGGCGCGGTCCTGTCACCCACGATTGCGATAAAGGCGGGCGACTATTCCGATCTGGCGGGTTCATCGGTTGTAATGATCACCGCCGGAGTGAACGAGAAGAGTGGGGGTGCGACCGATCGCAGCGATCCAGTCGGCAGGCTCCGTCTGCTGGAATCGAACGCGGCCATTTTCGAAGACATTGTTCCGAAGATCCGCAGGGCTGCTCCCGAAACGCAGATCCTCGTGGTAAGCGATCCCCCCGACGCACTCGCAGATGTCGTACGTATGCTCGGGCACGAGCGCGTCCTCAGCACCGGAACTTCCCTTGACACTCTGCGATTTCGCTTCCACCTGGCTCAACAACTTAGCGTCAACCCGTCCAATGTGGAAGCGCTCGTCATAGGGGAACACGGTGTCTCGTCAGTTTTCCTGTGGTCAGCGGCTCGAGTGGGCGGCAGGAAGGTACTAGATCTGTTTGCCGACACCACTTCGGCTGCTGAAGCCGCCCGCGATAAGCTCGAGCGCGAGGTCCGTTACGCGAACATCACGATCATCGAAGGGATCGGCGCCAGTCAGTACGGCATTGGCATGGTTTCCGCGCGTCTGACCGAGATGATCTTGCGTGATGAACGAGCGGTGATCCCCATTGGGTCCTACAACCCAAGCTTCGGCGTCACTCTTTCCCTGCCCAGCATCGTTGGGCGTGACGGTGTGCAGAGCGTCATCGAACCCGAGATGTCCGACTCGGAACGGCGAGGTCTGCAACACAGCGCCGAGGCGATCAAGGCAGCCCTGTCTCGCCTGAGCTTTGGAACAGCTCGGCCGCGGACAGCCTAGCGGCGAGTACCTGCGGTATGATTTTCGGCGCTCTGCTGTTGTCACAGGCTCGACCCCGGGTAGAGGTTTACGAATGGATCCGAGCGCGCGGGATCAGATCAAGCCGTCGGTATCGGGGCGAACGAGTCGGTCGTCCTTCGATCATCGGGGCGGCTGCGTCTTGCTCATCTTCAACACTACGCGCTTGCGGTTCTTTCGGTCGCCATCGCACTGGGTGCCGGCGGTTATCAACGAGGCGCCGCCTGGAAGCGTCAGAAAGCGCTGAAGGAAGCCATGACTCCTGCCCTCCACGTTTTGTACCTCGAGAATGACGCCGCCGATGCGGAGTTGGTGAAAGCGACGCTCACAAGCGAGGGGATTGCCTGCGAGATAACTCGCGTTGAAACACAATCCGAATTTGTTGCGGCGCTGGAACAGAGGGAGTTCGACCTGATCCTGGCAGATTACACTCTGCCCTCGTTCGATGGCTTGTCGGCATTGAAAATCGCGCGACAACAGAAACCCGATGCGCCATTTATTTTCGTCTCCGGAACCCTTGGCGAGGAGGTTGCGATCGAGGCGCTCAAAATCGGCGCGACGGATTACGTTTTGAAAACGCGGCTGTCTCGACTGGTGCCGTCAGTCCAGCGAGCGCTGCGTGAAGCCGAAGAGAAAACCCGGCGCAAGCGCGCCGAAGAGGCCGTCCGGCGAAGTGAAAAAGAGCTTTGCGAAGTCATTAATGCCGTACCGGCGATTGTCTGGAGCGCGTCTACGGACGGCAGCGTCGATTTCGTCAATCAACGCTGGCAAAACTTCACAGGTTTACCTCCGGAGAACGCATTCGGATGGAACTGGGACGCCGTGGTTCATCCCGATGACCGGGCCCGGTTCGTCGCCGCCTGGCGTGCGGCGCTTGAAGCTGGGCAATCCATGGAGCTTGAAGTGCGGGTGCGACGGGCGGACGGCGAATACCACTGGCTATTGATCCGCAACGTCCCGCTGCGCGATGAACTGGGGAACATCTGCAAATGGTATGGAAGTGGCATCGACATCGAGGAGAGCAGGCGGGCCGAGCAGGCTCGCCGAGACATTGAGGAGCAATGGAGGGCGGCGTTTGAGAGCAATCCCACGATGTACTTCATGGTCGATGCGGCCGGCAACATCGCAAAAGTGAATGCCTTTGGCGCGGAGCAGTTGGGCTACAGCGTCAGCGAGTTGGTCGGCGAGCCCGTGTTGAGCGTTTTTTATGAACCGGACCGGCATGCCGTCCAGGAGCATGCTAAGAACTGTTTCGAGCAACCCGGCCGGATGATGAGGTGGGAAGCCAGGAAGATCCGCAAAGACGGCAGCATGCTGTGGGTGCGTGAAACCGCGAATGCTGCTGTCCTGAAGGAGCGCCTGGTCCTGTTGGTCGTGTGCGAGGACATCACGGAGCAGAAGCGGGCCGAGGGGGCTGCCCGCCGGAGTGCAAGTGAGCTTCGCGACTTGATCGAGAAAATACCTGTGATGGTGTTCTCCATCCGGCCCGACGGTTCAACGGAATTCGTGAGCCGAAATTGGAAGGACTACGCCGGGTTGTCACTGGAGAGCACCACTGGCGAGGGCTGGCAGTCCACAGTCCATCCCGACGATGTTGAGACACACCTGGACAAGTGGCGCACGTCGATGGCGACTGGCCAGCCGTTTGAGAACGAAGTACGCCATCGGAGATTTGATGGCGAATATCGCTGGTTCCTGATCCGGGCGGTGCCCTTACGCGATGAGCACGGAAACATCCTCAAGTGGTATGGAATCCTGACGGACATCGAAGACCGCAAACGGGCGGAAGCCTTGCTCACCGGCGAGAAACGGATCCTCGAGATGGTGGCGAAGGGGGACTCGCTTGCTCAAATCCTGGATAGCTTGTGCCGGTTGGTCGAGGAACAAGCGAGCGGTGTCCTGGCATCGATTTTACTGGTGGAAAACAATCTCTTGCGCCATGGTGCGGCGCCCAGCCTTCCAAGGGTCTACACGGAGGCGATCGACGGAGTTGCCATCGGGCCTTGTGTGGGTTCGTGCGGGACCGCCGCCTACCGCAGAGAACAGGTACTGGTCGAGGACATCGCAACCGACCCGCTGTGGGCAGACTTTCGTGCCGCGGCTTTGCCCCATTCCCTGCGCGCCTGTTGGTCGACACCGATCTTCTCTTCGCAACAGGGGATCATTGGGACGTTCGCCATGTATTACCGCGAACCGCGCCGACCAAGCCCGCGCGAGCAAGAGATCATCGAACAGATCACACATCTGGCAGGAGTTGCGATCGAACGTAAGCGGACGCAGGAAGCTCTGCGGCGCAGTGAGGCGTACCTGGCCGAAGCACAGAGGCTGAGCCATACCGGCAGTTGGGCACGGAACGCTGCGACCGGCGAGACCACTCACTCCTCCGAGGAGCACAGCCGGCTCTACGGCTTCGACCCTGAGCAGGGTATAGTCATTCCAGGCATTCACAGAGCGGGTCCATCCGGAAGACCGAGCTAAGGTCAGCCAGACGTTTGAAAACGCGATCCGTGACCGTGCCGATTTCGACATGGAATTTCGGACCGTCCACTCGGACGGCACGATCAAGTACATTCACGGCGTAGGGCACCCCGTCTTCGGCGCAACCGGCGAAGTCGTTGAATACGTCGGCACTGCCGTCGATGTGACCGGGCGCAAGCGCAGCGAGGAAGCGCTCAGACAGAGCGAGCGAAATCTGGCCGAAGCGCAAAGATTGACGCACACCGGCAGTTTCATTTGGGACGTCAGGACGAAACAGGCGCTGTACCTGTCGGACGAATGGTATCGCGTTTATGGATTCGATATCGAGGCGGAACAGGCCGCCGCGGCTGGAAATGGTGAGCTTGAGCGCGCCGTTCCGCGCATGCTCATTGAGGGACATGCCTGGGAAGAACGGCTGCAGCGCATTCACCCGGAAGACCGACCCATGTGGCAAGCGGAGGTCGACCGGGCAATCCAGCAAAAGTCTGATTACGACTTTGACTTCAGGATTCTTCTTCCCAACGGCGCGACGAAGTACCTTCACACTATCGGACACCCAGTTGTGAACCATGCGGGCAATGTCGTGCAATTTACGGGTAGTGTGACAGACATTACGGAGCGGAAACGTGCCGAGCGCGCGCTACGGGACAGCGAAGAACTGAAGCGGAGGATCATCGAGAGCAGCACGGACTGTATCAAGGTGTTGGACCTCGAGGGAAACCTGCTGTTCATGAGCAGCGGCG
>CAZLJE010000017.1:0-3257 GCA_964559835.1 uncultured Terriglobales bacterium
CCCATCTTCAGCAGGACGCCTGCCAGTATCACCGAGCCCGCCGTGGGCGCTTCCACGTGCGCATCGGGCAGCCACGTGTGGAACGGGAACATCGGCACCTTGATGGCGAAGGCGAGGAAGAACGCCGCGAACAGCAGGATGGCAGCGGTCATACCGTAATGCGCGGGTATCTGTGGCGCCGTCTGGTAAAGCGCGGGGATGCTGAAGGTCGCGACGTGGTCGGCCGAGTACTTGATGTGATGGAAGTACAGGAACAGGATGGCCAGCAACACGAGCAGCGAGCCGTCCAAGGTGTAGAGGAAGAACTTGATCGCCGCGTAGAGCTTGCGCGGACCGCCCCAGATGCCGATCAGCAGGTACATCGGCACGAGCATAGCTTCCCAGAACACGAAGAAGAGGAAGAAGTCGAGCGCCATGAAGACGCCGAGCATGCCCGTCTGCAGGACCAGGAACCAGATGTAGTATTCCTTCACTCGGTCCTGGATGGCGTTCCACGACGACAGGATGGAGATCCATCCCAGCAGCGTGGTGAGCATGATCAGCAGGAAGCTGATGCCGTCGATGCCGAGGTAATAGCCGGCGCCGATCGACGGGATCCACGTGTTGGGCGCGCCTTCAATGAACTTGAAGCCGGGATTGTCCTTGAGCGCCCAGAACCACGGGACCAGCGGGATCGAGACCAGCAGTCCGGCGACGGCAAAGACGTTGGCGACCACGCGGATCGCATTCTTGTTCTCCTTCGGCATGAACAGGAGAACCAGGACGCCCACCATCGGCGTGAACAGAATGATCGAGAGAATGTGGTTGTAGAACATTGTCAGCTCTTAGCCTTTAGCTGCTAGCTGTTATTTTTCTTGTCCGTATTCAGTATTCCGTATTCCGTATCACGGTTCGAGACATGTGCCGAAATACGGAATACGGGATACTGAATACGCATTTACCGGACCACGTAATACCAAACAAATCCGACTAAACCTGCGACCATGACCAGCGCGTACCACTGCACCAGTCCCCACTGGAACATGCGGATGGGATACGACAGTGCGCGCGTCACGTACGCGGGGCCATTCACGGCGACGCCGTCGATGATCCACTTGTCCCACCAGTTCGAAACTGCGCCCGCGAACCGAGTCATCCAACCGCCGCCGTTGACGGCCCCATCGATGACGTTCGCGTCGAAGGTCCAGAGCGCGCGACCGATGCCGAGCGTGCCGACCGGCCCGCGACGACCCGTGAAGGCGTAGTCGTAGGCCTCGTCGACGTAGTACTTGTTGAGCAGGACCTGATACACCGGATGCGCCGCAGCATCGAGCGGCTCGCAATAGCCCTTCTCGCATTTCTTGTAGAAGTAGCTGGCGCCGAACCATCCGATGAACCCGAGCATGAGCGATGCACCCATGAGGAGGTACTCGATCGCTTCATGCTTCTCATGCTTTCCTTCCGGCTTGGGCATGGCCGCGGCGGTCTCGGCCTTATGCTCGCCCGCCCGCTCAGCTTTTTCGCTCACGGCCGGCAATTCGCCGGCAGCCTCGGCGGTCACCGATTCGCTGGCAAAAACCGGTTCAAGGAAGCGCTCAAAATGATTGCTGCCGCCAAGAGCAGCGGGCCAGCCGAGCCATCCTGCCGTGACCGACAAGAACGCCAAGACCATGAGAGGCACGGTCATCGATTTGGGCGACTCGTGCACGTGGTGCTCGACGTCGTGGCTCATCCGGCTCGGACTCCAGAACGTCAGATAGATCAGCCGGAACATGTAGAACGCCGTGCACAGCGCCGCGATAAAGCCGACCACCCACAGCGCGCGGAAACCGCCGTTATGCGAGGACCACGCCTGCCAGAGAATCTCGTCTTTGGAGAAGAATCCCGCCAGGGGGAAGATACCGGCGATGGCGAGCGTGCCGACCAGCATGGTTTTGTAGGTCGTGGGAATGCGCTTGGCGAGGCCGCCCATGAAGCGCATGTCCTGCTCGCCCGACATGGCGTGGATCACCGAGCCGGAGCCGAGGAACAGGAGCGCTTTGAAAAACGCATGCGTGAACACGTGGAACACGCCGGCGGCGAACGCTCCCATTCCGAGCGCGAGGAACATGTAGCCGAGCTGGCTGACCGTCGAGTAGGCTAGCACGCGCTTGATGTCGTTCTGTACCAGGCCGATGGTGGCGGCGAAGATCGCGGTCAGTGCACCAATAATGGCGACGACTTTCAGGCTCTCCGGCGCCAGCGTGAACAGCGCGTTCGAGCGGGCCACCATGTATACGCCGGCGGTCACCATCGTTGCGGCGTGAATTAGTGCGCTGACGGGGGTCGGGCCTTCCATAGCATCCGGCAGCCAGACATAAAGAGGTAGCTGCGCCGACTTGCCGCAGGCGCCGATGAACAGCATCAGGGTCGCGAAGGTGATCATCGGGTCGCCGACGCTCAGCTTCAGCGTGTGGACGGCGCTGTTGACGTCGGTGAAGCGGACGGAGCCCAGGTACCAGGCGATCGTCATCAGGCCCATCAGGAAGCCGGCGTCGCCGATGCGGTTGGTGATAAATGCCTTGTTAGCGGCCGTTGAAGCGGACTTCTTATGGAAATAGAAGCCGATGAGCAGGTACGAACAGAGGCCCACGCCTTCCCACCCGACGAACATCATGGCGTAGTTGTTCCCCAGGATCAGCGTGAGCATGGAGAACATGAACAAATTCAAGTATCCGAAGAAACGGTAGTAGCCGCCCTCGTGCGCCATGTATCCGGTGGAGTAGATGTGGATCAGCATGCCCACGCCGGTTACGAACAGCAACCAGATGGCGGACAGCGGGTCGAGCAGGAAACCGGCGTCGGCGTTGAACACGAACGGCCCGTGCGCGCCGGGGACGAGCAGCGGGTGCTGCTGGTCGCCGGTACCCAGCCACGTGTATAGGACCTTTTCGTAGGGGCCGTTGTGGTGCGCCGGCTGCCACGTCTGCGTGTACTGCCAGACCGCGCCGCACGACCACAGGAACGCCAGCGCTACCGTGCCGACGCAGAAGGCGTTGACCCATTTCTTCTCGAGCCGCCGGCCGAAGAAGAACATCACGGCCGCACTGAACATCGGCAGCAGCGGGATGATCCAGATTTTGTCCAGAAAGAACATTTTTGTATGCCTCGGGCTCACGCCCTCGGGTCGATTCTGTCGCCCCTAAAGGGGCTTGGATTTCATTTCCCTGCCTTACCCACGGCTCACGCCGTGGGCTAGGATTATTCCGCCCTTGCGGGCTGGTTCAGCGGCACATCCG
>CAZLJE010000017.1:3357-112784 GCA_964559835.1 uncultured Terriglobales bacterium
GGGCGTCGCATCACCAATAATTTCAAACATCTAACTCACGCCGTGGGCTAGGATTATTCCGCCCTTGCGGGTTGGTTCAGCGGCACATCCGGGGCGTCGCATCACCAATAATTTCAAACATCTAACTCACGCCGTGGGCTAGGATTCTTTCGCCCTTCGATTCTTTCGCCCTTCGGGGCTTACCACTTCAGCAAATCCACTTCGTCGACGTTCACCGTCTCTTTATTGCGGAAGAAGGCGATGATGATGCCCAGTCCGACCGCGGCTTCCGCTGCCGCATCGGTCACCACAAAGATCGAGAACACCTGGCCGTGCAGGCCATAGAGCCTAGAGAACGCCACCAGGTTCAGGTTCACGGCGTTCAGGATCAGCTCGATCGACATCAGGATCACGACCACATTCCGGCGGGTGATCACACCGATCGTGCCGATGATGAACAGCGCCCCCGCGACGACCAGATAGTGCAGTGTGCCAATCGGTGCCATCGCCTATACCCTCTTCTTCGCCATGACCACGGCGCCCACGATCGCTACCAGCAGCAGCAACGACGCGATCTCGAACGGCAGCAGGTAATTCTGGAACAGCATCAGGCCGACTTGTTGCGTGTTCTGCGTCTCTGGCGGCGCGGATGGGCTCCCCGGGAACATCGTGCTTCCCTTTTCGTACACGAAGAACAACATCGCACCGAGCGCCAGTGCGGCCGCAAGCCCAACGTGCCACTGGTGGTTGAACGCGAACTCGCGCTGCGCCCGCTCGATGTTTACCAGCATGATCACGAACAGGAACAGCACCATGATGCCGCCGGCATAGAGGATGATCTGCACGCCGGCAACGAAGGGCGCGTAGAGCATCAGGTACAAGCCTGCGAGCGACAGCAGCGTCATGATCAACGACAGCGCCGAGTGCACCGGGTTTTTGCGCGTGATCACCAGGATGGCGCTCACCACGGCCACCGTCGACAGGAAGTAGAAGAAGAACGTTGGGGCAACAGGTGTCATCGCGTGTACACCGTCAGTTCCGGGCCGCGCTCCAGGCGCTGACGATCGAGCACCAGGTTTTCGCGGCTGTATTGGGCGATCTCGTAATCCTGGCTCAGCTCCAGGCAATCGGTGGAGCAGGCCTCGACGCACAGGCCGCAGAACATGCAGCGGCTGACGTCGTAGGTGAACTTCGTCATTTCTTTCCGCTTGGTGACCGGATTGCGCTCGCTGGTCACGACGATCAGGTGCTCGGGGCAGGCCATCGCGCAGAGATTGCAGGCGATGCACAGGGTCTCGCCGGTATCCGGATTCACGTTCAACCGCGGCAGCCCGCGATAGCGCTCGGCGATGGCCGGACGCTCCAGCGGATACTGCTCCGTATAAACCTCCTTCGGGTTCTGGTAGCGGAAGGTGACGTTCAACCCCTTCAGCAAGTCCACGAAGAACACTTTTCGGAGAAGCGGCGCTATCGCCATACCATCACTCCCTTGATCCAGCCCAACAACTCGGGGCTTAGCCCGATCAAGCCAGTCAGCAGCAACACACCGAGGCCGACCGGCAGCAGAACTTTCCAACCGATCTTCATCAACTGGTCGAAGCGATAGCGCGGCCAGGTCGCGCGATACCAGATGTACAGGTACAGGAAGACAGCAATCTTGAACAGGAACCAGAAGATGTCCTGGATGCGGTCGCGCACCGGAGGCGCCAGCAGTACCAGACCAATGCCGCCCAGCACAACACCGAAGGCGTACAGACCGAGCACCTGAGGCTTCATCGCCGGATGCTTCGGCATGCGGACAGCGTTGAACCAGCAGAAGAACGCGAGGATGAAGAACGTCACAGCCGGCGCAAAGCTGAAGATGAGGTCCACGACGCCGAGTTCCGGGTGATCCCAGAACATGGGGATGGTCACCGCCGGCCCATGAAAGTTGGGAAAAGGCCGCATCCAGCCGCCAAGCCAGAGTGTGATCGCGATGGACGACACCGCCACCATGGCCGCGTACTCGCCGAGCATGAACAGCGAGAAGCGCAGGCCGCTGTACTCAGTGTGGAAGCCGGCAACCAGCTCGCTCTCCGCTTCCGGAAGGTCGAACGGCGCGCGGTTGGTCTCGGCCACCATCGCGATGGCGAAGATGATGAACGCGACCAGTCCGACCGGGAAGAACTTGAAGATGAACCACACGTGCTGCGCCTGCTGCGCCTGCACGATGCCGATCATGCTCAGCGTCCCGCTGGCAGCGCCCGGGCCGATACCGTACATGCCGGTCCCGACAAAGCCGGTCATCAGCACGGCAGAGATGACCGCCAGGCCCATGGCGATCTCATAGCTCACCATTTGCGCGCTGGAACGGAGCGATCCCATCAGCGGGAAGTGCGAGTTCGAGGCCCAACCCGCCATCACGATTCCCAAAACGCCGAGCGAAGAAACACCAAGCATGAACAGGAGACCGATATTCATGTCGGTGACGGCGTGCGCGACGCCGAAGGGCACGACGATGAATCCGGTGAACGCGACCAGCACCACCCACACCGGCGCAAACCAGAAAATCGGCTTGTCGGCCTCGGCGGGCACGATGTCTTCCTTGGTGAGCAGCTTGATGGCGTCGGCGATCGGTTGCAGCAGGCCATGCGGGCCGACGCGCATGGGGCCGAGCCGCACCTGCATGTGGGCCAGCGCCTTGCGCTCCGCCCAGTTCATCATCACGACGATCAGCGACACGCCGGCGAAGACGATCATGATGTAGATCAGCGCCCAGAGCTGGTTGTTCGCCTGGCCGGGCGTGACGGTCGAGTGCAGGTAACTTGTGATGTAGTCCAGCATTACCGGTCCACCTCGCCCAGGACGATGTCGAGCGTGCCGATGACGGCGACCACGTCGGCCACCAGCGCGCCACGCACCATCTTGTCGAGCGCTTGCAGGTTCACGAACGACGGCGGACGTACGCGCAACCGGTAGGGCTGCGTGGAACCGTCGCTCACCACGAAATATCCGAGTTCGCCCTTAGGCGCCTCGATGGAAACGTACACTTCGCCAACCGGCGGCTTCATGACTTTCGGGACCTTGGCCATGATCGGGCCTTCGGGGATCGCGTCCACCGCCTGTTCGATGATGCGGATCGACTGCCGCATCTCCGCTACGCGCACCATGTACCGGTCGAAGGTGTCACCGTGGATGCCGATCGGCACTTCGAAATCGAACTTGTCGTACATCGAGTACGGCTGCGCCTTGCGGATGTCCCACTTCACGCCGCTGGCTCGCAGCACCGGCCCGGTAACGCCGAGAGAGATCGCATCTTCAGCGCTGATGAAGCCGACGCCCTTGGTGCGCTGGAGCCAGATGCGGTTGCCGGTCAGCAGCTCTTCGTACTCATCGATCTTCGGCGCGACGAATTTGCAGAACTTCTTCACGTCCTGCTCAAAGCCTTCGTACGTTTCGTACTGCGTGCCGCCGATACGGAAGGCGTGCGTGGTCAGGCGCGCACCGCAGTACTTTTCGAAGATCTTCAGGACCTCTTCCCGGTCGCGGAAAGTGTAGAACAGCGGCGTCATGGCGCCGATGTCGAGCGCATGCGTGCCCAGCCAAAGCTGATGGCTCGCCATCCGATTCAATTCCGCCAGGATCACGCGTATGTATGCCGCGCGCGGTGGAGCTTCGACGTTCAGCAGCTTTTCGATCGCCAGGCAGTAGCCGAGCCCGTTCGAGACCGCGGCGACATAATCCATGCGGTCGACATACGGGTTGAACATGGTGTAGGTGCGGTTCTCGGCGATCTTTTCGACACCGCGATGCAGGTAGCCGATGACGCACTCGGTGCCGTTCACCTTCTCGCCGTCGAGTTTCAGGATGACGCGCAGGACGCCGTGCGTCGAAGGGTGCTGCGGCCCCATGTTGAGGACCAGCTCGTTGGCATCGAGGAACGTGCCGGTCGAGCCGACGTCTTCGTAGAATCCCGTTTTATCGCTCATTGGCCGCTCTCAATGCCGAGGTTGATCTTCACCCAGTCGGTGTCCTGCTGGAGGATCCCGTATTCCTTGCGGAGCGGGTGGCCTTTCCAGCCTTCCGGCAGCAGGATCCGCTTGAGGTCCGGATGCCCATCGAACTTGATGCCGAACATGTCGAATACTTCGCGCTCGAGCCAGTTCGCGGTGTCCCAGATGTCGGTCGCGGTCGGGACGGTGTCGCCGTCCTTGATCAGCGTCTTCACGCGGATGCGCTCGTTGCGCGGGAAGGAATAAAGGATCCAGAGCACGTCGAACTGCTGCTCGCGCTTGGGATAGTGAACGGCGGTGCAATCAACTAGGTAGTCGAACTGCTCGTCCTCGCAGAGGAGTTGGAGGACGTCGTGGACGATCGAGGCGTCGACAACCATGTATGGCTGGCCGACGTAGGTCGAGGCTTCCTTGATGCCCGAGCCGAACTGCCTGGTTAGCGATGCGACCATCGCCGACTCCCACGGCTGTGGCGTCGGACCCGCAGGTTTCGCAGGAGCAGCCGGGGCTGCTGGTTTTGCGGCTACGGCAGGCGGCGCTGCGGGCTTCGCGGGCGCGGCTTCGGGTTTCGGTGCAGCGGGCGCAGCGGGTTTCGCCTCGGTCGTCGGGGCTGGCGCGTCCGCTTTCGCCGCCGGTTTTTCCAGCGGCGTTGATGGGTCTTTGGGAGTCGTCTCGTCGGCCATGGTCCCTGTCCGTCCTCACCGGCTTGGGTTGACTAACGTTTGTAGCAGTTCCGTCTCACCCGATGAACGTGCACCGGTCACTTCAAAATGTGCGTTGCGTCACATCTGCGCCGTCCGTCGTCCCTGCGCTTGCAGGCTTTCCACCAGCTCGCGGATCCGCTCCGCGTCGCCCTTGGTGTGGCCGTGGCTCTGGATCGGGTCCGTCCCGCCGGTGGACTCGATGCAAATGTCCGCCCAGATCATTCCCTTGCTGATCTTCACCGACGCCACCTTCGATAGCGCGATGCTCTCCTCGTCGCTGCCGAAGAACCGGCGCTTGATCCGGATGACATGTTCCGCATTGACCGCGATCTGCGTCGGGAACAGGTGGTTCCCGCGCGTCCAACGGCTGGCGGTGAATGTCTCTTGATTGGCCGGCATTACGTTTGTCCCTACACCCACTCCAGTGCGCCCTTCTTCCAGATCCAAACGTATCCGACCACCAGGATGACCAGGAAAACCAGCATTTCCACCAGCCCGAACAAACCCAACACCCGGAACTGCACCGCCCACGGGAACAGGAAGATGGTCTCGACGTCGAACACGACGAACAGGATGGCCACGATGTAAAAGCGCACCGTGTAGCGTCCGCGGGCGTTGTCGACCGGGTCGATGCCGCACTCGTAGGGCGACAATTTGTTCTTTTCCGGATTATTGGGGCGGACCAACTTGGCCACGACCAGGGTCAGCGGGATCAGCACCGCGACCACGGCAATGAAAAGGAAGATGGGTACGTAATTCTGCGGCATGGGACCGGCGAGTGCCCCTTTTTTAGGCGAAGATTAGAACGCGCCATAGTACGCCCGATATCCCGTGCATTCAATGGGTGAGAGACGTTTGTCACTCATATTTGTGACGCATGAACAGAGGGTGAGTGCGGTGGGAAAACCAGTAATCGGTGCTCGGTAATCGGTGATCGGCAGTTCACGTCGTTCGTCCGGCCTGCCGATCACCGAACACTGATCACCGACCACTGTCCTTTATAATCTTCAGTTTCGGCTGTACCACGAAAGACACATGGGACTCGACGACAGCATCTATAAAATCCGCCGCGACAAGCTTGCCCAGATCGAAGCTCTCGGTCATCCGGCTTACCCGCATAAATACGAATTCACCAACACGGTGCCGCAGATCCTGGCCGAGTACTTGCCCAAGAACGCCGAGGAACTCGAGGCGAACCGGGTCAACGTGCGCGTCGCGGGACGGATGATCGGCGTCCGGCTCATGGGCAAGGCCGGGTTCACCCACCTGCAACAGGGTGGCGGACGTTTGCAGGCCTACATAAAGAAAGACGCGGTCGGCGAAAAGGGCTGGGAACTGTTCAAACTGCTGGACAACGGCGACCACATCGGCGTCAGCGGATACCTGTTTCGCACCCGCACGGGCGAACTGACGGTGCACGTCGAAGAGATCACTTTCCTTGTGAAGGACCTGCTTCCCTTGCCGGAGAAGTGGCACGGGCTAAGCGACGTCGAGACGCGTTACCGCCAGCGTTATGTCGACCTGATCATGAACCCCGAGGTGCGGGAGACCTTCGTCAAGCGCAGCAAGGTCGTGCAGGCGCTGCGGAATTTCTTCGACGCGCGCGGCTACATGGAAGTCGAGACGCCCATCCTGCAGTCGATCGTCGGAGGCGCGGCGGCGCGGCCGTTCATCACGCATCACAATGCGCTCGACATCGACCTTTATCTCCGCATCGCGCTGGAACTCCATCTGAAGCGGCTGGTCGTCGGCGGTCTCGATCGCGTGTACGAGATCAACCGCAATTTCCGCAACGAGGGCATCGACCGGCAGCACAACCCCGAGTTCACCATGCTCGAGTTCTACCAGGCGTACTCGGACTATCAGGACCTGATGGACCTCACCGTGGAAATGATGAGCTACGTTGCGCGCGAGGTGAACGGCTCGACCATTTCGACCTACGAAGGGCAGGAACTCGACTGGTCGAAGTGGCAGCGTTTGAGCATGCGCGAGGCTATCACCAAATTCTGGCCCGAGAGCGCCGGGGCGAAGCCACAGATGTCGGACTTCGCTAACGCGGAAACCGTCGGCGAACTCGTGAAGCGCTACAACGCGGCGCACCATCCCCACATGCCGTACGATCCGAAGGAGCCGGCCGGAAAGACGATTGCTGCGCTGTTCGAAGCCGTCGCGGAAGAACATCTGTTCCAGCCGACGATGATCTATGACTTCCCGATGGCGGTCTCGCCGCTGTCGAAGAAGAAAGAGGATGAGCCGGACTGGGTGGAGCGCTTCGAGGTGTTCGCCGGCGGCATGGAGATTGGCAACGCCTTCAGCGAACTGAACGATCCCGAGGACCAACTGCGCCGCTTCGAAGACCAGGTACGGGCACGTCAGGCGGGAGATGAAGAGGCGATGGCGGAGGTCGATTACGACTACGTGCGCGCGCTGTCGTATGGTCTGCCACCGACCGCGGGCTATGGGCTGGGCGTGGATCGCGTGACCATGCTGATGACAGGCGCGCGTTCGATACGCGATGTCGTGCTCTTCCCGCTGCTAAGGCCGGAGAAACTGACCAGCGCGACGGATATGGGCAGCCAATCCGAGACCGAGTAGCGGGATGAAAGGCGCAGGTACGTTTCGCCTTTTTGTCGCGACTACTCTGGTTGTCGCTGTCTTTTATTCGACGTGTGCTGCTAATGACGTCATGGTCACTCTGGCGGCTGGCGGCATTGTTCCTCTCAAATCCACTGCGGTGCGCATAATCTCAGAAAACCTTGTGGTAACACCCGCGCGCGTTGAGATCGTCTACCAGTTTGCGAATGATTCTGATCACGATATTACAAGTGAGGTTGGATTTCCCCTCCCGGAACTGAACGGCACGGACGTGGCGGTCAGGCCGATCAGATTTTCATCAAAAGACCCCACCAATTACATTGATTTTGCAGTGACTTCCGGAGGTACGCGACTTTCGCCAACCGCGCAAATCCAGGTGCTTGCAAATGGTCATGAAATCACAGGTCGCGTGCGCGATCTTGGATTGCCACTTTCGGTGTTGGACAAACGCTTTGATGCCGCGTTTCGAAAATTGCCTGCTACTGTTCGCAAGCAGCTGCTCGATCAAGAACTAGTCGTAGACGAACCGTCAGGCGCGTGGCCACGTTGGTCGAATAAGATCTGGTTTCATTGGAAGCAGAAGTTCCCGGCCCACAAGACGATCGAGTTGCGTCAGAGCTACAAACCAATTGTCGGCGGCTTTTACTGGGTCGCTAACCAACAGCAACCCGACGAACTTAAAAATTTCTGTGTCACGCCTGAACAGCGAAAAGACGTAAAGTCGGTCGTACAAAATCGGATGTCCGCTAATGGTTCAGACGCATTAGTTTTCACGCAGCAGGTTGAGTACACCCTCACAACAGGAGCAAAGTGGAACGGCCCGATCGGAACTTTTCATCTGCTTGTCGCGACTCCCAAAACGCAAGATGTACTTTTGAGTTGTTTTCCAGGACTGCACCGGACAGGCCCGAAAACCTTTGAAGTCACGCGACAGTTGTTCACGCCCGGACAGGAATTAAAGCTGCTGATTGTTTCATCGCAAGATCTGAGCGGCAAGTGAACGTCGAATGCCATTGAGCCCCGTTGTTCCTCACAAAAATTTCGCGGTTCGTTCCATTTCCGTTCCCTGAACCTTTTTCCCGTTCGCTGCCACCAGTCCGCCCTTCAACCCCGCTTTTGACGAGCGCTTTTCCTTCGCCTCACACCACCTCGTGCGCTAGGTCACAGACCAGACGGACGTGCGCCAGCTAAACCTTTCCCTGACATGAGCATAAATATCGGCTTGGACATCGGGGCCGTCAGCCTCAAGCTGGCCGCGGTGGGCGCGCCGCAAGACGCTCCGCTGCTCCACCAACTCGCCGCGCGCAATCCTGACGGCTTCTTCGCCGCCGAGATTCCCTCGTCCAGTTCGCTCGCCGGACGCCCGCTGGTGCTGTCGCGCTATCGCCGCATCCAGGGCAGCCCGATGCAATCGACGTTTGACCTGCTCAAGGAAGTGTACGAGCACGTGCCCGAAGAGAACGTCGAAGGCATCCGCGTCACCGGCTCGGGCAGCGAACTCATCGCCAAGATCCTCGGGATCTATTTCGAGAACGAATTCCGCGCCGTCGCCAAGGGCGTGCGCGAGTTCTATCCCGACGTTCGCACCGTGTTCGAGATGGGCGGCGAGACGTCAAAGTACCTCCACCTGGAGCCGGCGGAAAAGTCGAAGTACCTCGGCATCGTGGACTACCAGTCGTCGGGCGACTGCGCCGCCGGAACCGGGTCGTTCATCGACCAGCAGGCGACGCGTCTTCTTTATAAAGTGGAGGAAGTCGGTCCGGCCGCGTGCGAGGCGACGTGTGCAGCCCGCGTTGCTGGGCGCTGCTCCGTGTTCGCCAAGTCCGACATGATCCATGCCCAGCAGAAGGGCTACTCGACCGACCAGATCCTGCGAGGGCTGTGCGACGCCGTCGCGCGCAACTTCAAGTCGGCGATCGTGAAAGGGCGCGAGGTGGTTGCGCCAGTGGCATTCGTCGGCGGCGTGGCGATGAATCTTGGCGTGCGCAAGGCGATGCAGGAAGCGTTCGCACTGCCGGACGAGGCCTTCATTGTTCCCGAGCTTTACTGCTGGCTGGGCGCGTTGGGCGCCGCGATCTTCGAAGCGCACGAGACGCGCAAGAAGTCGTTCAAGAAAATCCACCAGCTCCGCCAGCACACGGGCAAGCAGTCGTTCGCGTGTTCCGATCCGTTATCCATGGATAATGTGCTTCTTCTTCGTGATCGAGTCAGAGAGGCTGGGGCTCCGGAAATCAGAAATCAGAAGTCGGAGATCGGAAATGAAGGCGGGGACGTAGCGAAGATCGAAGCCTATCTCGGCATCGACATCGGCTCGGTCAGCACCAACCTGGTCGTCATCGACACGAATGGGAACCTGCTGCATGAGATCTATCTGCGCACACAGGGACGCCCGATCGAGGTTGTCGATAAAGGCCTGCGTGAGATCGAAGAAGTCCTGGGCGACCGGCTCAATATCCTCGGCGTCGGAACGACAGGTTCAGGGCGCGAACTCATCGGCGAACTGGTGGGCGCGGATACTGTCAACGACGAGATCACCGCGCACAAGACCGGCGCCTTCCATGTCTCGAAAACCCTCAATATGGAAGAGGTCGACACTATCTTCGAGATCGGCGGCCAGGACTCCAAGTTCATCAGCATCCAGCAGGGCGTGGTGGTGGATTTCACCATGAACGAAGCCTGCGCCGCGGGCACCGGATCGTTCCTCGAAGAGCAGGCGGAAAAGCTCGGCATCTCCATCAAGGGCGAATTCGCGAAGCTGGCGCTCGCGTCGGCCAAGCCCGCGCGATTGGGCGAGCGTTGCACGGTGTTCATGGAGCGCGACGTCACTTCCCTGCTGCTGAAGGGCGCGGAGGTCGGAGACCTTTGCGCCGGGCTCGCGTATTCGGTCGCGCTGAATTATCTGAACCGCGTTGTCCGCGGACGCAAGATCGGCAACTGCATCTTCTTCCAGGGCGGCACCGCCTACAACGACTCGGTCGCCGCCGCGTTCTCGCAGATCCTGGGCAAGCGCATCATCGTCCCGCCGCACAACGGGGTCATCGGCGCGATCGGGATGGCGCTGATCGCGCAAGAAGTCATCCATGAGCGCGGCGGGGCCAGTAAATTCCGCGGCTACCATCTCGACCAGGTCGATTTCAAGACGCGTGAGTTCGTCTGCAAGGCGTGTTCGAATTTCTGCGACATCAAGGAATTCAACATCGAGGGCCAGCGCACGTACTGGGGCGACAAGTGCTCCGATAAATTTCGCAAGCGCGCCCGGACCGACCGCCGGCCCGTCATCGACGACCTGGTGGAGTATCGCGACCGCGTGCTGGAAGCAGCGCTGCGGCCGCCCGCCGGCAATCGTCCGAAGGTCGGCATCCCGCGCACGATGTTTTTCTACGACCGCTTCCCCTTCTGGTGTGCGTACATGCAGGAGCTGGGATTCGATGTCGTCACCTCGCCGCGCACCGATCCGACGATTGCCGCGGCGGGCGACGAACTCGCCATCGCGCAACCGTGTTTTCCGGTGAAGGTCGCGCACGGACACGTGCAAAAGCTGCTCGAGATGGGCGCCGATTACGTACTCGTCCCCAACGCGATGAACGAGCAGACGCCCGACGCTAAACAGGAGTCGCACCTGTGCCCCTGGAACCAGACGCTTCCTTACGTCGTGCGCGCCGTGCCGCAAATCGAAGGCGACAAACTGCTCCTGCCGACGGTCAACTTCCGCTATGGCATGAAGCACCTGGAGAAGGAACTGCGCGACTGGTCGAAGAAGCGGCTGAAGATCTCGCGACGCGTGAGCGACCGCGCCGTGACAGCAGCCTACACCGCCCAGGGTGCGTTCAACGAGGCGCTGCGTGAAGCCGGAGCGAGCGCACTGCTCGAAGTGCTCATGTCCGGCGAGCCGGCCCTCGTGCTCGTAGGGCGCTCCTACAATCTCTACGACCGCAGCATCAATTGCGATATCCCTCGCAAGCTGCGAGCGCAATACGGGGCGAATGTCATTCCCATGGACTTCCTCGAACTCGACAGCGAGGACATCAGCCCGATCAATCCGAACATGTACTGGAATTCCGGGCGCAAGATCCTCGCGGCCGCGACTATCACGCGCCGTTACAAGAACCTGCACCTGGTATACGTGACGAATTTCAAGTGCGGCCCCGATTCCTACATCAAGTCGTTCCTGAACGACGCTTGCGGCAAGCCCGGCCTGGTGCTCCAGTTCGACGGGCACTCGAACGATGCCGGCTTCATTACCCGGTGCGAAGCCTATCTCGACAGCAAGGGGTTTCTGCGATGCTCGCCGTCCGCCACCACCATGTAAGCCGCAAGATCGGCGCCGATCACCCGCTCGCGGGCAAGAAGGTTTACATCCCCGCGATGGCGCAAGGCAGCGTCGACGCCTTCGCCAGCGTGTTTCGCTGGCTCGGCATCGAAGCGTATCCGACCCCGCCCTCCAACGAGCGCACCCGCGAGCTGGGCGCGAAGTTCACCGCGGGCGACGAATGTTATCCGGCGAAAGTCACGGTCGGCGATTTCCTGCGGATCATGGAAGAGCCCGGCTTCGACGCGCAGAACACCGTCTTTTTCATGGCGACCGCGGACGGCCCCTGCCGCTTCGGCCAATACGCGCCGTACCTCGGCAAAATCCTGCGCGATGCCGGTTACCCGAATGTCCAGGTGCTCGCGCCGACGAGTCGCGATGGCTACACGGGGATGGGCGACGTGGCACGACCGTTCATGCGCGCTGCGTGGCGCGCGCTAGTTTCGGCGGACTTGCTTCGCAAGGCGCTTTTGAAAACGCGTCCGTATGAAGTGCATCCCGGGGACGCCGACCGCTGCTTTGACGAATGCTTGAAGGATCTGTGCGAGACCATCGAGGAAAGCTGCGCCGAACCCAAGTGCCAGCTTGAGGCCATCGTCGCCAGCCTGAAGCGCGCGCGTGAGCGTTTTCGCCGGGTGCCCGCGAGTTACGACCGCAACGTCCCGCTCATCGGTGTGGTCGGGGAGATTTTTTGCCGGCTGAACAATTTCTCCAACGATGACCTCGTCCGCAAGCTCGAGTCCTACGAAGCCGAGGGCTGGCTTAGCGACATTATGGAGTGGATCGGGTACACGAATTCCGAGCAGGTGCGCCGATTGAAGCTCGTCGGCCGCGGCATTTCGCTGGAGATGGGCGCGACGTTGATTCGCGACCACATCCAGCACGAGGACGAGCACGCCATGTGCGCGCCCTTCGAAGACGACATGGTGGGGTACGAGGAGCCGCCGATCCAGGAGGTGCTGAAGCTTGCTGAACCCTATCTTCCCGCGTCGGGTGTCATGGGCGAGATGGTGTTGAGCGTCGGCAAAGCCGCGTACCTCGCGCAACAGGGCGCCGACGGCATCATCGACATCAGCCCCTTCACCTGCATGAACGGCATCGTCAGCGAGGCTGTGTATCCCAAGCTGAGCAAAGATTTCGGCGGGATTCCCATCCGCAATTTCTACTTCGACGGGACGCAATCCGATCTCGACCGCGATCTCGGGATCTACATGGAACTGGCGCGCTCGTATCGCGAGAAGAAGCAGTGGCCGCGGCGGTATCCGGCATACTTCTCCGCTTAGTTCATTTCTTCGTCAGGTCCGCCGTCCAGTTCGTGACCAGGTGCAACGTGGTGGGGGACTGGTCGTTGTCGGCGACATTCACGAGGAAGCGCTTCCCGTCGGGAGCGGCATCGAAGTCGATGCCCACCGGGGAGACATTCGCGGTGAACATCTTCTGCGGAGTCGAGATGACCAGCTCATCGCCGTTCTCCTTGACGGAGCACACGAAGTAATCGGTGCCTCCCTGCGTGGAGTAATACAGTTCTTTTCCATCGTTACGCCACGTCACCGTATTCACTCCCTGCGTCGAGACCTGCCATTTGCCGTCGCCTTTCGGAAACGGCGCGACATAGATCTCCGGCTGCCCCGATTCAGTGGACGCGTACGCGATCCATTTCCCATTCGGAGAGATACGGAAATTGAGGATGTTCGATTGCGGCGACGGGGCGGGAACAACGACGAAAGGCTGACCTCCACCGACGGGCGCGGCGTAGATCGACGCTCCTGTGGGCCCTGGGACCACTGTGTACACGATGTACTTGCCATCCGGCGACCACGAAGGGAACGTCGCCGAGGCGTTGGGCACTTTGACCAGCGGCTTCTCGGGTCCGCTGCCGTTAGCAGCCTTTTCATAGACAACGCCGAGCTGTCCATTCGCCGTTTGGGTGAACTGATACGCGACGTACTTCCCGTCGGGCGACCAGGATGGTTGTAACTTGGCACCCGCTGTACCCGTGTTCTGGAAGAATGTAAGGCGGGTCTGTATGCCGCGTTCGGTATCGAACACCCAGATCTCCCGATTGGGATCGCCGTAACTTACTGCGACGCGTTTCCCATCGGGGGAGATCGCGGGGTCCATATACGCAGCGTGCGATCCAACGACGCCAATATCCTTTCCGTTGCGGTCTTTCCACACAAGCTGCGAACCGCTCGCTTCCGCTGACCCGGTCTGGTACACCAGGCGTCCGTTCTGTGAGGCGGTGAAGAGGATCCGCCACACGCCGGAATCGGCACGCACTTTATTTACCAGCGGTCGTGGCTCGCCCGACAACTTGCCCGTGGATGGATCAAATGGTTGCGCCACCAGGGACGTGCCGGCGTGATACAGGAGATGGCCGGAAGCGTATTCTCCGCCTCCATCAGTCGCCACGACGAGTTTGTTTTCCTTCCCGTCCAGCGAGGCGAAGTAAATGCCGTTCTGATCGGAACTGCCGCCGCTGTGGCTGGTCGCCAGGTAGAGGAAGTGTTTTCCGTCCGGAAGAGCAAACGGCCAACGGTGCGTGGAATGCTTGTTGCTGTCGAGTTTGGTTGCCGGTTCGGTGTTTCCGCCTGACGCGTTCACTTTCAATAGCGCGGTTTGAAAATCGGGAGAAAAGACGATCGTGTCGCCCTTCAGCCACGTGCCGCCACGTGAATTTGGCGCCGGCGCCACTGTCGTTAACGGGCCGCCGCTCACCGAGATGCGGTTCAGCTTGCCAGGGGTGAAGAACCCAATCGACATCCCGTCCGGAGACCAAAAGGGAGCGAACGCGCCCTCCGTACCATCGAGTCGTTGCGCCTCGAAGCTGTCCAGCGGTCGCACCCACAGCACTCTCGGACCATTCGCCGCGTGCGCTGCAAAGACCAATTTCTTACCGTCTGGCGAGATCACCGGTGCTCCGGCAAAATCGCCGATCGTATCCAGCGTTGTCTTGTCCGGCGGCTCGATGATCGCCCGAACAGGTTCGGCGTACGCCGTTGCATTTGCTATCCAGTAGCCGACGCCCAAGCCCGCGAGAACAAAGACGAGAAACGCGACTGCCATCATCCACCACGGCCGGCCCGCTGCGCTGGTCGTTGTAACCACTGCCTTCGCCGTGCTGGATGAAGTCGTAGCCCACCGCAGTTGCAATGCGACGTCGCGCGCCGTCTGGAAACGTTCCTCCGGATCTTTCGCCAGGCAGGTGCGAACCACAAAGTCGACGGCAGGAGGCGTCAGCGGCTGCACCGACGAGATCGGCTCCGGCTCCTTGTCGAGGATCGCCGCCAGGACGCTAACCTGCGACTTTCCCTCGAACGCCCGCCGCCCCGTGACCATTTCGTACAGCAGGCAGCCGAAGCTGAAGATGTCGCTGCGCGCATCTGCCTCGGCGCCTTGCAGGACTTCCGGCGCCATGTACTGGAAAGTGCCGACGATCGTACCCTTTTGCGTAAGCGGCGATGCTGGTGACGTGAGTGCGGCAACACTCATGGTCGGAGTGTTCGGCGTAACGTGGCTTGCGGCTGCGCCAATCGCGAGTGCCGGCTTCGCCAAACCGAAGTCCATGAGCTTCGCGCCGGACTTGGTCAGCATGACGTTGCCCGGCTTCAAGTCGCGATGGACAATGCCCTGCCGGTGCGCGCGGTCGAGCGCTTCGCCGACTTCGATTGCGACCTTCAGCACCTCGTCGATTTTCAGCGGACCTCGGGCAAGCCGCACGGCCAGCGTTTCGCCTTCCAGATACTCCATGACGAGGAAGTCGACGCCGTCCTGCGAACCGACGTCAAAGAGCGTGCAGATATGCGGATGCTGAAGCGAACTGATGGCCTTCGCCTCTCGCTCGAAGCGCTGTTTCAGGTCAGGATTGTCGGATAAATGGGAAGGCAGGATCTTGATTGCGACCGTGCGCTCCAGCCGCGTGTCACGCGCACGATAGACTTCGCCCATGCCGCTGGCGCCGAGCGGCGCGACGATTTCATACGGGCCGAGTCGATTTCCTGCGGAAAGCCCCATCCCCATCCTCTATCTGTGGACGAATCATACTGCATTCGTCCGACGGTGGGGGCGATTTCAGGCTTGGGCGCGCGGGCCTTGACCCTTTGGATTACGTATGCGCCGACTGCGATTTCTCCACTACACCGCCTGCCCCGCCGCCATAGCCGACGCCCATGCCCACTGGAAGTTGTACCCGCCCAGCCATCCGGTGACGTCCACCACTTCGCCGATGAAATAAAGTCCCGGCACCTTCTTGCTTTCCATCGTCTTTGCCGACAGCTCGTCCGTATCTACACCACCCGCGGTCACCTCGGCCTTATCAAATCCTTCCGTTCCAGAAGGCGCAATCGTCCACTCATGGATCTCGCGCTCGAACTGCTCCAGTGCGGCATTCGTCCACCGAGTTGGGGCATGCAATTCGAGCCAGCGGTCGGCCAGCCGGTTTGGCAGCACCGATCGCAGCGCCGTTTTCAATGCGGCGATATCGCGGTGCGCCGGCGATTCCCGCATCGTGCGCGTGACGTCGTTCGCAGGCACGAGATCGATCGTGATTGCCTCGGCCGGTCTCCAATACGACGAAACTTGCAAGATCGCAGGCCCGCTCAGGCCTCGATGCGTGACCAACATTTTTTCGCGAAACTCGGCCCCACCCGCGCGCGCCACAACCTCGGCCGACACGCCCGCCAGATCGCAGTACTTCTTCCTGTCCGGTTCATTCAGCACCAGCGGCACCAAGCCGGGCCATGGCTCCACAATCTGCAATCCGAACTGCCGCGCAATGTCGTACCCGAAGCCGGTCGCCCCGATCTTCGGGATAGACAAGCCACCGGTCGCGACCACCAGAGAAGCTGCACCAAATGTGCCCTGATGATCCGTCTCGACGGTAAACCGCTCGCTGGAGTCAACTGCCGAAGGCTGATTACTGATTGCTTCTTCTGAGCCCTGAGCCCTAGCGACTGAGCACTTGTTTACGATTTGCACGCCCGCCGCTTCGCACTCGTTCAGCAGCATGGTCAGGATCTCCTGCGCCGAGCGGTCGCAGAACAACTGCCCCAACGTTTTCTCGTGATACGCGATTCCGTGCTTCTCCACGAGCGCGATGAAATCCTGGGGCGTGTACCGCGCCAGTGCCGACTTCGCAAAATGCGGATTGCGCGATAGAAAGTTTTCAGGCCGGCAGTGGATGTTTGTGAAGTTGCAGCGCCCGCCGCCCGAGATCAGAATCTTCTTGCCCGGCTTCTCGGCGCGCTCCAGCACGACCACGCGTCGCCCGCGCTTGCCGGCTTCGATGGCGCACATCAGCCCCGCCGCGCCTGCGCCGAGCACGATCACATCGAATTCGCGTCGTTCCAACATCCACGATGACCATAACAAATGTAGCCACCCACAGTTCCAGCTACAATTAACCGCCATGATTGTCCGCAGCGGCGACATCGACATCTACTACGAAGTCGTGGGCAAGGGCCCCGACCTCGTTCTGCTCCATCCTTTCCCGGCTCATCACGGTGTCTGGATGCCGGTCGGCGAGCAATTGGCCTCGAAGTACCGCGTCATCCTCCCCGACCTGCGCGGCCATGGACAATCCGGGGTTGGCGAAGGCGTCGCGACAATGGAGAAGCACGCTGAAGATCTCGTCCGCGTATTGGCAGACGCGCAAGTGAGCAAGGCGATCTTCGCCGGCGAATCTATCGGCGGGTACATCCTGTTCGAATTCTGGCGGCGTCATCGCGAGCGCGTTGAGGCCCTGGTCCTCTGCAACACGAAAGCCACCGCCGATGCGGCCGAAGCTCGCAAGGCCCGATTGCAATCGGCGGAAGATGTCCTGAAGACGGGCGTCGAGCCCTTCGTCGATACCATGCTGCCCAAGTTGCTCGGCGAGACCACGCGCTACAACCGTCCTGACGTCGTGGCCGCCGCGAAGGCCATGATGATGAAGATCACGGCCGCGGGGGTCGCCGCCGTCCAGCGCGGCATGGCCGAGCGCCCCGATTCCGTCCCGACGTTACGCACGATCGATGTTTCGACGCTGGTCATCGGCGCCGGCGAGGACTCGATCCCGCTCTCCGAGGCGGAATTGATGAAGCAGCATATCGGTAAGGCTTCGCTGCGGGTGATCGCCAAGGCCGGCCATTACGCCGTGTTTGAGCGCCCCGAGGAGGCGCTGCGCCTGCTCCGGCAGTTCCTGGACGCGTTATGACATCAGCCCACCCTTCGGAAAGCGCGAAGGGTGGGGCACCCGACGGATTGAACTTCCGCGACAGCGAGAACGGCAATAGAATGCAATCGTCATGATGGACTTGTACCTGGTTCCTCCCAACACCAAGGTCACCGCCAAAGGTGACAGCGATCCTGTCGACGCGCTCGGCCTGGCGAGCCACGTCGTGCTGCTCACGCTGAACATCACCAGTGTCGTTGAGCAGGAATCGCTCGACGTGTCGATCTACGGATCGGCCGACGGCGTCACCTGGAGCGAAAAGCCGCTCATCGTGTTCCCGCAGAAGTTCTATCGCGGAGAGCATCCGCTGCTGCTGGATCTGAGCGATAAGCCGGAAGTGAAGATGCTGCGCGCGCACTGGGAAGTCGCGCGTTGGGGCCGCGGCGCGGAGACACCGATGTTCGAGTTCGAAGTGCGCGTGCGCGAGGTCCCGGCGGCCATGCTGGCCAAGTCATAGTTTCCACCCTGGCAGGGTGGGCCGCTCGTCCTTACTTTTTCGCCGAAGCAGTGAACGCCTTGACCTCGTCGAGCGTCTTGCGAACCGCCGCCGTATCAGCGCCGTTAGGATCGGCGCCGAGGTACTTTTCCAGTTCGATCGTCGCCTCGGTATAGGATTTCAAACCCAGCAACGCGTGTGCGCGCACCAGGTGGATGGGCGGATACTCCTGCCGCGTCATCTGGAGCGCCCGGTCGGCGCTGGCCAGGGAGCGTTGGTATTCGCCCTTGCCGAGCAGCGATTTGGCCATTTCGAAATGGGCCTGCCACGAGGTGGGGACGAGCGGCATGCCGCGGTCCAGCATGCGAAGAGCATCATCGTAGCGTTGGGTGGCGTTATAAACGGAGGCGAGCACGACGTATGCGAGACCATACCCGTAATCCGATTTCAGCGCCCGCTCGCCATCCTGAGCCGCATCTTCCAGCTTGTTGTTGGTCAGATCGATCAGTGCTTTCAGGGTGAGCGCGCGGGAATACGTCGGGGCGGCGGCGAGCGCCTTTTCGCAATGGGACTGGGCTTCATCCACTTTGTGCTTCGCGAATGCCTGCTCGCCTTTTTCGTACTCCTTCCTGGCCTTGTCGGGTACGCGCATTTCCGCCACGGAAACGGTCGCCCCGCCTCCTGGAGCGGGCTTCGCCTGCGACAGTTGAAGTGTGACCTGCTGATCGACGCTATCGATGTCGACGCGCTCGCGCGCTTCCTCGAGTCCCACGGTGCCGCGAATCTCGTAACTTCCCTTGGGCAGATTGGAGAAGGTGAAGCTGCCGTTCGGCAGCGAATACCCGGAACCGACCATTGTCCCGCTTTGCAAATCGCGCACTTCGAGGCGAGCGTCGCGGACCGGCGTGCCGTCGAGGGTGGTGATAGTCCCGGAGATGTTCAACAAGGAGCCGTTGTGGAGGTTGTTTCCATTGAACGCGCGTTGCGCGGCTGCCGTCGAAAGCAACGCGGTTAAGATGAAGAAGAGAACCAAAACCCGGTACTTCATTCGGTGTACCCTGAGATCGCGGGAAAACCGGGGTCAGAGGCAGGGGACTCGGAGGACCTGGGATTACCCACTTGCATTCAGCACAACGGATCAGCGTCGTGCTAATTGAGTGAGATGAGCGATTTTCACGTACGTTGCCCCTGCGGGCGCACGATGGCAGGCGGAATATTTTACTAGCCAGGGACAACTCTGGCGCGAGACTTAGGATGAGCGATCAACAAAATTCTGTGGCCGTGCGGCCCGCGAGCGGCGTAAATGGCGCTTTAACGCTGCCCGGTGATAAATCCATCTCGCATCGCTACGCGATGCTCGGAGCGATCGCCGGTGGTGAAACGCGGCTCGCGAACTTCTCGACGGGCGCAGATTGTCAAAGCACGCTCGCGTGCATGGCGCAACTCGGCGCGAAGATCGCGCGTGAAAACGGATTGATCTCGATACAAGGCGGGACCTTGCGGCGTGCGGCGTCGCCGCTCGACTGCGGTAACTCGGGTTCGACGATGCGCATGCTCTCGGGAATCGTGGCGGGGCAGCCTTTCGTGAGCGAGTTGACCGGCGACGAATCGTTGTCGCGCCGTCCGATGCGCCGCGTGATCGCACCACTGGAACGCATGGGAGCCCGTATCGAATCGCACGATGGCCTCGCTCCTCTGCGGATCCAAGGCGCACGCTTACAGGGCATCGACTACAAGCTGCCGGTCGCCAGCGCACAGGTGAAGTCGGCAGTACTGCTGGCGGGACTATTCGCGCAAGGCGCAACCTGGGTCGAGGAGCCGGTCCGCACCCGCGATCACACCGAACTGGCGCTCGCTGCATTCGGTGCGACCGTGAAACGCGACCGCCTGCGCGCGGGTATCGAAGGCGGGCAGCCACTGCACGCGATCGAAGCGGTCGTTCCGGGCGACTTGTCTTCGGCCGCGTTCTTCCTCTGCGCGGCAGCGCTGTTTCCCGGCTCGACTCTCATCATCGACAATGTGCTGCTGAATCCGCGCCGCGCGGTGCTGCTCGACGTACTCTCCGCGATGGGCGCACAGATCGCCATGCTCCACGTCGAGGAGCGCCACGGCGAATTGGCGGGCGCGGTCCGTATCGCGGGCGGTACGCTCCGTGGCGGGACGATCGAAGGCGCTCACACCGCCGCGCTCATCGACGAGTTGCCGGTCCTCGCCGCCATCGGGCCATATACGACGGAGGGCGTCGAGATCCGCGACGCGGCCGAACTACGCCACAAGGAAAGCGATCGCATTGCCGCCGTCGCGCAGAATCTGCGGGCCATGGGCGCGCTGGTGGAAGAGCGTCCGGACGGACTGCGCGTTTCCGGCGGGCAAAAGCTGCACGGAGCAGAGATCGATTCCCAAGGCGACCACCGGATCGCGATGGCTTTCGCCGTCGCCGCTTTGAAGGCAGGCGGCGAAAGCGTCATTCGGGGCGCTGATGCCGCGCGCATCTCCTTTCCCGAATTTTTCGAGCTTTTATCGCAGATCGCGGGGTGATGGATTGCTGGTGATCATGGCCGGACTTCCCGGCACGGGCAAAAGCACACTGGCGCGCGCGATTGCGTCGCAGACCGGCGCCTACGTCCTCGACAAGGACCAAATCCGGGCTGCACTCTTCCCCGCCGACCTGGTCGAGTACTCGCGCGAGCAGGATGACTTCGTGCTCCGCGTCATGCTCAAGGTCGGCGGTTGGATCGTCCGGCGCGACGCGAAACGGATCGTCATCCTCGACGGGCGTCCGTTCACCAAGAAGTATCAGCGCGACGTGGTCATCAATTTTGCCGAATGGATGAAGACGCGCTGGCGCATCGTTGAGTGCACATGCCCGGAACAGACGGCGCGGCAACGGATCGAGGCCGCGACAGACCATCCGGCGTTGGACCGCGATTTCGAACTCTACCGGCGCGTGAAGAGCGAGTGGGAGGAGATCACGCGTCCGAAGCTGGTGGTGGATACCGCGGCGCCGGTTGAGGAATGCGTCGCGAAGGTGCTTGCTTACCTCGGGGCGACCGCGGAGTCTAATCCGGCGCGGGCAGCGGAGCTATAATCCGCAATACGGAGGTACGTCCCATGCGTATCGTGACGCTCATCCTCCTCGTCCTCCTGGCGACTGTTGCATATGCGCAACGCCCAGCCGATGCCACGGCTGTAGCCCCGAACGTAAACAGTGCGACTGAAACGATCCTGGTGTCGCAACCGGATGTGCTCTCGAACACGACAGAGCGTTCCCGGGATTCGACACCCCTTACCAGCAAACTCCTGCGCTCGCCCGGCGATCGCGGCACGTGCTTTTTCATCCGCAGCTACGTCATGAAGCGGGAGGACGACACGGACGCTATGCACCTGGACCATGTGACCACGTGCACGCCGATGTCACGCTTCCAGATGAAGAAAACGGTGCGGGTGGTTCCCGCCATCGAGAGGTAAGGAGAGGAACCGCACCCGCTCGGTGTGCTAGATTTGTAGGAGTGGGTGCGTAGCTCAGTTGGTAGAGCAATGCCCTTTTAAGGCATGGGTCGCAGGTTCGAATCCTGCCGCACTCACCAGATCTTCGAAAGTTACGGCCCGAAATCAAAGGCGCTTCTGACGCCATCAGCGGCCGGCAGTAAAATCATGGCGAGGAGCAGTTGTATGAAGCGCCTCTCCGCCCTTCTGGTTCTCTCTTCCCTATTCCTCGCAGGCTGCGGTACGGTCGTGGTGCGTGGTGCATTGAACGCCGACAACGTGGCTGTCGCTTCAGGCACTGTCAGCATCGTGCACCTCACGTTCGCCTCCGATGGCAACGGCACCACGATCACCGTCACCGTCGTTACCCTGTTGCAATCCGGAACGGCGCAAGACCTCACCTTTTGCGGATCACACGCGGGGCAGTTTCCGATGGACGCCTTTGTGACCACCAGGTTTACCACGGGCACGACGTGCTCGACGCTGCTCAGCGTCACCGCCAGCCACTGACAGCTGCCGTCCATATTTTTTTCTACTGCTGCCAGCCGCCGCCCAGGGCGCGGTACAGGTTCACTACGCTCACCAGTTCATCGCGCCGCGCTTGCGCAAGCTGAAGCTCGCCCGCGAACAGGTCACGGTCTGCGTCCAGCGCATTCAGTAGCGTGTCGACGCCACCACGGTAGCGCACGTACGACAGGCGTGAGCGGTCCTGGAGCGTCACCACCAGCGTTTCCTGGCGCACGCGGATCTCTCGCGATTTCTGATACTGGACCAGCGAATCCGCCACTTCGCGGAATGAGGTCTGGATAACCCTCTCGTATTGCACCAGCGCGATTTTGTCGTTCGCCTCGGCCAACCGCACATTCGACTTCAAACGTCCGCCCGTGAATATCGGCTGCGCGACGTCCGGTACGAACTGCCACGTTTTAGTCGCGCCGGTGAACAGGTTCGAGAGCTGGTTGCTCTGAAATCCGAACACTCCGGTGAGGCTGATCTGGGGGAAGTAGGCGGCCTTGGCAACGCCGATCCTGGCGTTCTCCGCGACGAGGCTTTGCTCTGCCTGTCGAATGTCCGGACGACGATCCAGCAGCGACGACGGTAGTCCGGCCGGTACTTCAGGCGGCATTTCCTGTTCGGTCAGCGTACGCTGGCGCGCAACAGGCGCCGGGTTGGCGCCCGTGAGGTAGCTGATCTGGTTTTCGGTCTGCTCGATACGCTCTTCAATCCCCGGGATCACTTCCGAGGCCGTTTGCACCAACTGCTCGCCCTGACGCACTTCGAGGACGGTCGCCAGTCCACGGCTGCGACGCATCTGGATAAGACGCAACGAATCCTCGCGAGTAGCGAGGGTATGCTTCGCTATCGCGAGTTCCTGGTCGAGTTCGAGAAGATTGAAATAGGCGGTGCTGAGGTCGCTGACCAGCGTCATCAACACGACCTTGCGGTTTTCTTCGCTGGCGAGAAGATCGGCCCGCGACGCTTCCGTCGCCCGGCGGAGACGTCCCCACAGGTCGACCTCGTACGAGACAAGATTGCCGCCGACCGTTCCGAACGTGCGCGTCTGCTTAAAACCAGCGGGCAACGGGAACGAACCGCTCCGCGATATGCGTTCGGTAGTTACGTTGGCGGATTCCGTTGCCGTCGGATATTGGTCCGCGCGCGTGATCCCCACCACCGCGCGCTCCGCTTCGACGCGCGCAGCCGCTTCGCGAACGTCGTAGTTGCGTTCCATCGCGGTGCGGATCAGGGATTGAAGCTGCTCGTCCTTGAACACCTCGAACCACTTGGCGTCGGCAAGCGAAGCCGGGTCCGTCGTCGCCTCCACTCCACGAAACGCGGTGGGCGTCGTCACTTTGGGGCGGTGGTAGTTCGGCCCGACCGTGCAGCCCGTAAGCAAAGCGGCTGCGAGCATGATGGTGATCAAGCGGCGGTTCATTGCAGTCCCTCCGATCCGGACGCCTGATACATCGGCATCGTGTGCAACGGGAACTCCTCGACGTTGTTCCCTGGATCCAGATCTTCCAGCGAGACATCTCCTTTGTGCGTACGTGCGAGCAACACGTAGATGGATGGCACGACGAACAGCGTGAATGCCGATCCGATGATCATGCCGCTGACCAGCATGATGCCGATACTGTTGCGCGCACCCGCTCCCGGCCCGGTTGCGAGGATCAGCGGGAAGTGACCGACGACGGTTGCCGCGGTCGTCATCAGGATCGGGCGTAACCGCGTTCCCGCCGCCTCAATGACCGCCGCGACCTTGTCTCTCCCGTTTTCCTGGAGGTGGTTGGCGAACTCGACGATCAAGATCGCATTCTTCGACACCAATCCAACCAAGGTGATCAGTCCTACCTGGCTGTAAATGTTCAGCGTCGTCAGCCCCAGGAATGAGAAGAGCAACGCGCCTGAGATCGCCAGTGGAACCGATCCGGCAAGAATGATGAGCGGGTCGCGGAAGCTCTCGAACTGTGCCGCGAGCACCAGGTAAATCAGGATTCCCGACAGCAGGAACGTACCGAGGAATTTGCTTCCCTCGGTGCGCAACTGGCGCGACTGGCCGGCATAATCGAGAGTGAATCCTTGCGGCATATTCTTGTGCGCCTCGTCCTCAAGGAACCGGAGTGCCTGGTCGAGCGAGACGTTGGGCGGGATCACGCCCTGGATACGAATGGCATTGAGCTGCTGGAACTTTCGTAGATCGCGAGGCTCGGTAGTCGTTCGCAGCCCGGCAAACGTGGACAGTGGCACGAGTTTGCCTTCGGAGCCGGTCACGTAGATGGAAGACAACTGGTCGGGCGTGAGTCGCTCGACCCGCTTCACCTGCGGGATCACTTTGTAGCTGCGCCCATCGATGCTGAAGCGGTTGACGTAATTGCCCCCCAGCAAGGCCGAAAGATCGCGGCCGGTCTGGCTGAGGTCGATGCCCTGCGCCCGCACTTTATCGCGGTCGAAAACGACTTCGGTCTGCGGCTGATCGTACTTCACGTCGACGTCCGCATAGATAAACAGGCCGCTCGCGAATGCCTTCTGCACCAGCTGGTTCGCGAATTGCGTGAGTTCCCGCGGCTCTGCTGCCGAGGCGATGACGAAATCCACGGGGAAATCGCCACCGCCGGGCAGCGGGGGAGGAGTCAAAGGGATCACGCGGATGCCGGCGATCTTCGACAGAGGGCCGGCCGACTCGCCAAGCAATTGCTGTGTGGTCTTATCGCGCTCGCTCCAAGGCTTGGTCACCATGCCACCGAAACCGCTGGTGGATTGCGTGATCTGGAAGATGCTCTTCGTCTGCGGCATTGCCTTATAAACGTCGTATACCTGCTGGCTGAAGAGCTTGGTCTGGTCGAGCGTCGCGTTGGGAGACGCCTGCACAATACCGAAGATGACGCCCTGGTCTTCGGCGGGCGCCAGTTCCTTCATTGAGAACAGGTAAAACGGGATCGCCAGCACCGTAACAATCGCCCACAACGTCAGGACGACGGGGCGGTACCGAAGAGTTCCTTCCACCGTGCGGACGTAAGCGGAGCGCACACGTTCGAAGCGGCGGTTGATGAATCCGGCAAAGCCCTTGTCCGCATCACCTGCGCGCAAGAGCTTGGAACTCATCATCGGGGACAGCGTCAGAGCCACGATGCCCGAAACGATCACCGCACCCGCCAGCGTGAAGGCGAATTCGCGGAAGAGAGTGCCGGTCAGGCCGCCCTGAATGCCAACGGGCGTGTACACCGCCGCCAGCGTGATAGTGATGGAGATAACAGGTCCAACTAATTCGCGCGCGGCATCGATGGCGGCTTGCTTCGGCGACTTTCCTTCCTGGATGTGCCGCTCGACGTTCTCGACCATCACGATGGCGTCGTCCACGACCAGGCCGACAGACAGAACGATCGCCAGCAGCGTTAGAAGATTAAGGGTGAAGCCGGCCACCAGCATCAGGAACACGGCGCCGACCAGCGATATGGGAATCGCAATCACCGGTATCAGCACCGACCGGACGGACCCGAGGAACAGGAAGATGACGATGATAACGATGATCAGCGTCTCGGCGAGTGTGTGCAGAACTTCATTGATCGCGTCCTGGATGTATTCCGTCGAGTCGTAAGGGACAGCCAGCTTCATCCCTGCCGGAAGCTGCGATTGCAACGCAGGCAGCTCTGCGCGCACGCTCTTGACCACTTCGAGTGAGTTCGCAGTCGGCAACACCCAGATGCCCATGAACGTCGCCTGCTCGCCGTTGAAACGCACGTCGGATTCGTAGTTCTCCGCGCCCAGCACGACATCGGCAACTTCGCCGAGGCGCACGATGGTTCCCTTGTCTTGCTTGATCACCATCTGGCGGAATTCTTCCGCAGTACGCAGGTCGGTGTTGGCGACGAGGTTCACCGAAACCATCGATCCCTTGGTTTTACCGAGCGCCGACAGATAGTTGTTCTTCGCGAGCGCGTCCTGCACCGTCGACGGCGAGATACCCAGCGCCGCCATTTTGTCGGCCTTGAGCCAAATGCGCATGGCGAAGGTCCGGTTGCCGAGGATCTCCGCGCGCTGCACACCATTGATCGCGCTCAGCTTCGGCTGCACCACGCGCGTCAGGTAGTCGGTGATCTGGTCCTGGTTGAGGTCCTTGGACGAGAACCCGATGTACATGGCGGCGAATTGCTGGTCCGCGTTCTGCAACTCGATGACCGGCGCTTCGGCTTCCGGCGGCAGATCGTTGCGCACCTGCGCCACCTTCGCCTGGATCTGCGTGAGGGCGCCGTTGGTGTCGTAATTCAGCTTCAGGTGGACGGTGATCGTGCTCAGTCCCTGCGCGCTCGACGACTCCATGTAGTCGATGCCATCAGCGCTGGCGATCACGCGTTCCAGGGGCGTCGTAATGAAGCCGCGAACCAGATCGGCGTTGGCACCGACGTAGACTGTACTGACCGTCACGACGGCGATGTCGCTGCGCGGATATTGCCGCACACTCAGCGATCGGATGGATTGCAACCCCGCGATCAGGATGACGAGGCTGACCACGATCGACAGCACGGGACGTTTTACGAAGATGTCAGTGAATTTCATCGCCGGTCCTCAGTTGTCCTCGGGCTTCGGTGTGGGACTGTTTTCCGGTTGCACCTTGTTGTTGACCTGAACGGCGGCGGAGTTGCGAAGCTTGAATGCGCCGGAAGTCACGACTTCCTCGCCGGGCTTCAATCCGTCGACGACCGCGACCTGATCGCCACGGCTGCCACTCACTTTCACGAACTGCTGCCGGACGCCCTTGTACGTCTGGCCCTTCGCGTCCTGCATATCGGAGACGACGAACACGGAATCGCCGTAGGGCGCATAGCTGATCGCCGAAGCAGGCAGCGAAAGCACGGGACGCGCCGCACCGGTCGTGAGTTCGACTTTCACAAACATGCCCGGACGCAGCTTGGCGTCGGCGTTGGCGACAGTCGCTTGAACCTGGACATTGCGCGTCTTCTCATCCAGAAGCGAATCGAGCGCGGTCACGCGGCCTTCGAACTGCGCACCCGGCAGGTCATCTGCCCGGGCCGTGATTTTGGAACCGACGTGTGCCTGCCGGGCCGATTCCTGCGGCACGCCAAAGTTCACGTAGATCGGGCGGAGCGACTGCAAAGGAGCCACAGGACTGCCGGCCGACAGGTACTGACCCAGGTTCACCTGGCGAATGCCGAGCGTGCCTGTGAAGGGCGCGCGGATGGTCTTGCGCTCGATGGTGGCGCGGATCTCTTTCACCTTCGCGTCGGTCGAACGCTGGTCCGCTTCCGCCTTGTCGAATTCGGCCTGCGTGACGACGCCCTCTTTCACGAGTCCTTGCAGACGGCTGAAGTTGACCTTTGCCAGGTCACACTCCGCTTGTGCCGCCGCCAACTGGGCCTGCTCTTCTCTCGTATCGAGTTCGACCAGAACAGCGCCCTTCTGCACAGACTGTCCGGACTCGAAGTCGATCCGGCTGACGATGCCCGGCAGGTCGGCGCTGACCGTGACGCCCTGGACCGCAGCGACTGTGCCAATCTCGCTCAGAGTTGCCGGCCATTGCTCCTGCTGTGCGGTGATCGTGGTCACGGCCGTGGGCGGCGGTTGGAAGCTGGCGAACTTCTTCGTCGCGGCCTCGATCTGGCGGTACTTCACGAAACCCAAACTCGCGATCGCGAGGACCACTATGGTCAACATCAAAATCATTCTCTTTGCCATTACTTGCCTCTTCTGCGGTTGGACCGAATTAAACGTTTGCGCCAGTATTGGCTGCCGACAATCCCTGGCCGGATGTGGTAGCGATGAAATGGTTCGACTCGGTTGCGCCGATGAACTGAAGCACGCGAGTGCGCGATTTTTCCACGTCGCTCGGCAGGCAGTTCAGGAATGCTGCACATTCGCGCACGGTGAAACGCTCGAGGACCGTCATCGCGAATACAAACCGGTCGAACGGACGCATCTGGATCAAGCGGCTGGGTAAGTGCGCGTTCTCCAGCAGCGAGGTGTCGCCATCGTTGTTGATGTCGTCGTGCCTCGGCCGCACAACCCGGATCGCCTGCTTCACGATCGCACGCCGGCTCCAGGACCTTTCCCAACCCGGAAACACCTCCGCGCCGTCCAGGCATTCGTTGAACGCAGCGACGAAGCACTGTTCAGCCGTCTTGTGGTCGGCCGTCAACAGGAGCGCCAGGGAATACAGCGTGTGCATGTCACGATCGAAGATGGCGCAGAAATCGCGGGGATTAACGTAGGAAGAACGAAGACTTTCACGTGCAGCCGTTGCGCTCATTTGGTTCTCATGCCTTTCTGCTCAGAGCTTTGCATCTCTGCTTGAGCTGCTGTAGTACGTGCTTGGTGAGGACGCCGCGGCAGCAGTTGAACTCCGCACCGTCGGCCATCATCTTGTAAAGAATGTTTTCCCCGCGCTGGCTGATCGCGGTTACATCCTTCAGATCTACGACGATTGAATCCGCTTCAATCGACATGCGCGCTTCGGTCCAACTGCGCTCCAGTTCGCTGATCCACGGATCAATAAGCTGGCCTTCCAGGATCAGCGTGCGTTGGTGGTCAGTATTGATTGCAGTTATCTTCAACATGACAGGCTCGTTGCTCTTTGTAGCGCACGGATAGGGCCAGACGAGAAGAGCGTCACGGGACGAGACAAGCTGTTGAGTTACTTGGGATTTGCTGTGCGATCAAGACGAGAGCTGTGGGCAGGTGTCGACAGATTCGGTCGACAGGTGTCGAAAGTTACGACACCTGTCGAGCGGAAATGTTAATGCCAAATTTCTTCATGCGCGAAATGAGGGTGGTGCGCTTCAGGCCAAGGCGAGCGGCTGCTCCGTCCGGTCCGCCGACTTGCCCGTTGACTTCCTTGAGTACGCGCACGATCTCATCGCGCTCGTGCGAGCCTGTTTTCATTACGGCCACCCGCGACGAACCGTTGCCACTCTTTAGTTCCTCGACGGGGAACTGCAGAGAAGTCCCGCGCGTCAGGATCACCGCCCGCTCGATGAAGTTTTCCAGTTCGCGGATGTTTCCGGGCCAGTGCCACTGGGCCAGCTTTGCCATCGGCGCGGCTGGAATCGTGTCGATCTGCTTCTCCATCCGGCGCGCGTACTTCTGCGTGAAGTAGTGGACCAGCAGAGGAATGTCTTCAGGTCGCTCCCGCAGCGGCGGAATGCGGATCGGAAACACATTCAGCCGGTAATAAAGGTCATTCCTGAACTGCCGGTCTTCGACCATCTTCTCGAGGTCACGGTTGGTCGCAGCGATCAGGCGTATATCCACGCGCTTCGTGTGGTTGCTGCCCAGGCGCTCAAACTCCCGCTCCTGCAAAGCCCGCAGGAGCTTCGGCTGGATCTCGGATGGAATGTCGCCGACTTCATCGAGGAAAAGCGTGCCGCGGTCGGCAAGCTCCAGCCGCCCTACCTTTTGGCTGATCGCACCCGTGAACGCGCCACGCTCGTGGCCGAACAATTCGCTCTCGAGAAGGCCCGTCGGGATCGCGGCGCAGTTCATCTTGACGAATGTCCGCTCTTTGCGACGGCTGCGCTCGTGGATGGCGCGCGCGATGAGCTCTTTCCCGGTGCCCGTCTCGCCCAGAATCAGCACGGTCGAGTCACTGCTCGCGACGGTCTCGACCATCTGCAGAACGTTTCTCAGCGCGGAACTTTGGCCGACGATGCCTTCGAAGTCGAATTCGCCACGGATCTCCTCTTCGAGGTAAAGCTTTTCCTGCGCCAGTTTTTCTTTTAATTCCGCAATCTCTTTGTACGCGAGTGCGTTTTCAACGGCGATCGCCAGCTGGCGGGCGATCTTGCTTAAGAAATCGGTCTCTTCTTCCGAAAAAGCGATTTCGGCGAAGCGCGACAGCGCCATCACGCCCAATACGCGGCTCTTGCTGACCAGGGGAACGAAACAACCGGATTTCATCCCCTCGCTCTTGCCAGAGCAAACTTCGGGACAGTGCTCTTGGATCTGCGACTCGGTCCGGAGTTCTATTTTGCCCGAATGGAACGCGGTGCCAAGGGGCGAATCCATCGGGATAACGCTCTCCTCGGTGAGAAAGCCTTTGCTGTCGGGGAAGTCGAGCGCATAAACGCGCAGTTGGCCATCCTCAGGCAGCGCTACGCCGGTCGCGTCACATTTCATCAGCCGCCGTAAACTCGCCGACACTTCCCGAAGCAGATCCCGCAACTCCAGGTTCGACACCACGCGGTTGGTCAACTCAAGCATCAGCTCGAGCTGTTCATTCTTGCGCTGAAGTTCGGCCTGCGCCGCTCGCGAGGACTCCAGGTTCAACGCACTGTCGATGGCGAGAGCCAGATGGTCCGCTACCGTACCCAGGAAGTGGACGTGCTGTTCGGAATACGCGCTTGGATCAGCGCCGCCCATGGCGAGAACTCCAATACGCCGGTGTGCCGTCGTAAGCGGCAGCACGCACGAGGAACGAATGTTGAAGCCGGTGAGATACTGCCGCAATTCCGGGTACCGGTCCTCCCGCTGCCAATCGTCGATGACGATCGGCCTTTGGTTGTCATAGACCCAGGTCGTAGGCGTTTGATCAGGCGCAAAATCGGGCACGTAAATGTCGGAGTCTTTGTCTTTGCCCGGCGCATGGAACATACGCCATTGCACAGCCTTTGTTTCGGGATCGACGATGTTCACCAGGACGTATTCGAACGCGATCAGTCCTCGCAATTCCTCGGCGAAGCGGTCACGAAACGTCTGGATGTCGCGATAGCCGGCGATGGCCGTTGTCGCGCGAAGCAGGGCCTTGTAGCGGCGCAATGGATTGTCGGCGGACAAAGGAGCCGTTTGCGCATTGGTAACCATGAACTAGGACCGCCATCCTGTGGACATACTTGGGTGTCGCTTCCGTTAGATTGAGGGCGCTAGGGAAAGGATTCGTTAAGTGATGCCCACGACGAACGCCGACACACCCTGACGCAACGTTAACGCCACATTTCGGAGACTCGCATTGTCGCGCTATTTGCCATCTGACGCTGCAAGATGATTACGGGGAGCACGACTGCGGGTGGGCGTTGCTGAAGGAACTACCATGCACTTTTTTTGATGTGAGCAACGACATCAAGAAGATGTATCCGAGCGCCGAGGCACTGGTTCCTGCGATTACGGGCCGGTGGGAGAAACCGGTTTTGCATTTTGCGCGTTCACCACTCCAACCGCGACACCGGCTGCAACGGCGGCGGCGACCACGATGAGAATACCAATGTCGTCGTTAAGTAACCAGGACAGGTGCTTTCCCGGCGACCCGATGCTGACGCCCTTTGTGGCCGGTACCTGGGTTGTCTCCTGGCCATCATTGACCGAGACAGATCCTTCTAGCGCCAGTACCTGGACTTCACCGTTGATCTTGCGCGCCAGGAACTTGCTGGGATGAGCGGAGTCGGCCGTAACGACAGCGTTACCGATCCGGACGACGCCGCCGGTGGAAGCGACCAGGACGGCGCCAGACTGCAATTCGACGGCGTCGGTGACGAAACGCACGCTGGAATTCTGGGCGACAGAAACAGTCTTGCCATGAGTGGAAACCACTGCCTTCGAGTTGGCCTTGGTCTGGACCACTTCTCCGGCGAATACTTCGTCGCGGGAGGAGACCTGCCGGTTGTCCACCAACACGGTGCCTGTGCTGGTCAACACACCCACGGCGTTGCCGGCCGCTAATTGCAAGGGCAGGACCGCGATCATCGACCAGCAAATGCACGCCAAGAATCGCTTGGACACAAAATCACCTCAGCTTTCCCCGGGGAGAAGGTGACCGTAGACTGTGCTGAAGTGAGTACTCAGTCAAGGAACAAAAGGCGGGCGAACCCAAGTAACTAATAGGGGCCGAGCCGGTTTGCTGAAAATCAAAAAGGCCCGGATCGCTCCGGGCCTCGCACTAAAAAATCGGACTTAGTGTACCGGACTGCTGGGTGTGCCAGTCGTGGCGATGGCGACGCCGGCAGCGGCGCCCGCCGCAGCGACGCCGATCAGAACGGCAACCCAAGTCGGGACCTCGCCTACGCCCGTGCCGCCGGTGGTGGCGGGAACGGATCCGGGCTTCTGAGGATCAGGATCGGCAACGGACGTCGTGCTGCCCTCGGCGAGCGAGTGCGTACCGTTGGCATCGGCGATTGTGAGCATGCCCTGCTTGGCGGCAACAAAGACCCGACCGTTATACCGGGCGACTTCAAATTTCGCAGTGCTGTTGGCCGGTGCGATCGAGATGTCACTCGCGCGCACTCCCATGCCCGACTTCGTCGTTACCCGGACTGCGGCATTGGGCGACAAAGCTACGGAGTCGCCGTTGTAGGTCACCATTGAGCCGGCGGGCACAAGAACAGACGTTCCAGCGCCGGTGATCGTAGCGGAAGAGCTCGGCATCACCTGAAGCTTGTCGCCGGCAAAGATCGCGTTCGTCTTCTGCACAGCCGTGCCGTTGATCGCAACCGAATTCGCTGCGTACACGACGGCGGAATGGGACTCACCGGCGAACAGACTCGCGGGGAACAAAACTGCCATCGCTATCGCAACGAACTTCTGCACACCGCTCATCGTCATTCGTTATCTCCCACACTCGGAAAAGCCACTGGCATCGTACAGTAGCGACTCTGTTGAAATCAACCGTGGAAAACGTGACTTAAGTTATGGCTCAACTGCCATTTCGACATACATCTGATGCAAACAAATTTGCACTAGCCGTATGCAAACATTTTCATCGCATTAACTCGTTTTGCATAAGGTGCGCGCAGACCGCACGTCGATATGTAAGCCATCGTCTCTCCATCGACGTAGCAAACAGGAGGCTATGCGCGGTCTAGCTCGCCATTCACCTACGCTATAATCGCGGCACCTTGGCCGAGCGTTCAACAGATCGCAGTAATAATTTGGGACTTACCGTAGCGCGAAACACGCTCGGGACGTTGATCTCGCAGTTGCTACCCCCGGTGGTCGCAATCGTGACCGTGCCTCCGATCGTCCATGGATTGGGCGTAGAGCGGTACGGTGTCCTCGCGATCGTCTGGGTGATCCTCGGATACTCGACGTTTCTCGAACTTGGACTCAGCCGTGCGCTGACCAAGTTTGTCGCTCAGTACATCGAGCGCGGAGAGAACGAAAAGATCCCGCAGGCTGTGTGGACGACGCTGGCTTTCCAAGCGCTTCTCGGAGCGGTGGCGGGTGCGGTGTTCGCGCTCTGCGCCGGCTGGCTTGTTCACTTTCTCGCAATTCCTGCTCAGCTACGCGCCGAAGGTGTCGCGTCTTTGCGGTTGATCGGCCTTCTGCCGCCGTTCATGTTCGCCATCGCATCGCTGGGAGGATTGCTGATCGCCGGCCTTCACTTTGCAGCGGCCAACCTGATCCAGGTCCTCTCGAGCGCATTGACGTATGTGGCGATTGCGATCGCGGCGAGCGTGTTTCATGCTCGAACGACGACCATTGTCATGATCATCGTCGCCATCAAGATTGCGACCTTGCTCGCGCTTTACGTGGCGTCGGCCTTCTACTTCCCGATCCTGCGCACGAGAACGGCGCTGCATACCGCCTCGTTGCGGCCACTTCTGAACTTCGGCGGTTGGGTCGCGGCGACCAGCGTGCTCGGCCAGTTCGTCGCCCGTATTGACCGGTTTCTCATCAGCGCCATCATCTCCGTCGCGGCGGTCACCTATTATTCGGTGCCGTACGACGTTCTGACGCGTACCGCGATCCTCCCTGCGAGCGTCGTAGCCGCGCTGTTTCCGACTTTCAGCGGTTTACAAGCGAACGGCACCGCTGGCGACCATCGTTTGCAACAACTCTACGTGCGCGCGACCAAGTACCTGCTGCTGTTCATGGTACCGATGGTCCTGACCACTATCGTGTTCGGTCGCGATGCGCTGCGCGCATGGATGGGAGGCCAGTTCGCCGATCATTCGGGACGAACATTGGAGATCCTCGCCATTGCACTGCCGCTGTCCTCGCTGGTCTGGGTCCCCGTGACGTTACTGCAAAGCGCTGCGCGTCCGGACTTCACGGCAAAGGTACTGCTGGCGGAATCGGCCGGTCATCTGGCATTGTGCTGGTGGATGGTGCGATGGTACGGGATCGAAGGTGCGGCGGTGGCATTCCTCATCCGCTCGTTCGTGGACGTAACCGTGCATTATGTCGCGGTAGCGAAACTGCGACTGGTGCCGGTTCGCTGCTTCGCAACCGGGAATTTTCCCAGGACGGTCGGATTGCTGGCCGGGTTATCGTTTGCGATGGCCGCGATTTTCTGGATGGGCCTGCCATTGCTGTCACGGACGATCGCCGCCTCGTTGACACTTGGCGTATTTGCCGCCGCGGCATGGCGATTCACTCTCGACGGCAGCGACAAGCATCCTGTGAACCTGCTGATGAACCGGGTGGCGACGACTCTGCGCAGGCAGGCGGCGTCGACTACGTGAACACGCAAGCACCGCGAAGCACATGAGATTCCTCCCTACCAGCCTGGCCGGGGCATTCATCGTGGAAGTAGAGCCTCTCGAAGACGAACGTGGCTTTTTCGCTCGTACCTGGTGCGCGACAGAGTTTCAGAACCATGGCCTCGACTCGGCACTCAGCCAGTGCAGCATTTCTTTCAACAAAGCGCGCGGAACGGTCCGTGGCCTGCACTGGCAAAAGGCGCCCAACGAGGAAGCCAAGCTCGTGCGCTGCACGCAGGGGGCAATCTTTGACGTTGCCGTGGACGTGCGGAGCGACTCGCCGACGTACAAGCACTGGGTAGGCATCGAACTCACGGCCGAAAACCGAAAAGCGCTCTTCATCCCGGCGGGGCTGGCGCACGGGTTTCAGACACTCACCTCCAATACCGAGGTCCTTTACCAGATCTCGGTCGCCTACGTGCCCGGAATGGCGGCGGGAGTGCGCTGGAATGATCCCGCGCTGGCGATCGACTGGCCCATCACGGAAAAGATCGTGATCTCGGCTCGCGATGCCGGATTACCGTTGCTCGGATGAAAACCGCACTCATCACGGGGGCAACGGGATTCATCGGCCGGCAGGCCCTGAAGCCATTGCTGAATGCCGGTTACGAGATCCACGGCGTCGGGTCGCATGCGTCCGCGCAAGAGAACGTGCGCTGGCATAAAGTCGACCTGCTCGATGGATCGCAGGCCGCGCAACTGCTTCAGGACGTCCGCCCCACTCACCTTTTACATCTGGCCTGGATGGCAACACCCGGCCAGTACTGGACTTCGCCCGACAATGAACGGTGGCTTGCGGCGAGCAAAGCGCTGATTGCAGAATTCGTAAGATGTGGAGGAGAGCGAATCGTGGTCGCCGGGACCTGCGCGGAATATGACTGGTCTCAGGCCCGCGACCGCTATACGGAGGATGCTCCCGTCGGGCCAACAACGCCTTATGGCAGATCGAAGGCTGCCCTATTTCAATACCTGCAAGAGTCGTTGACCGGCTCGACGCCGAACTGGGGCTGGGGACGGATTTTTTGGTTGTACGGCCCCTATGAACACCCGAGCCGCCTGGTGCCGTCAATTATCCGGCCATTGCTCGCCGGTAGCACGGCGCCTTGCACCGAGGGCCTCCAGAAAAGAGACTTCAGCCATGTGGCTGACGTCGCGGGCGCGTTGGCCGCCTTGCTAGACAGTGCTGTGACTGGTGCCGTCAACGTTGGTTCCGGCGAAGCCGTCGCAGTGCGCTCGATCGCGGAAAAGCTTGCCCGTCTTTGCGGGCACCCCGAGTTACTGCGCCCCGGCGAGCTGTCTACGCCGGCCCAGCCGGACACCATCGCGGCCGATACGGGCCGGCTGAATCGAGAGTTGGGCTGGAAAAACACTTTTTCGCTCGACTCCGGCCTGCAATCGACGGTTGAATGGTGGAGATCCCAGGAATGAACCGCCCCGCGCGCAAACCCTTCTGAAGGACTGGTCGATGATCGTGAAAGAGACGTTTGCAATTCCGCAACGAGGGCCGCTCCGCTTTGGGTCGAACGCGGGGACATGGCCTGAAGCGGCCTGCTTCGTCGTGTTGGTGGCGCTCCTCATTCTTGGCCCGCTCTGGTTCGGCGCCGTCACGCCTACGCCCGTGTTCATCCTGCGGTCCGGCGCTGCCGTACTCGCAGTAGTATGGGCTGTCACCCAGGCCGAACGCGGCGAGCTGCGCGCCCGACTAAGCTCGATGCTCGTGCCCGCGCTTGCTTTTGCTGCGATCGTAGCGATCCAACTGGTGGCTGGTCTCACGGTTTATGCGCAAACCACCAAGGAGCACGGGCTTGACCTGGTCACCGCCATTCTATTGATGTTTGTCGCTATGCAGGTCGTACGGGAACAGGAGCGAGCGCTACAGTTCGGCTGGGTCATGGTCGCCTTCGCCGGACTCCTGGCGCTATTCTCCGAAGTGCAGTACATCAGCGGGACCACGAACGTGTACTGGAGTTTTTCGTCGCGCTATCCAACATGGATATTCGGACCTTACTTCGATCACAACCACTTTGCCGGGTTGATGGAGATGCTGCTACCGATAGCGCTGGTATGGTCCACCGCGCGGTGGGTCTCCTTCGATAAAAAGCTGCTGGCGGCCGTCGCCGTACTACTCGTCGTTACATCAGTTCTCTTGAGCGGGTCACGCGCCGGATTGCTGATTGTGCTGGCACAACTGGTGGCTTTTGGACTGCTCTACTCTCGGCATCGAAGCTGGCACCACATGTTCGCGGCTTCTCTCGCGGCCTTAGTTGTCATCGCCGGCGTTGGAGCTTACCTGGGAAGCCACTCCACCTGGGTGCGCGCGGGCACGTTGCTGGCGCCTACGGGACAGGACATGGATTTGAAGGGCCGCATGCGCGTGGTGCCTGAGAGCTGGCCAGCGATCAAGATGAAGCCGGTACTGGGTTGGGGGCTGGGCACGTTTCCTATCGTTTTTCCGCAGTTTCAAAGCGCCCAGACCGATGTCTTCATGAACGAGGCGCACGACGAATACGTCCAGATCGCGGTAGAGGCCGGGATGGCCGGCCTGGCCGTGGCAATATGGTTCCTCGTCCTGTTATTTCGCGATGGCGCGCGCGTTACGCCACTGTGGAACTCCACCCCACTCGCTGGGTTGGGAACGGCGGCCTGGCTCGGTTGCGCCGGCATCGTGTTACACAGTTTCGTGGACTTCAACCTCCACATACCCGCGAATGCGGCAATGTTTGCCGTACTGACGGGGATTGTAGGGACGAGCGCGTGGACAGCGGCCTCCAAATGAGGATCGCGGGTACCGATTCAGGACTCAAGCTCCAGAATGTTATATTCGGTACATCAATTTCCCTTCCAGCTACCACGAGCCAGCAATGGTAATCTTGCCGTTGGAGTAGAGATGGACCTGCCTAGACTGTACCAACCCGAAAACCGGGCGATGGAGCTCGAGCGTCAGATGCCGTTAATGCTGCCGGGGAGCATGGAATACCTCAGCGGCCAGACGGAGCATGACAGCGCGCTCTGGGAATACTGGAACGTACTGCGGAAACGAAAATGGGTGGTCATCAGCGGCCTCGCCTTAGTCATGGCGGCGACCATCCTCATTACGTTCCGGCAAACGCCACTCTACGAGGGCGTTTCCAGCGTCGCAGTCATGCCGCAGAATGGCGACATCCTCGGCTCGAAGGATACCGGCGGCGAAGATTGGGACTACAACGTCACGCTTGACACTCAGATACGCGTGCTGATGAGCGACGGGGTCGCGATGAATGTCATCCGCACCAGCGGGTTGGATAAAAACCCGGTATTCACACGCGGCATGCCGAACGCGTCAACGCCGAATCCGTTGGGCAACTCGCTGGGCGACGAACGGACGCGGGCGCTGCTCACCCGTTTTCGAGAGGGCTTGCAGGTAGCCACTGTGCCGAGAACGCGCATCGTCGAGATCCACTACCGGTCGCCGGACCGGGTATTGGCGGCAGAGATCGCCAACGCAGTGGCCCGCGAGTACATCAACGAGAACTTCCGGGCCAAGTTCGAGTCGACCACCCAGGCTTCCGACTGGCTCTCCAAACAACTGGCCGACCTGAGGCTCAAAGTAGAGAGTTCGCAGGAGAAACTCGTCGCGTATCAGAAACAGAACGATGTTCTCGGGATCGACGAACGCCAGAACCTCGTTACCACCAAGCTCGAGCAGCTGAACAAGGACCTCACGGAAGCGCAGTCAGACCGTATCCGGCAGGAAGCCCTCTACAAATTGAGCCGGTCGAACTCGCCCGAACTGCTAGCAAAGAACGACGGCACCGGCGTGCTGGAACATCTGGTCGAGCAACGCAACGAGCTGGCGTCGAAACTGACCGAACTGAATATCCGCTACGGCAGGTCTCACCCGCAAGTTCAGGCCGTCGACGCGCAGATTGCGCAAGTCAACAAATCGATCCAGACCGAAAGCAACCGCATCGGCCAGCGCTTTGAGCAGGAATATCGTGCCGCCGCGGAGCGGGAGCGAATGCTCCACAAGGCGCTCGAAGACCAGAAAGAGGACGCGAACCGCCTCAACGAAAAGAATATCGAATACAACATCCTGAAGCGCGATGCGGATTCGACGCGGCAGCTTTACGACAACCTCCTCGCAAAGCTGAAGGAAGCCAGCGTAGCGGCGGGGCTGAAATCCAATAACATCCGCGTCGTCGACGTCGCCCAGGTGCCGAACAAGCCGGTGAAGCCGAACGTCCCGCAGAATCTGATCGTGGGTCTGCTCGTGGGATTGACGCTCGGCGTCGCGATGGCTTTCGTTACCGAAACGCTGGACAATACCGTGGGCACATCGGAGCAGGCCGAGCGCATGACAGGATTGCCGGCGGTGGCCGTCATTCCCAACATGCGGCTCGCCCGAGCCGGCCGGGTCAAACAGGCGCTCGGCGACGGAAATAACCATAAGCTGACCAGCGGTCCCGAAGGCGGGCGGATCGCCCTGGTTTCGCATGTCAAGCCGAAGTCCGAAAATGCCGAGGCTTTTCGCGCTCTGCGTACATCGGTGCTGCTCTCCGGCGCCGGGGCGCCGCCGAGAGTGATCGTGGTCACGAGTGCGCTGCCGCAGGAAGGCAAAACCTCGATTTCCATCAACACCGCCATCGTGCTTGCCCAGAACGGCGGGCGCGTCTTATTGGTCGACGCGGACATGCGTCGTCCGAGCGTCGCCCGGCACCTCGGGTTGCGTTCCGAAACCGGATTAAGCACCCAGCTCGCGACTACTTCGAGCGAGACCGCAGTCCAGGGTTGGCCCGACGTTCCGAACTTGTCGGTCCTACCTGCTGGTCCTCCTCCGGTCAGGCCCGCGGAACTGATCGGCTCCGAGCGAATGCGCGCCTTGCTCACGAAATGGCGCGCTGAGTATGACCACGTCATCATCGACACGCCGCCCGTGCTATCGGTCACCGATGGTGTGCTGCTGTCGACGGTATCGGATTGCGTTCTACTCGTGATGCGTTCGGGAGTCACGCCCAAGGGAGCGCTGCAACGAGCCAACCAGTTGTTGAGCAGCGTTAGCGCGCGCGTGCTTGGGCTCGTGATCAACGACGTTGACCTGAACTCCGTCGGGCATTATTCCTACTACGGCTCCAAATACTACGGTTACTATCACGAAGGATAGTGGGAGACGGACCACGTGCGGGACAACATCGGCTCTGTGACGGTTGTTTCACGACCGAGGCTCATGCGCACGAGTCCGGGCCCGAGATTGTCTATCCCGCTGCCGTCCAGGCATCACAAGGCCATCCTGTTGGCGGGGTGCCTGCTCGTCCTATCGCCTTTGCTTGTCTCGGCTGTTCGCAACGAGCTTGCTGAACGAGCTGCTGCCAGGCAGGACTTCGAGAGCGCGATCCGTTACCAGCCAGGTAATGCCGACTTCTACTACCTCCGGGGGCTGCAGCTCAGCTACGTGCAAACTGACTGGTCGGCGGCAGAAAAGAACCTGCGCAAAGCCGTGGAACTGAATCCCCGTGCCGCGTCATATTGGCTGGCCCTGGCAAACATCTACGAATTGCTGGATGTGGCGGAGCCGAGGGCGGCTGCGCTGGCGGAGGCGCTCAAGGTAGAGCCACAGCGGCCGGGAGTCGCATGGGCTGCGGGGCTGTATCGAATCGCCGACGGTGACGTCGACGGCGGACTGGATCTGCTGGAGAGAGTCATTGCGCACGATACGTCGCGTCGAGCGGACGCCCTGTCGCTTGCCTGGCGCGCCACGCACGACGTGAACAAGGTCCTCCCGAGACTCGGCAACGACCCCAATCTGTGCCTGGAGTTTATCGGCGTGCTGGAGAGTGGCGATGCAGCCGAACCAGCGGCCGTGGCTTGGCGGCGCATGTTGGGATTGCAAAAACCTTTCGCGCTCAAGCCCGCGTTGGACTACGTCGATTACCTTGCAGACCGAAACCCGGCACAGGCGCGGCTGGCTTGGGACGCAATCGCCGAACGCAATGAAGAATTGCTGCCCTACCAGCACAAGGACGGGAACCTGCTGGTGAATGGTGGATTTGATCTCGATGTGCTGAATACGGGGCTCGATTGGCACTTCCGCCTGCCCGGTAACGGCATCTCGCTCGAGTTGGATCCGACGCAGTTCAACGCCGGACGGCGCTCGTTGCTGATCCGTTTTCCCCTCTCGAGTCTCGCAGCCGGCCAGGATGCCGGTGTCACCCAGGTTGTTCCTGTGGAACCGAACCGCAAGTACGTATTCTCCGGGTTCTTTCGGGGATCGATCGAAGGCGCCTCCGGACCGCGTGTGACCGTGGTCGATGCGGCCAATAATGCGGTGTTGGCGCAAACCGATGATCTGCGTGAGGCAACAGCATGGCGTCAGGAATCGCATGCTTTTCAGACTGGAGCGTCGACGCACGCAGTCGTCGTGAAGGTCCTCGCTGTACCTGCCGCCAACGAATTCCGCGGCGACTTCTGGCTCGACAGCTTGCAGTTGCGCGAGGCCGAATAATCTGTGGAGAGTGTGTTCCCACCTTGTGAAACGGGTCTGATCCGATGTGCGGCATAGGCGGTACGTACAATTGGGGCGACCGTGCCAGCGTCGAGCGGATGGCGCAGGTACAGTTTCACCGTGGTCCCGATGACGGCGGCACGTGGGACACGACGCTTTCCGACGGCACATTCCTTTCTCTTGCCTCGAGGCGACTCGCTATCCAGGACCTCTCGCAAGCCGGTCACATGCCCATGAGCACCGAGGACGGCAAGCTGTGGATCACCTACAACGGAGAGATCTACAACTTCCCTGCCCTGCGCCAGGAACTCGAATCGCACGGCGTGCGGTTCCGCTCGCATACGGATACAGAAGTCGTATTGCGGCTGTACGAGAAGCACGGCCCCTGCATGCTGAACCGGCTGAATGGGATGTTCGCCATCGCAATCTACGATCTGCGCGGTAATCGTCCCACCCTGTTCCTGGCCCGCGACCATTTTGGCGTCAAGCCGCTTTACTATGTCGAGCAGGGCGGACGCCTGGCATTCGCGTCGGAGATCAAGGCCGTGTTGGAATTGCCCGGCATGCGGGCCGAGATCGATCCCCAGGGCCTGCTGCACTACCTGACATTCTTGTGGGTGCCCGACCCAGGCACTGCGTTTCGCGGAGTTCGCAAACTACCCGCCGGTCATTACGCCATCTGGCGCGACGGTGCGCTTCAGGTACACCAATACTGGGATCTCCGCTTCCAGAAGCAGGGTGAGACATACGCGCGCAGCGAAGATGATTTGATCGACGAAGTGCGCGAGCGGCTCACTCGCGCAGTGCAGTCACAGATGATCAGCGATGTGCCGATCGGCGCATTCCTCAGCGCCGGCATGGATTCCAGCAGTATCGTCGCGTTGATGGCGAAATTGAGCAAAGAGCCGGTGCGCACATACACGATCACCTTCCCCGAGCGTTATCGTGTCGGCGAAATCCTCGATGACCCTGCGGTCGCCAAGCGACTCGCCACTCGCTACGGCTGCGACCACCACGAGCTGGTCGTAGAACCGGACGTGATCAACCTCTTGCCGAAACTCGTCTGGCACATGGACGAGCCCTCGGCGGACCCGGCTCTCATTGCGGCGTACCTCGTCTCGCGCGAGGCTCGCAAGGACGTCACCGTCCTGCTTTCGGGTGTCGGCGGAGATGAGTTGTTTGCCGGCTATCGCAAGCACGTCGCTGCTGGATGGGCCAGCATGTACCGCCATGTTCCGGGACCGTTGCGCCGCACTGCCGAGGCAGCCGTGTCGCGTGTTCCGTCGAACCGAGGTAGCCGTTTGAAATCGCTCGTCCGGCTCAGCAAGAAAATGGCGCGAAGCGCGTCGATGTCAGCGCAGGACGCCTTCATCATGAACTCGACCTATATGGCGCCCGCGTTGATCGCCGAAGTCTGCGAGCCGGATGTGTCGCGCGGTTTGGAGACATTCGAACCATGGGCTCGGCATCGCGAACACTTCGTAGCCGCCGGCGATTATGATTTCCTGAACCAGATGCTGTACCTCGACACCAAAGTCTTCATGGCGAGCCTGAACCTCGTCTACAACGACAAGATGAGCATGGCCAGTTCTGTCGAGGCGCGCGTTCCGTTCCTGGATCGCGAGCTCGCGGAATTTGCCGCGCAGGAAATCCCGCCTCGGCTGAAGTTGAACGGCCGTTTTTCCCCGACGACGAAGTACATCCTTCGGCGGGCCATGCAGGGGATCGTGCCCGACGAAGTGCTGCACCAGCCCAAGGCCGCGTTCGCAGCGCCCGTGGACTACTGGCTCGCGCACGATCTTCGCGACATGGTTGGGGACCTGCTCTCCCCCGACCGCCTCAGTCGCCGCGGGATCTTCCGGCCGGCGGCTGTGGGGCGCATCCTCGAGCAGCACCGTAAAGGGCAACAGGACTGGTCGAGCCAGATCTGGCAACTCCTTACTTTCGAACTCTGGGCCGAAGCTTTTCTCGATCATTCGCCGCCCCTCACCACCACGCCAAGCGCGACTTCGGGCCGTGTAGCTGTGGTAAATTGAGGGGACTCGCAGCGAAATCCTCGACATTCGACGGTTGCGGGAGTGCGATCCTGGCGCTGCCCTTTTGAATGAAACAGTTTCTGCAATCAGCTCGCAATGGCGCTCGGCGGCTTGCCGAAGTCCCCGTTCCGCAGCCCGGTCCCGGGCAGGTACTGGTGCGTACGGCCGCGTCATTGGTGTCGTCGGGCACGGAAAAGATGGCGATGGATTTCGCGGGCAAGAGCCTCTTGCAAAAAGCGCGCTCGCGTCCGGACCTGGTCCGGCAGGTGGTCACGAAAGCAAAGGCCGAAGGCGTAGCCAACGCGGTCGGCGCGGCATTGAATCGACTGGACCGGCCACAGTCACTCGGCTATAGCGCGGCAGGGATTGTCGTTGCCGTGGGCGAGGGCGTGTCGGAGTTCGCGCCCGGCGATCGCGTCGCCTGCGCCGGCGCGGGTTACGCGGTGCACGCGGAATTCATCGTCGTACCCCGCAATCTTGTTGCCCACGTTCCGCAAGGCGAACGCGAGGTCACCTTCGAAGAGGCGGCGTTCACCGCCATCGGCGCCATCGCGCTGCATGCCTTTCGCCTGGCGGAACCGACACTCGGAGAAACGGTTGCCGTCATAGGACTGGGATTGATCGGGTTGGTCACCGCGCAGATCGCTCATGCCGCCGGCTGTAAAGTGGTCGGCATCGATCCCAATCAGCAGCGTTGCGGACTTGCGGAACAACTGGGCTGCTCCGCTACGGCTGACGAAAGCACGTTCAAGAACCTGATTGCACAAGCGACCAGCGGGCGAGGCGCAGACGTCGTTCTCATTACGGCCGCTACTGATTCGGATGCTCCCGTGACGCTGGCCGGTGAGGCCGCTCGATTGAAGGGACGCGTTGTCGCCGCCGGGCTGGTCGGCACCAACATCCCCCGCCGCCTTTATTTCGACAAGGAACTTGATTTCCGCATATCCCGCTCCTATGGCCCGGGCCGCTACGATCCGGAATTCGAGGAACTGGGACACGACTATCCTGCCGCATACGTGCGCTGGACCGAGACGCGCAACATGCAAGCCTTCCTCGAGTTGCTTGCCTCGTCGCGTGTGCAGGTGCTTCCGCTTATATCGCATCGTTTCCCGATCGATCGCGCCACCGAAGCGTACGACCTGATCTCCGGCGAGACTGGCGCACCGTTCCTCGGCGTTGTGATCGCCTATCCCGCGGACGCGCCGATGAAGACACGCGTCGATCTTGCACCCGCTGTGGCGGCGAAAACGGCAGAGACAGTACGGATCGGCGTCATTGGCGCGGGGAATTTTGCGAACGCCGTGCTCCTGCCCGCGCTCAAGCACTTGCCCTCAGTGCAGTTGGCGGGCATCTGCGCAGGCTCGGGCGCGAGCGCGCGCCATGTCGGCGACAAGTTCGGCTTCCGTTATTGCGCGACAAGCGAAAAGGAAATCCTCGACGATCCCGCCGTTGACGCAGTCGTGATCGCCACTCGCCATGATTCGCACGCGCGACAGGTGATCGCCGCTCTGGAAGCGGGAAAGCACGTTTTCGTGGAAAAGCCGCTCGCCATCCGCGAAGATGAATTGCGGGCGGTGGCGGCGGCGGCGCAATCTAGCGGGCGCATGCTGATGGTCGGATTCAACCGGCGGTTCGCTCCATTGGCGCAAAGGATGAAGGAATTCTTTCGTCCGGTGCAGGAGCCGCTTATGGTCCAGTATCGGGCCAACGCCGGACGCATTCCTCTAGAGCACTGGACGCAGCACCCGGAACAGGGCGGGAGGATCATCGGCGAGGCGTGCCATTTCGTCGATTTTTCCGGTTGGATGATCGGCGAAAATCCGGTTTCGGTATCGGCCGAGGCGCTGCCCGACCATGGCATCTACCGCCAGGACAATGTAGTTCTCACGCTCCGCTACCCGAACGGCAGCATTGCCGTGGTCACCTACATCGCCGCCGGCGACAAACTGCTGGGCAAGGAACGCGTGGAAGTACACGGCGGCGGACGCAGCGCCGTCCTGGACGACTTCCGGGAAGTGGAACTCAGCGACGGACGTTCACACCGCAAGGAGAAGGCGCGGTTCTCACAGGACAAGGGCCACGCCGCCGAATGCGAGGCCTTCGTGTCAGCCGTGCTGAAAGGCGGACCGTCGCCAATCCCTTTCGCCGATCTCTACGCGACGACCGAAGCCATGCTGCTCGCCGTTCAGAGCCTGGGCACCGACGCGCCCGCAGCGCTCGTCGGTACCCCGAACGGGTGACGATGTGTCGACGCGCACGCGGCTGAACTATTACCGGCGCATCTTCCGCGCCTACCTGACCAACGACAAGAGCCACCTCACGTTCTGGCACGAGCTGCCAGCGGAAAATCCCGCTGCATCGGCGGACAAACTCGGCCCCTACTACATGCTGTTCGCGGCGAAGGCGGATTACAGCGGTACGTTCGACGCCAACGGCATTCCTCAGCTTGATTACCACGGCGCTATCGGCCTGCAGTACAACCCGATCGCCATCGCGCAATATGGGTTGGGTAATTACAACCTGTGGCAAAATTCGGGGGATAGTACCAGGCGCGAAAAGTATCTGCGCATTGCCGACTGGCTGGCCGCTTCCTTGGAACAAAACCGAAACGGGTTATGGGTCTGGAACCATCACTTTGACTGGGATTACCGCACGCCGCTGAAAGCGCCGTGGTATTCGGGACTGGCGCAAGGACAGGGCATTTCCCTCCTCGTGCGCGCGTATGCCGACAGCGGCAAGACAGAGTATCTCGAGGCGGCGCGGCGCGCTTTTGTACCGATGTTGCGGAGTGTCGAAGAAGGTGGCGTGGCGTTTCAAGACGAACACGGCGACATCTGGCTGGAGGAGTACATCGTCTCCCCGCCGACGCACATCCTGAACGGTTTCATGTGGGCGCTCTGGGGCGTGTACGACCTGTGGCTCTGCACGGCTGACCAAGACGCGCGGCGGCTCTTTGACCGCTGCACGGCAACGCTGGTCCGCAATCTCGCCACGTTCGATACCGGGTATTGGTCGCTCTACGAGCAATCGGGTACGCGAATGAAAATGCTGGCAAGCCCCTTCTATCACTCGCTGCACATCGTCCAACTACGGATCATGGCGCGGCTGACCGGTGACAAGATCTTCGCCGAGTTCGCCGATCGATGGGCCGCCTACGCCAGCAAAGCAGTGAATCGAAACGTCGCCCTGGCTTACAAGGCGGTGTTCAAGCTTGTGTACTATTGAATCCTGAATCATGACCAGGGAACTCAAGGACGCGGTACGCGATTTCTGGGAGCAGGAATCCTGCGGCACCCGCTACATGTCCGGCACGGAAGAGCAGGAACGCTTTGCGCAGCAGGCGCAGGCCCGCTATTCCCTTGAGCCCTATATTCCGGCATTTGCGGATTTCAAGGCCTCTACCAGCAAACGGGTACTGGAGATCGGAGTCGGATTGGGCGCCGACTTCATCCAGTGGTGCCGTGCCGGTGCTCAAGGTACCGGTGTCGACTTGACCCAGGCTGCCATCGACGCGACACGCCGCCGGTGTGCGTTGGAAGGGTTCCAACCCGATCTGCGAGTCGCCGATGCCGAAGGTCTGCCGTTTGCGGAGAATACTTTCGACATCGTGTACTCGTGGGGTGTCCTCCATCACACACCGAATACATCGGATGCGATAGGCGAAGTTTTCCGCGTGCTTCGTCCCGGAGGCGAGGCCCGCATCATGATCTATGCGCGGCCCAGTTGGGTCGCGATGATGCTGTGGGTCCGCTACGGATTGTTTGCCGGAAAGCCTTGGCGTTCCCTGAATTCCGTAACCTTCGATCACCTGGAAAGCCCCGGCACAAAGACATACTCCGATCCGGAGACGCGGCAGCTGTTTGGCGCGTTCTCCGACGTCACACTCACTCGAGAGTTAAGCCCAGGAGACTTGTTACTCAACCAGCCCTCGGCGAAGTATCGCAATCCGATTTACAAGCTGGCGTGGAGCTTGTACCCGCGTCGAGTGATGCGTGCGCTCGGGAACCGCTTCGGCCTCTTCGTCCTCATTCGAGCGCGCAAGCCGCAGGCGGACGTCACCCGGTGAAGATCTGGTACATCAGCCAGTATTTCCCTCCCGAGATGGGGGCTCCGTCCGCCAGAGTTTCCGAGTTGGCGCGGCATTGGGCGGAAGGTGGGCATGACGTCACCGTCCTCACTGGATTTCCCAATCATCCCACCGGCATCGTGCCTCCGGAATACCGCAAACGTTTGTGGCGGCTTGTCGAACGCGAGACATTCCGTGGCGTGCGCGTAGTCCGGACCTGGTTATGGCCGCTCCCGAACCGCAAGTCGCATGAACGAGTGCGTAATTATTGTTCGTTCGCTGCCTCAGCCTCCTTTACCGGATCGTTCGTCGGCGGCCGGCCCGATATCGTGATCGCAACCTCGCCGCAATTGCTGTGCGGCTTGGCCGGGTGGTGGATCAGCCGAATAAAAGGCGTTCCGCTGGTATTTGAAGTGCGCGACCTGTGGCCCGAGTCGCTGCAGGCGGTCGGCGTCGCTAACGAGCGCTCGCCGATGATGCGTGTGCTCGGTCGCATCGCCGGCTTCCTATATCGACATGCGGCGCACATCGTTGTGGTCACAGCCGCTTTTCGCGAGCGCCTGATCGAGGACTGGCATGTTCCCGAAACGAAGATCTCGGTGGTCTCGAATGGGGTGGAGACTGACTTGTTTTCGCCTTCCGCCGACGGCAATGTCCGCGCTTCGCTTGGCCTCAAAGACGAGCTTCTGGTCTCCTACATCGGCACCATGGGCAATGCGCACGGTCTTGAATTGCTCCTCGATGCCGCCGCGCACTTCAAGAGCAAGGCTCCGGAGATCCGGTTTCTGCTGGTCGGTGAAGGCGCCGAAAAGGAGAAGTTGACGCGAGCCGCGACAAATCGCGGATTGTCAAACCTCATTTTTATGGACCAGCAGGCGCGCGAACGTGTGCCCGCCTTACTCGCGGCTTCGGATGTCTGCCTGGTCCTGTTGAAAGACACACCGGTTTTTCGGACCGTGATTCCAACGAAGATGCTGGAAATGATGAGCTGCGGCCGTCCCGTAGTACTCGGCGTGCATGGGCAGGCTGCCGAAATCCTGAACGCCGCCAACGGCGGGATCGTCATTCGTCCGGAAAACCTCGAAGACCTGGTAGACGCGATCGGCAAGCTCGCCGCAAACGCCGGGCTGCGCAAGCACTATGGCAGTAATGGAAGACGGTACATCGTGAGCGCGATGTCCCGTCGAGCGACGGCCCATGAGTACATCGATGTGCTGTCCGGCATTCTGCGCCAGAGCACGAAATAAGAAGCCCCTCGCATGGCGAGGGGCTCTGGGTTCGAAATCCAGCCGATGTTATTTCTTGCGCTTACGGAACGCCACCGCAGCCAATCCGCTGCCCAGCAACATAAGCGAAGCGGGCTCGGGAGTAGTAATGGAGTCGTTCGAAGGCGGATCCTGACCATAGTTCAGGCCGCTGAACAGGGTGTACGAGCCGTCGGGGGTGATCCGGATCGAATCAAAGGAGTTCGACGAGGTGTACCCGAAGAACGTCGCCGTCGGATAACCATCCGGGTTGACCGCGTACGAATCCAGCACCGAACCGCCGCTCAGGAACGACACCACGAAGCTGTTGCCGTAACCGGGGATTGAATTCAGGTAGAACGACGCTGACGTTGACGCGCTGAAGTTGACGTTCAGCGTTCCCCAGTTCACCTGCAGCAGCGTCAATCCCGTATGCCAATCCGTGTAGGTGCTGGGATTGAATTGCGGGTCGACTACGTACAGGCCGCCGTCCGGCGAAGAAAAATTCGCTCCGTTTGCGGTAAACGAATACCCCATGGACGAGTAACCGCCCGCCGGAGCCAAGCTGTTCAGGTTGACGGACGTCAGGGACGTCGAACGTGCCGCCCAATCTGAATAGTTGGAATAGGTTTGCGATTCCGCAAACGCAGGCAAGCAGAGAAGCAACGTCAGAGCCGCTACTGTGTATTTGATGCGTCGGTTCATATTCACTCCCCACCCTTGCTAGAGCAATCCCCTGACCATCTTCGGGTTCCTAAAAGTGGTAGGACGAAATACCTAAGTTACTCATTCTACGTAATCCCGATTGGACCTGCACCGCATGGGAGCAACCACTCAACGCAAATGTGCAGGTTTTTGCGACTATGTGCCAAGCATTTCATTAACGGTTCCATGTCGCGGCGATGGTGCTAAGGTTAAAGGCCTACCTGCTGACGTTCGGACCCCATCGGGTCGCCCTATTCCCGCGTGCTATACTTCGCGAGTCTTCTCCTTGCCCGATGCTGTTCAATAGCCTCATTTTCCTTTTTGGCTTCCTGCCGATTACGTATCTGGTCTTCTGGCGGCTCACCAGCAAGCAGGGGCGGTACGTCTGGCTGACGATCACTGGCTATGTCTTTTACGGGACTTGGAATTACAAGTTCTGCGCACTGATGGCGTTCTCGACACTGGTCAGTTATACCGCCGGATTGGGGATGCTTCGATGGGACGATCCGCGGCGGCGCAAGCTGTGCCTGGTCCTGCCCATCACCATTGACCTGCTGTTGCTAGGGTTCTTCAAGTACTTCAATTTTGGGATTTTAACGGTCGCGGGCGTGTCCCGTTGGCTCCATCGTCCCCTGCAACTGCACACGGTCGACATCGTGCTGCCGATCGGGATCTCCTTTTATACGTTCCACACCATTACCTACATCGTGGACAGCTACCGCGGCGTGGTGAAGCCGACCCGTAACTTCTTTGAGTTCGCCTGTTACGTATCGTTGTTCTCACAACTCGTTGCCGGCCCGATCGTCCGCTTCCGCCAGGTGGAGAAGGACCTGGAGAATCTCGATCATGCCGACCGGACCCGCAGCCTGGATACAGGCTGGTCGTTCTTTGCCATCGGGCTCATGAAGAAGGTCCTGATTGCCGACACGATCGCTGCCGTTATCAACCCGGCCCTGGCGCAATATTCCACTCTGTCGACCCTGAATGCCTGGCTATGCGTTCTCGGCTACACGTACCAGCTCTACTTCGATTTCTCCGGCTATAGCGATATGGCGGTTGGGCTCGGCCACATGTTCGGCATCCGGCTGCCGCAGAATTTCAACTCGCCCTATAAGGCGACTGATCCATCCGATTTCTGGCGGCGCTGGCACATTTCACTTTCCACGTGTCTCCGCGATTATCTCTATATTCCTCTCGGCGGGAACCGGTACGGAGAATGGAAGGCCTATCGCAACCTGATGATCACGATGTTGCTGGGAGGCCTGTGGCACGGCGCCAGTTGGACGTTCGTGTTTTGGGGTGCGTACCACGGCGCGCTGCTGTCCTTCTACAAGGCCTTTGGCGAGCAATGGGACCGCCTGAACCTTACCTTCCGCCGCGTCTTCACGTTCTTTCTGGTCGTTATCGGCTGGGTATTCTTCCGCGCCGAATCGTTTTCGATGGCTGGGACCCTGTTGCATCGGATGTTCACGATGCAGTCCGGGCCGGCGCTCGTGGGCAGCTATGGGCTCTTCCTGGCACTAGGTGTCGCCATCCCGATCGCGCATTTTGCTCCGAACACGTTCGAGATGAAACACTCCTGGAGACCTTGGGCAGTGGGCGCAATTGCTGCCGGTTACATCCTGTGTCTCATATCGGTCGCGGGATCCAAGGGCAGTCCGTTCCTGTATTTCCAATTCTGACGCTGGCGCATGAAGAGCACCTTCAAACTCGGATACATTCTGCCTCGCCTCATGCTGGTGCTGTTCCTGGCAGATATGGCGTTGCGGCTGATGCCGACCGACTGGTTCGCGTTTCGCGCCTTTGAAGCGCTTTTCCGCCGCTATCCGACGGTCGATGGCCCCTTCCAGCCGAATCGGCATTATGTGAACGATGGTGCCTACGGGGACCTTGCCGGCATGGGGAACTTGCCTTCTTTACGCGAGGTGCGCCACGAAGATTTGTGGACGGACCAGAGCGGGTTTCATAACGTTCCCGCCAATCCCGTGCCCCGGTATAGCGGCATGGTGGTGGGAGATTCCTTTGCTATTAGCAGCGAAGTGCCGGCGTCGGAGACATTCTCCTCCCGGTTGAGCCAGTATTGCGGCGGGTATTACTACAACGCCGGCGATCACCAGCCTTTACGGCTCGGCCATATCCTGGATACCGCTAATCGGATCGGCCTCCGCCGCGGAACGGTGATATTTGAGATGGTCGAGCGCAACGGGATCGGACCGCCTCCCGACCACACTATCGAGGGCGCGCATGGCTGGCACGGTCGCCTGATTGAAACCATCGGGCCGAAGCGATTTCAGCAGATCTTGATTCCAATGGCGCCGCTGGGCGCTTCGCCGCTACAGGCGGTCAGCCGCGGTATCGAAAGAGCTGTGCAGAATGGTACGTTCCTGCCGAACACCTTTTCGGCAAACGTCGTGGTTCGTGAGCTGACGAATAACGATCGGCTGATCTTTGCGCACGACGAACTAACACAATTTCCCGACCCGGAGCGGTCCGCGCGCGAGTGGCTGTCCTATTTCCAGTGGCTTGACGAACAACTTCGCGCCGACGATCTTCATCTCGCAGTGGTGCTTGTGCCCAACAAGTATTCGACGTACCGGCCTTTTTTCACCCACGCCGCGCCCCCCACGAATAGCGGCCGATTCATGTCCGAGTTGACCGCAGGACTAGTTCACGCTGGGCTCCCCGTCGTGAACCTCGAAGCCACGTTCCATGCCGCTGCGGAAGCGGCGGTCGCAAAACATCAATACCTCTACTGGCGTGATGACACCCACTGGAACGCCGGTGGCATGCAGTTGGGCGCGGCAGAAGTGTGCCAGCGGCTATCGACGTCGCCGGTGCCGGAAAAAGCTGCCGCTATTGATGGCGGTCGGTAGGCTCGATTCGCTCAGGGCGCGACCGTTTCCGCCGCTTTTGCGGCCCTCGCGAAACTCAGAAAATGCCGGTCAAGATCGCGCATGGCGCCCAGATTGGAATCAAACCCGTTCTTCGCGCCGCTGATGATTCGCCGGCCAGCTCGCTTTTCCGAGAGATCCAGGAGCGCACGAGTCTTCAGCCAACGTGGCGAATCGAGGATTGCTTCGCTGACCTTGCCGTACATGGCTTCCCGGAAGATTTGGCGTCGCGTCCGCGACCGTATCCGGGAACGAACCTCGCTCGGCTGCTCTTCGACAAAGCCATCGAGTACCGCGCGCTGGCGGGGCAGATCGCTCCATCCCTTGTACGTCGCCATTTGCGCATAGCAATCGATCACGAACGCTTCGATATCGATTTCGATGTCTTTCAAATCGTCTTTCAACAGTGCCTTCATGTGCGCGATCGATTCCGCAATGATGTTCCACGGCCCGATGTCTTCGAATTGGAACGGCAGATACTGGCTGGAGCTTTGCTCTCGCAGCTCCTGTTTGAAACGGGTGAAGTTTGGCTGTGACGCATGCGGACTGGTCTCCACGCTCGATGAGAGACCGAGAGGAGCATCCACGAAAGCGAACCGGTCGATGCTCGCCAGGATTCCGCAACAGGCGGTGAAGTCCGGCGCGGGCGGGTGGAAGAAACGGCCCAATTTGCCTCGAATACGCTCGATGATGCTGCGGTGGCAGAACGAGTTCAGCATTTTCGGCAAGGTTATGTCCGGCCGGAACGAATACAGGTTTCGCAACCCTTCGCTGGAATCGAAGACCTTCGCGTTACGCGTAAAACCGTGGACCATGTAACTGTTGCGCCGTTCGGGGTAACGCGAACGCTCACTGTGATAGTTGAAATACCGCCACGTCACTGATTTCGTTTTCGTTTGTTCGGCAGCATTGTCTACCATCTGGAGCAGGTGCGAGGAGACGACGTTGTCATCCGCAAAGATGTGGACCCATTCGCCGCGTACGTGGCTTATGGCAAATTCCCAGCTGTCGGGCATGCCGAGCGTCCGGTCGGTGCGGTAGTACCTCAATTTTCCGCCAATAAAGGGACGAACGGCGTCCGGTGTGCCGTCCTGCGAATCGTTGTCACTGACTATGATTTCGTAATCTCCCCCCCATTTCTGGTCCAGGGCCGTTTGGATCGCATTCACCACGAGATGCGCGCGGTTGCGGGTCGGGATCACTAATGAGAATCGAGGCGTGGCGTTCAAGCACTACTCTCCTGTTACTGAAGCATCAGGATACGACGCGCGGCTCCGGGACTGGTACGATGAATTTCCCGCCGCGGTAGCGATACTCCGCCTGCTGGCGAAGGATCTCTTCGGCAAAGTTCCACGTCAGAAGGAGCACGTAATCCGGCTTCTCCGAGAGCAGCGCTTCCGCGGCGAGTATGGGCAGATGCGTCCCAGGCGTGAACCGGCCCTGCTTGTACGTGCTGCGATCGACCACAAAATCGAGCATGCCACCTCCGATGCCGCAATAATTCAGCAACGTGCTCCCTTTCGCGGAGGCGCCGTACGCTGCCAGACGTTTGCCTTTCGACTTGAGGCCATCTAAGAGCCTGCACAGATCCTGCTTAACATTCTCCACCTTCGCGGCAAACTCGATGTATGTCTCGGCCTTCGTCAACCCGCGCTTCTGCTCATATTCCAACATCTCGCGCACCGATGCATCAGCTTCGGTCGTACCGGCATGAGCGACCGTGAGCCGCAACGAACCGCCGTGGATCGGGACCCGACCTACCCGCTGCAAAGCCAGGCCATGCGTGGTGAAAAGTTCCTGGAGCGCAGTGACGGAGAAATAGCACAGATGCTCGTGATAAATGGTGTCGAACTCGCACGCGTCGATCAGGTCGGCGACGTACGGAGCCTCAATCACCGCGACCCCATCGTGCTTCAGCAGTTCCTTGATTCCTTGCACAACTCCATGCAAGTCCGCGACATGCGCCAGGACGTTGTTGGCATGGATCACGTCGGCGAGTCCGTACTGGGTGCCTAGCGCCCGGGCAGTATCGTGGTTGAAGAACTCCGCCACCGTCCGGACTCCACGTTCGCTTGCGACCTTCGCGATATTCCGCGCCGGTTCGACACCCAACACAGGGATTCCGCGCTCGACGTAGTTGCGCAGGAGATAGCCATCATTGCTGGCGATCTCCACCACCAGACTGCTCGCGCCCAGCCTGCGTTCGCCGGCGAGACCTGTGGTCAGATCAGTCGCATGCCGCAACATGGCATCGGAGAAGGACGAAAAGTACAGATATTCGCGAAAGAGGATCTCCGGCGGCACCGTCTCGGTGATTTGCACCAAGGAACATTTTGGGCAGAACACCAGGTCGAGCGGAAACTTTGATTCCGGCTGTTCCAGTTGCTCGCGCAAAAGCAGACCGTTGGCCAGAGGCGTCTCGCCGAGGGAGAGCACGAGGATCGGCCGATCGGCGCCGCAGACCCGGCAAGTGAAATCCGCCATTACCGTGCAGCTCCGGCTTTTTGCGGGACCTCGAACAGTGCCGCATACCATGCTACTGTTTTCGCCAGCGCGTCTTCCGGCGAGAACAATGGCCGCCACCCAAGCTGCTGCCGGGCCTTGTCCGAACTCAGGTACTGGCGGCGGATCTCATGGGTGGCCTCGTTCTTGATGACCGGCTTCAACTCGCTGTTCATTACTTTGAGGACCTTCTCGGCGATCTTGATGACGGTCATGGGTTCATCGTTGGAAAAGTTAAACGCCTGCCCGTGCAGAGTTTTGTCGGCGGACATCTTTTCCGCCAGCTGAGCGTAAGCGGCGGCAGCGTCTTCGACATAAAAATAATCACGGACGAACTGGCCGTCGGAGCGGATGATGGGCCGCTCGCCTCGGAAGACCGACCGGATGGTCCCAGGGACGATCCGGTTCCAATTCAAATCACCACCGCCAAACAGATTCCCGCACCGCGTAACTGCTACCGGCAGACCATAAGTTACAAAATACGATTGCGCGATCAGGTCGGCGCAGGACTTGCTCACATCGTACGGGTGCGTGCCTTTCAGGGGCGCATCCTCGCGATACGGCAGTTCCTGCTGCTCGCCGTAGGCTTTGTCGGACGAAGCGACCACAATCTGCTCCACGACCGGGCTCCGCCGGCAACCTTCCAGGAGCGACCACGTTCCTGCAATGTTCGACTCGAAGGTCGAAACCGGATTGCGATTGGCGATCGTGACGATTGTTTGTGCCGCCAGGTGAAACACGGAGCGGATCTCATATTCTCCGAGCACGCGCTCCACGGTGGCCTGGTCGCGTACATCGCCGCGCACGGTAGCGACCGAGTCCAGCGCGCCGGACCGGACGAGGTTCGACTCCGGCACCCAGTCGCGAATCAGGCACACTACCTTGGCGCCCTGCTGGCGTAAGTGTTCGACCAACCACCCGCCCAATAGTCCGGTGGCTCCGGTCACGAGAACGGGCCGATCTTGCCAGAATGAACTCATGGTTCCTGTTTAATCCCAAACCCTCCACTGCGGTTGACCCGACTGCCATTGCGACTGTAACAGCCGGACATCACGCAAGGTATCCATGCACTGCCAGAAACCTTCATGTCGATAAGCTGCGAGCTGGCGTTGGCGCGCCAATTCCTCCATCGCCTCCGCTTCAAGACTGCTGCCATCCCCGGAGATGAAGTCGAGCACTGCGGGTTCACATACCATGAATCCGCCGTTGATCCAGCCTTCGCCGATTTGGGGCTTCTCCGTGAATTCCACGACTGCGTCGCCGTCCAGGGCAATGCCCCCGAAGCGGGAGGGCGGGCGGACCGCCGTCACAGTCATAAGTTTTCCTTTTGCTGAGTGGAATTCCAACAGCTTGCGAATATCCACGCTGCAAACGCCGTCCCCGTACGTCAACATGAACCGGTCTTTCAGAAGCGGCGCCAGGCGTTTGACACGGCCGCCCGTCATGGTGTCCTGACCGGTATCCATCAGGTGGAGGACCCACTTCTCGCACTCATTGGCATGCACCGAAAGACCGCCGTCCCCCATGTTCAGCGTCAGGCTGCCATGAAAGCGGTGATACTCCCAGAAGTACCGCTTGATCAACTCGCCCTTGTAGCCCAGTGCGATGACGAACTCGTCATAACCGAAGTGCGAGTAACCACGCATGATGTGCCACAGGATCGGGCGTCCGCCGATCTCTACCATCGGCTTCGGCTTGATCTCGGTTTCTTCTGCCAGCCGGGTGCCCAAGCCTCCGGCCAGGATGACAACTTTCATAAGTTCTCTTGGTGATGCATCCACGTTGTCGTAAACCGGTTGCGCGTATGTCGCGTTCTTACGCAGAACTTCGGCCAGCCTCCGGACCGGTTCGAGGTGATTTCCGTGCGGTTCGTGTCATAATACCTAGGAGTCTACAGCCCTGTAAACTGACGTGGACACTCCCCAATCGCACATTGATGGACTAGCAAGGACAGGCGTCTCCGCGCCTTACTACCGAGCTGCGGTAGCCCGGCCGCGGACAGCCGCCGTGCCGGTCACAATGGCGAATTCCGGGTCCGTCATGCAGTGGGGCCTGGCAGCCGGCTCGTTGCTCCTTGCCGGTTTTTCGTGTTACTGGCCCGACATCATCGACCTCTATTCGGCATCCATCGCGCTGGTAATTCTCGGTGGAGCGCTGGTGGTCTTCACCGGAGTGGAGACCCTACGCACGCGCGAAGCTGGGAAGTCCCTGATGATCGCCTCCGTGTTTGTCTCCTATTGGATGGAGGTGCTGGGACTTGCCCTGAAGGACTTCCCTGGTACCGACCCTGTTCCGTGGAGTCACTGGCCAGACGACCTTGTGCGCCAAGGATTGTGGTTTGTAGCCATCTTCCAGTTCTGCATCCTGATTGGTTACGCCTTGCGTCCAGGAATGAAGCGCGCAAGGCGATGGGCGGCAAGCAGGATCGATCGGCAATCCCTGTCCTGCCAATATCTGCTGTACGGGATGGCCGTCCTGAGCGTGGTGCCGTTTGTGGTGGTCTTTGGCGGAGACGTGCGACGGGCGGCGAGCGCACTTCTGGCCGCCCGCAGCGACGACACCGTGTTCCGCGATCCGACCATCGCCAGTTATCTCGCCATGTTCGGCATCTTTGCCACCGTCGTCCTGCTGCTTCGCGCCTTCCGCCGTGGAAGCCGCATGACGGACAAGTTCATCGCCTTGCTGGCCGTCATTCCATTCGCGTTAGCCGGGACACGGCACGTCTGGATGTTCGCTACCTTGCCGGTGCTGGTTGTGACGATGCGGCGCATGAAGGGTGTACTTTCTCCATCTCGCGCGATTCGGTGGGTGCTGATTGCAGTGGCACTCCTGGTCGTCAGCCAGTTACAGACTGCAATGCGCTCCGGTGGCTGGACGCAAGTCACTCCCGAAGCCGAAAGTGAATTCAAGCGCCTGGACGCATACGGGAACTTTACTCCGCAGTTGTTCGCGCAATTTCTGGTTCCCCGGTTCCATAACTACTTCATGGAACCTGCCACTCCCTTCTTTTTCACTCACTTCATCCTGCGGCGTTTTTGGCCGAACAAACCCGACATGGCATTCTGGGAATATTACGATTATGCCTGGGTTCGGGGCGGGGTGGGCAACGTGACCCCCTCGATCACGGGACAGTACTATATGAACTGGGGCGTGGCCGGCGTCATTCTCATCGGGATCTGGATGGGGCTGCTGGCACGAATTGCCGATTCGCTGTTAGGCGCTATCGATGTGGACCGGCAGACGGCAATGGGGTCGCTGATCGGGCTGTTCTACGCTTTCCTGGTAGCGGCGTTTCGCTTTTATGCCCCGTTCTACTTTGCCTATGTCGTTTTCGCGTGGGCGGGAATGCTGATCCTGACTTCCAGGGTCCGGCGAAACTCACTTGTGTCAAACCACAACCCGGTGTTGAGAACGCGTTCGTAAGGCCGCGCGAAATGACTGACTCACATTCCCCGATCACGGCCCCATCCGATGCCTCTCGTAACAGCTGTGACATTGCTTGGATCGGCTGGTATCCGGCCCATTATGTCCGTCAATTCCATCGCGAGGTCGAGAGGCGATTCCCGGGCCGCTGTCAGTTCGTCTACGTTCAGCTCCAAGGCTCAACCGCTACCGAACGCAGTTACGAGACCGGCGACCTCCCGCGCAACGCCACCGTGACGACGAACAGCATGGCCGAGGTTTGGCGACTGCTGCGGCGGTTGGATCCCCGCGCCGTAGTGACCGCCGGTTATCACCCATTCCTTCTCATTGGCGCCGTGCTCTGGGCCAAGCTGCACCGTCGCTCCCTGCTGTACTGGGCAGACACGAACCTGAACGACATCCTCCAGAGGCACTGGCTGGATCGCACCGTGCACCGCCTGGTGCTCTCCGTGTACTTCAGGATGTTCGATCGGATCATGCCCATCGGCGGACAGAATCGCGCCTTCTATCGCTGGTGCGGCGTCTCTCTGGATGGGCAACCGAAGGTTCCCTATCCCCACGACCCGACTCCGTTCGAACGCGCGGCCGCCCACAAATCCGAGCTGCGGGCGCGACTCGATCTGGGCCGCAAGTTCACTGTCTTGTTTACCGGGCGCCTCATTCCGTTGAAGCGGGTTGACCAGATGCTTCACGCTATCGCGCTGGTACCGGACGGCATCCGCTCGAATCTCGCCTTCGTCATTCTCGGAGGAGGGCCCGAAGAGCCCCGGTTGCGGAAATTGTCCGAGGACCTCAAGATCGGGCACCTCGTCCAGTTCGTCGGCGCAGTCGCCAGCGACCAGGTCGCAGACCTGGTCGCCGCCTGCGACGTCTTCCTCTTCGCATCCGATCACGAAGCATGGGGGCTGGTGGCGAATGAGGCGATGTCGGCCGGGTTACCGGGGATCATCAGTACCAATGTCGGAAGCGCTTCCGATCTTGTCGTGGAGGGTCAGACCGGCATCCGGTTGTCGAACCCGACTCCCGCCGCGATGGCCGAGGCGATCACCGAGCTTGCCTCGAATCCCGAGCGGACGGCGAGGATGGGAATGGCAGCTCAACGCCATGTTCGCGACGGCGGCTGGACGGTCGAGGGTGCTCTTGCCGGATGGGAATCGACGATCCGCTCTCTGCTACAAGACGCGCCGTCCATGGCAAAAGCGAAGACTTTTCCCATGCTATGATGGATTTTTCCCGCTGACAGAGGATCTGATGCGAGCCTTGATCACTGGCGGAGCCGGTTTTATCGGCTCCCATCTCACCGAACACCTGCTACGATCGGGCCACGAAGTGATCGTTATCGACGATCTTTCGACCGGCAGCATCGAGAATCTTGCCGCCGTAAGGACAAACAAGTCGCTGACCTGCCACGTAGCCAGTATCTTCGAACGTCAGTTGCTGGCGGAACTCGTCGACATGGCCGACGTCGTCTTCCACCTGGCGGCTGCGGTGGGTGTCCGACGTATCGTTGAGATGCCCGTGCGCACCATCGAGACGAACGTGAAGGGCTCTGAGCTTGTGTTTGAGCTGGCGGCGAAAAAACGCAAGCGTGTGCTCGTGACTTCGACCTCTGAGGTGTACGGCAAAAGCAACAAACTGCCGTTTTCCGAAACCGACGATCTCGTCCTGGGATCGACGTATAACTCGCGTTGGAGCTACGCCTGTTCCAAAGCCATCGACGAGTTCCTCGCCCTGGCTTACTTCAAGGAAAAGGGTCTGCCGGTCACGATCGTGCGCCTGTTTAATACGACTGGCCCACGTCAAACCGGCCAGTATGGTATGGTCCTGCCCACCTTCGTCCGGCAGGCGCTTACGGGCGAGAAGCTCCAGGTGTTCGGCACCGGAGAACAGTCTCGCTGCTTCGGACACGTGGAAGACGTGATCGGCGGCATACTGAAGTGTGCCAGTCTCGACCGCACCGCCGGGGAGATCTTCAACCTCGGCGCGACCACGGAGATCACGATCACCGGACTCGCCGAAAAAGTCATCGCTATGTGCGGTTCCGGCAGCACCATCGAATATATTCCTTACGATCAGGCGTACGGCCCCGGGTTCGAGGACATGTTCCGGCGCGTCCCGGACATCTCCAAGGCCGGTGAATGGTTTGGGTATTCGCCTTCTCGCGGTTTGAATGAAATCATTCAGTCCGTCATCGACGACATCCGGGCGAGGCTGAGAATGGCGACGACATCTGCCGTCGCGCTGTCCGCGGTGTAACCATGATCGTGTACGACCGACCCGACGCTGAGCCTCAAATCTGGGCATTGCTACAACGATGACCTCGATGTCACGGACCTCTGATTCGACCCGCGGCCCGGCCAGCCGGTTTGACCGGTATTACTTCTTGCGTCCGGGATTCGTAAACGGCACCGTCGAATTCCACCAGATGATCTCCGAGCGTATACGGCCGGGAGCATCCATTCTGGAGGTCGGTTCAGGGCCGCTGAACCCGACCTCTACCTTTCTGGCGACGATCGGTCCCACTACTGGAATAGACGTCGATCGCGACATCGAAAGTAATTCGACACTGGTCTCAAAACGCGTTTTTGACGGTCGTAATTTCCCATTTCCCGACGCACACTTCGACGCCTGCGTCTCGAACTACGTTCTAGAACACCTTGAGGATCCCGAACAACATTTTCGGGAGGTCGCCCGTGTCCTCCGACCCGATGGCGCGTACTGCTTCCGTACACCCAACCTCTGTCACTATGTTGCCTTCGCGTCCTGGATTCTGCCGCACGCCTTCCATTCGAGTGTAGCGAATCGCCTCCGTGGTCTTTCCGCCGATTCTCACGATCCCTATAAGACGTTCTACCGCTCAAATTCACGGGCCGCGATACTCCGGCTCAGCCGTGTCGCGGGCTTGAATCCGATCGTGCTGAGAATGGTCGAGAAAGAGCCAAGCTACGGCGCCTCTTCCAGGGTCCTTTTCTATCCGATGATGGCCTATGAGCGGCTGGTGAACCGCACTGAGGTCCTGTCCGGGTTCAGGGCGAACTTTTTCGGAGTTTTGCAGAAGCCGTGGTGAGTACTTGGAAAGTGCGCAAGTACCGCACGCGCGAGGGGCACGTGCTCCCGTGAAGGTTGTCTCGAACGCTGTTTCCGCCAAAATGGGCGGCGCCGCCACGTACCTCGCAGCTATCGCGCGCGAGTTCGCGTCGCGAGGCCTGGATGATGAATTCGTATTTGTCGTACCTCCGGAACGCGCCGACCAACTCCGCGACCTGTCACCCCGATTCCGCGTGATCGCAACCGACGTTGCGCACCGCGGTTTTCTCGAACGCCTGTGGTTCGATCAGGTGACGCTGCGCCGGCTGCTTCGCGATGAAAGGGCCGATGTCCTGTTTTCGACTGCAAACCTCGGCATGATTGCGTGTCCCTGCCGTCAGCTTTTGTTGGTGCGCAACGCTCTATATTTTTCCCGCCTCTATAAACGACGGTTTTTGGCAAAACAGCGTTGGAAGCTCCGTCTGGCGAATGCCGCTCGCGCGGCGCTGACCGGTGCGTCCGCCCTCGCCGCTGACGTCGTCATGACCCCAAGCGCTGCCATGATGTCCGAATTGGCCGCCTTCATACCTTTGTCTGCCGCCAAACGTGTGGTGAACCACTATGGCGTTTACGTCCAGCGCTTTCGAAGCCGCAGCTCCAGCGAACTGCATTGCCCCCCGCGTCTGTTGTTCACTTCGCTTTACGGCGAGCACAAGAACCTTGGGACCCTGCTGACTGCGCTCGCACTCATGGCGGAAAAAGGAATAGATTTCGATTTCCGCACCACGGCCGACCCGTCCGGTCCCGATGCCGAACACACCATGACCGGTACCGCGGAGGCGGAACTTGCCCGCAACCCTGTTCTTGCAGGCAGAGTTGATTTTCGTCGCCTTAACCCCGGCGAGGACATCGCTAATTTGTACTCAGCTGCCGACGTGTTGGTCTACCCTTCAGTCGTGGAGTCCTTTGGTCACCCATTACTCGAGGCCATGGCTGCGGGAATTCCCATTGTTGCCGCCGATGTGCCGATCAACCGTGAAGTCTGCGGTGACGCGGCCCTTTATTTCTCGCCATTCGACGCCACGGACTGTGCCACCCGGTTGATCCAGTTGCTGGCCGACGCGTCTCTCCGTTCGCTCCTGATCGCACGAGGGCAAGAGCGCGTGCGAGGATGTTTTACCTGGGACCGCCACGTTTCGGTATTGCTGCAAGCGTTCCGGAACTCCGCAGCTGCCGTGCGATAATCGCATCCTCCACAGCCATGCCCAAAGTCCCCATCTCGGTTCTCATCCTCACTTACAATGAGGAGATCCACCTCGATCACTGCTTGCGCAGCGTCGTCGATTGGGCGGATGAGGTCGTTGTCGTAGATTCATTCAGCACCGATGGCACTGCGGACATCGCCCGCCGGTGGGGCGTTCGTTTTGTCGAGCATGAGTTTGCCTACCCCGCCCTGCAGAAAAATTGGGCGTTGGAGAATCTACCCTTCCGTAACGAGTGGCTTCTGCTGCTCGACGCCGACGAAAGAGTGCCCGACAGTCTTGCCCGCGAGATCGCCGATATCGTGGACCGCGATGGCGCCGGTAAAGACGGCTACTGGATGCGCTATCGCCTGATCTTTTTCGGCAAATGGATCCGTCACTGCGGCTGGTATCCGACCTGGATCCTCCGCCTGGTGCGCCACCGCAAGGCGCGTTTCGAAGATCGCCTCGTCGATGAGCACCCCGTCGTGGGTGGCACTACCGGGCGCACCGAGAACGATTTACTGCACGTCAACTTGCACGGCATGACCGACTGGATCGCCAAACACAATCGCTACTCGACGGCGAATGCGGCGATCGCGGCGCAAACCGCCGGAGAGAGCGCTTCCGGCATCAAGCCGCAGTTTTTCGGATCGCAAGCCGAACGCAAGAGGTTCATCAAGGAGCGCATCTGGCCCCGGTTGCCGGGCCGCGCCATCGTATTTTTTGTCTATATGTACGTGTTTCGACTGGGCTTTCTCGACGGTGTGCATGGCCTGGTCTTCTGCATCATGCACGGCATCTTCCAGGAGTTCACGGTCGTAAAACTCTGGGAAGCAAGAATGATACGCGGTAATCACGCTGGCGAAGACCGGATCGCAGCTGCCGCATCGCCAACCCAGAAAACGCGATAGGAATCGAACACGCCGAATGTGCGGCATCATTGGCAATATCGGGCACGCCGAGCGTCTCAGCGAAAATCAGCTGCTGGCAGGACTGTGCGCCATCGCCCACCGCGGGCCCGACGATAAGGGATCTCAGGCGATCGCCACCAGCGTTCCTGGCCTCAGGGTCTGGTTCGGACACCGACGTTTGTCCATCATCGACCTCTCCGCAGCCGGGCATCAGCCCATGTGCGATCCCGCGACGGGTAATTGGATCACTTACAACGGCGAGATCTACAACTATCTGGAGGTCCGCGAGCGGCTTGCCCATGATGGTGTCCAGTTCCGAAGCCACTGCGACACCGAAGTCATCCTGAAAGCCTACGCGCGGTGGGGCGAAAAGTGCGTTGACCAATTCCGTGGCATGTTCGCCTTCGCCATATGGGACGCGAGAGTCGAGAAGTTATTTGCCGCGCGTGATCGTCTCGGTATCAAGCCCTTTTACTATTTCGAAGACAACGGCCAACTCCTTTTCGCGTCCGAAGTCCGTGCGCTGACTGCCACGGGCGCGGTCCCCCGCAAGTTGAATGCGGAGGCCCTCGACGACTACCTCGCTTTCGGCTCCGTCTATGATCCCCTTACCCTGATCGACGGTGTCCGTTCCCTGCCGGCGGGCCATTACTTGAGTTGGCATGAGGGGCGGATCGACATCACTCGCTACTGGGATGTCGACCGATTGGCTGGGGAAAAGCTCGACGCCCATGACCTCCAGCACGCTCTCGGCCGCCGTTTGGAGGAAGCCGTCCTCTGTCACACCGTCAGCGACGTGCCGGTCGGCATCTTTCTTTCCGGCGGCGTGGACTCCAGTTCGATCGTTGCCCTGCTCACGCGCCAGGGCCAGAAGAACCTTCAGACGGTTTCGCTTACCTTCTCCGAACAAAGCCTGGATGAAGCCGAATTCTCTCGTGCGGTCGCGACGAAGTTCCAGACCGATCATCATGAGGTGCTGCTCTCGCAACAGGACGTGCTGGAGAGCCTTCCCGAGTGTCTCGCCTCCATGGACCAGCCAACCATCGACGGCATAAATTCCTACATCGTCTCGCGAGAAACCCGCCGCCTCGGTTTGAAAGTAGCGCTCTCCGGTCTTGGCTCCGACGAGATTTTTGCCGGCTACAGCAGCTTCCGCACGATGCCTCGGCTGGAGTCGGCGGTGCAGATGTTGGATCGCGCTCCGGCTACGCTGCGAAAGCTTCTTGCCAAAACCCTGCCGTCCTTTGCCGGAACCACCGATAAGCGTGCGCGTCTTTCCGACCTCCTGCTCGGTAATGGCCAGGGCACCCCTTACCTGCTGGGCCGTGGTCTGTTCGCCTCGTCGCTGAGGAAGAGCTTGTTGCAGCGCCCGTGGTTTCGCGAGCATCGCATGCCCGGAACTCTCGCCAGCATGATGAGTCATACGCGAGACATGGACCCTGTAAGCCGTACCTCTTACCTTGAACTGCACAACTACATGGCAAACACCTTGCTGCGCGACGCCGACTTCATGAGTATGGCGCACAGCTTGGAAGTTCGCGTCCCATTGATCGATCATGAGTTGGTCGAGCTGGTGTTCGCGATCGACGCGGACCGCAAACTGGACGAGCACAAGCCCAAGCCACTGCTGGTAGAGAGCGTCCCCGAATTGCCTCCCGACGCCGTGTACCGTCCGAAAAAAGGTTTTACGCTTCCGTTCCAGTACTGGCTCACAGAAACCATGCGCGGCGAAGTGGAACAGGTGCTCCTGCGCGATGAAGCACTGTCCGACGTCCTGGAACCCGCAGGCGTAGCGCAGGTCTGGAGAGATTTTCTGGCCGGACGTACTTCCTGGTCACGTCCGTGGTCGATTTATGTGTTGAAAAAGTTTGCAGCCTTACACATTGCTTAAGGGATTACCCGCCGCCCCGAGAACGATTTCGCGTGCTATATTCACCCGAGTAGACGGGCTCACCGGGCGATCCGTAAACGATGCAAACGTTCATGAGCAGCGGCAGATGATTTTTCAGTACGTAGCTGTTTTCGGAGTTTGTTTCGTCCTCTCGCTTGCCGGAACATGGTATGTGCGCGGCGTCGCCAACCGGCGTGGCTGGGCGCAGGCGCCGTCTTCGAATCGCCATATCCACACCACCCCCATTCCCCGGCTCGGTGGAGTAGCTATTTTCTTCGCCTGCTCGGTGGTGCTCGGTCTGGCAGCGCTCTCGCGTTCGTACTTTGACCTGCCTTGGCACTCGATCCTGGTGATCCTGACCCCGACACTCCTCGTTTTCGCCGTCGGCCTGTATGACGATTTCAGGGGACTTCCCGCATTTGTAAAGTTCGGCGCCCAGGCAGCGGCCGGCTGGATGTTGTTCGCAGGCGGCTTGGGCGTGACCAGCTTCTCGCCTATTTTTGGCGACGTTCAGTTCAGTAGCTTCGTGTCGCTGGTGGCCACGATTGTGTGGGTCGTCCTGATCACCAACGCTTTCAATCTTATCGATGGATTGGACGGCCTGGCAGCCGGGTCAGGGCTGTTTTCCATCCTCGTGGTTTCTCTGATCGCCATGGCAAGAGGCAACGTTGGAGTCGCCACACTGGGTTTCGCACTCGGCGGGGCCACCCTGGGATTTCTCCGCTTCAATTTTCATCCTGCGTCGATCTTTCTCGGCGATTGCGGAAGCCTGCTGATCGGCTTTCTGCTGAGCGCGCTGGCTCTCCTCGGTTCGCAGAAATCCCCGACCGTGGTCGCCGTCGCCATTCCGATCCTTTCGTTCGGTTTTCCTATCCTTGACACGGTTCTGGCCGTCGTTCGGCGCTTCCTGAGTGGCCGGCCGATCTTCGGCGCCGACCGCGATCACATTCATCACAAGTTGATCGAACGCGGCTTATCGCACCGCGGCGCTGTTCTGCTGCTCTACGGCGTTTCCGCCTTGTTCGCCTGTGCCAGCATGATCCTGATGCATGCGAACGCCGCGCGCATTGCCGTGGCGCTCATCATCGTCGGCGCTTTCGTCATGGTTGGGGTGCAGCAGCTTGGTTACCACGAGATCGGAGAGCTGCAGCGCATCGCCCGCCGCACCCTGCAGCAGAAGCAGGTGATCGCCAACAACCTGCCCATTCGACGCGCCGTGAACGAGATGGGCAGCTGCTCCGACTTTCAGTCGCTCTGCTCCATACTCGGTGTCGCTGCCCGCGAAAGCGGCTTTGACGCCTTCGACTTGACCGTCACCAAGTCCGCCACAACCGCGACGCTCGGTTCCTTTTCCTGGAACAGGTCTCAGCGCGACGTACGCGCCCCGGGCCAGATGACGTGGCGCGTCGGACTTTCGTTTACCAGTAGTTCGGGCCGGGTTCAGGGTGAGTTCTGCTGCTACCGCAAATATTCCGGGAAGGACATGCTCCTGGACATGAACTTGATCACCATCGATCTTTTGGCTGCATTCATTAAGGTAGCCGATCGGATGGAACGGGGAGCGGCGAAGACCTTCCCTGACTTCGGGCGCACCGCTGCCGCCGCGAACTGATCAATCGAAGAAGATCCCGCTGATCACCGCATTCGTCGGACCCGTGTTGGTCACGTTCATCACCACGTGCCCGCTCACTGTCCACACCAGGTACGTGCCGTTGCTGAACGAGCTTAGCGACCGCGTGTCCAGCACCGTTCCCGTTTGCGCGTCCCGGACCGTTATCGTTTGCGTACGGGTAGTCGAGTCCCAATCCAGCGCATACAACGCGATCTGGTGCGTCAGGCCGTCAGTAAGGTTCAGGTCCACGCTATAGGTCGAGAAGGTAAACCAGCACGACGCGATCCGGGTCGTGCCCGTGCCGTTCTGTAACGCACGTACGTCCGTCGTAGAGGACGTCCAAAGCGCCGTGGCAGCGGGGATACTCAAGGTTGCAAACGCCGGGATGGAAGCAGAGTCTGCTGCGATGCTGTAGCCGGCCGTTCCGTATCCCGGCCTCCAGCTACCCTGAGTGGTCGTATCCGCTTTCACGAACGATGCAGAGCTGCTGACCGGCCCCGACGTCGAGGCCCCGCCAAAGAAGATTCCGCTGATGACGGCGTTGGTTGGGCCGGTGTTCGTGATGTTAAAGACCACGTGTCCACTGACCATCCACGACAGATACAGCCCGCCGTTGAATCCGCTGACTGTCTTCGTATCCAGCACGGTCCCGGTCGCCGCGTCACGAACGGTAATAGTCTGCGAGCGAGCGTACGAGTCCCAGTCAAGGGCATAGAGAGCGACCTCGTGCGATTGCCCATCGGTAAGATTGACGTCGATCGTGAAACTGGAAGACGCGTACCACGCCGTCGCCTCGCGCCCGGTTCCGGCGCTATTCTGCAAAGCCCGAACATCGCTCGTCGATGACATCCAAGTGGCCGTGGGAACGGTCATCGAGACCGTCGCATACGACGGGTAAGGGGCTGAGTCGCCGGCGATGGAGTAGCCGTCACCGCCATAGCCCAACCGCCAGTTGCCTTGCGTCGCTCCGTCCGAGGCGACAAAACTCGCCGCACCGGATGGTGGCACGGCAGCTCCGGCTGGCCCAAAGAAGATACCGCTCAAGACAGCGTTGGTTGGGCCGGTGTTCGTGATTGTAAAGATCACGTGTCCGCTGAGCGTCCATGACAAGTACAACCCGCCATTGAATCCGGTGACATTCCGCGTATCCAGTACCGTCCCGGTCCCCGCATCCCGAATCGTGATGGTCTGCGTGCGAGTGGTGGAGTCCCAATCGAGCGCGTACAAAGCGAGCTTGTGAGATTGGCCATCCGTAAGATTGACGTCGATCGTGAAATTGGAAGACGCGTACCACGCTGTAGCCTCGCGACCTGTTCCAGCGCTGTTCTGCAACGCCCGGACGTCGGTCGTCGGCGATATCCAGGTCGCGGTGGGAACGGTCATCGAAACCGTCGCATAGGACGGGTAGGACGCTGAGTCGCCGGCGATCGAGTAACCGTCGCCGCCATAACCCCACCGCCAGTTGCCTTGCGTCGCTCCGTCCGTGGCAACGAAGGCCGCTGTACCGGACGGCGGAAGTGCGGCTCCCGCTCCACCAAAGAAGATTCCGCTGATCACGGCGTTCGTCGGTCCCGTATTGGTGACGGTGAAGGTAACATGCCCGGTGAGGTTCCATACCAGGTACGCCCCTCCATTGAACCCCGAGACCGTTCGCGTATCCAACACCGCCAAGGTCTGGGCATCCTGAACCGTGATCGTCTGCGTGCGCGTTGTGGAATCCCAGTCAAGCGCATAGAGCGCTACCTGGTGCGAGTTCCCGTCCGTGAGATTTACGTCGATCGTGAAGCTGGAGAACGTATACCACGCAGAAGCCAGCCTTCCCGTGGCCGCCCCGTTCTGGAGAGCGCGAACATCTGCTGTGGAGGAGACCCAGGTCGCTGTTTGATTCGATACATTCACGGTCGCATAAGAGGGATACGACGCTGAATCGGCAGCAATCGCATATCCATCGGCGCCATACGCTCCTCGCCATGTCCCTTGTGTCGTCGTATCCGTTTTAACGAATTGTCCCGTGTTGCCGTGGGTCGGTTGGGTCACCGTCACACCAACGCCGGTTCCGTGCGTTGTTCCGCCACCTGTACCTGTCGCGGTGATCGTGTAACTTCCCGGCGTCGTGGACGGCCCTGCCGTTACCGTCATCATCGAAGTCCCGCTACCGGGTGCTGCAATACTCGCCGGGTTGAAGCTCACCGCGACTCCAGACGGCGCGCCCGATGCGCTCAAGGCCACGGCCGAATTGAAGCCCGCATCCGGCGTGATCGTGATCGTGCTCGTCGTATTGCCTCCGGCGGCCACGGAAACACTTGTCGGCGACGCGCTAACGGCGAAGCTAGCTGAGAATTCCGTGTACGTGTAGTCGCGGAACTGCCAATTCCCACTTATTAAAGAAGACAAGCGCACATACAGAGTCTGGCCCGCGGTGGGAAGTCCGCTGACGCTCGCCGATGTGTTCGTTCCCTGGTTTTGGTTGTAGACGTCCGTGCCCCCCGGCGTGGTTCCGATCGCCAGCGCGTATTGCGTAGCTCCCAGGCCGGCGTTCCACGTGAAGGTGGCCGAAGTCCCGCCGAGCGTCGTCCCGGAAAGCGGAGTCAACATGTAAGCCGGTGAAGTGCAGTTCGGGAATCGTATCGTCGCGATGCGCGTGCTCCAGTTGAACGTTCCCGACGATTTCAAATATTCGGTCGTGTACCAGAATGTGCAGTCATCGAATGGGTCGACGCTCATGGAGCTGTAATCGCCCCAGCGACTTAGACTGTGGCCTTGTGACCCGCCGCCATCGATGATCGTACCCTCCGTTTGCATGGTGCCGGCCGTATCCGTAACCAGCCGGCCGGTGTAACGGATGGCGGGAAAGATCGAGGAACTTGAGGCGCTATATCCGAGCAGCATGTTCCCGACCGAATCCATGGCGATGCTGCCCATCCAGCGATAGCTACTGTCGGGTTGATACGTTCCCTGCTGCCACACCTGTGGTGTGCCGTTTGGGTTTCTGAGTTCATACCAGCGGACTGCGGCGACGCTGTTCGCGGTCACCGACTGGTTGACGACCAACGACTCGTGATTGCCGAAATTACGATACGCGAGCCGGTACATAAGCCGGTCAGCCAGCGAATCCAGCTTCTGCGAGGTCCCGCTTTGAGGTATGCACGTCCCTCCTCCGCTGCACGCGGCCGAAAATGCGGCGACGCTGATGCTGGTCGGGCCGGTCAACGTGGAATTGGCGGGTGTGGTGAAATCGACATGGAACTTCCACAACAGTAAAGAGTTCGTCCCGTAATCGAGGAAGAAATCCGGCGATCCCGCCGGCGGCAGCGTCGATCCGTCCAGGTCACCCGGAAGCAGGCCGCCGTAACTCGTGCTCAGTTGGAAACAGACCTGGGTCGCAGACGCCCCAGTCAGCATCGCGTTCCGGTCCAGCGCGCACAACTGGGGACCGGCAAACGTGGTCCCGCCGTTGAACATGTTGAAACTCATGTAGTACGCGTCCGGCCAGACCCCGAGCTTCGGGTAATCGTTGAAGCTCGAAAACTGGAACGCATAGCGGTAATAGCTGCCGGTCGCATCCGATGTCGTTGACACGGCGATGCACTGGTAATATGGCGGGCCGCCGGTGACGGCAAACTGCGTGAGGATCCAACGATTGGCGATCTTGTCGTATTGGGCGATGGGGTCGCCGTCGTTATCGGTCTCGCACCGGCCTCCGAATCCTTGCCACAATGTGTTTCCCGCCGCCGGCCCGTACACAAGCGCTCCGGTGGATTTATTGAACACCCCAAACGATTCATTGACCCACTGGACGTATTGCGTGTAACCGACAGCCCCGTTCGTGTCCGGCGGCGCCGAATTCACGGAGAAATTCGGCGCCCCTACGCCAAATCCGTCAAACGATGAAACCGTCGCAGGTGCGCTAGGCGCAAGATATCCGGACTGCACCACAGGGTCCGCTTGTGCCGGCGTCGTGCTCAGCGGACGAACCCGGCGCAACGGCTTTTCGCGCTCTGTCTCGGCGCTGGGCGGCAGAGGCTTGAGCTTCCGCAGCGGGGGCGATTGGTCATGCTGGATCGCGTGGATCACCGTCGGTCCGGTCAGGACCGTGGGTTGCTGCTGGGCGATTGCCGCCCCACAAAGTATGGCAAGGCCAAAGGCCTGCCATTTGATCCATCTTGCCGCCATAGGATTCCCGAGTGTCCCAAGGAGAGTTGCTGGATTTTATCCCGGAATTCAGGCCCCGGACACGCGTTTCCATCGGGTTAAGGCGGAAATTTCAAAACATCAGTAACCGGCTGTTGGTTACTCGCGTGGTGTTTTGCCACGGCCCAGGCGTGCGAATCGCCCGTCACTTAGGGCTGTGATTTAATGGCAACCGATGGTCGACATTCACTCCCACATACTGCCGCAAGTGGACGACGGTGCCCGCTCCTGGGAGATGGCGGAACACATGTGCCATATGGCCGCCGAGGACGGCGTCACCCATATGGTTGCGACTCCCCATGCCAATGACGAATTCCTTTACGATCGGCCCCAGTTGGAATCTCTCCTGACGCAACTGTCGGACAGGGTCGGCGCCATCCTGAATTTCAGCCTCGGGTGCGACTTCCACTTTTCTTACGAAAACTTATCGCGTCTCCAGCAAGACCCACGCATGTTCACCATCGGGTCGACCCCTTACATGCTGGTCGAACTCAGCGACTTTTCCATTCCTCCGTGGGTGACCACGAAACTCCACAGCTTGCTGGCGGCGGGGCTGCGCCCCATCATCACCCACCCGGAGCGAAACCTGATTCTGCAGAAGAGACCGGAGCAGGTATTGCAATGGGCGGCTCTCGGCTGCCCTATCCAGGTGACTGCCGGTTCGCTGAGCGGGCGCTGGGGCGAGAAGGCCCTCAAGATCTCTCACTGGCTGCTTCAGCGAGACGCCGTGCACCTGATCGCCAGCGACTGCCACAACGTCGAGGGCAGGCCGCCGGTGTTGTCCGCTGCGCGCAAACTGCTCCAGCAGGACTACGGAGCGGACATCGCGATGGCATTGGTAGCGGACAATCCGCAGGCTGTTGTCACCGGCATCGACCTGCCTTACTTGCCTCGGCCCAGGCACTGAATGCGTAAGCACTTACCGCTGTGGACTGCGCGTCCGTGGCGGCGACCCCTGTGCTAAAATTCCCTTCATTCCAGGAGTGTTGTTGATGCAGTTTTCGTGGGTTCGAGCGTTGTCTGCTGCGTGTGTGGCGGTTTTGCTGTCGGTGACTTCCTTGGCGCAAGAAGCGGCCCCCTCGCAGCAGCAGCCTTCGGCGGCGCCTTCTACCGCGACGCCCGCCGAAACCTCGACCCCGAGCACGACTTCCAAGTCCGTCGCCCGGCTCGTTCTGGGTCCCGGCGACGAAGGCGAGATCACGGTCTACGGCGTCCCTGACCTATCGCAGAAGTTTCGCATCGACGGCAGCGGCGACATCTCCCTTGCGCTTATTGGCCGCGTCAAGATCGGCGGCTTGAGCGCGCAGGAGGCCGAGGCTTTGATCGAAAAGCGCTACGATGAAGGCCAGTTCCTCCGCAATCCTCACGTCAACCTCACGGTTAAGGACTACACCACGCAAGGTGTGACCGTGCTCGGGGAAGTCACCCATCCGGGTACGTATTCGGCGATGAATGTACGTCGCCTGTTCGACGCATTTCAGGCCGCCGGAGGACTTACGCAGCGCGCCGGCAGCACCGTGACCATCACTCGCGGCGCCAAAGTCGATACCGTGAAACTGTCGAACGATCCGGCGGACTCCGCCGCAAACAACCTCACGGTGGAACCTGGGGACACCATCGTGGTCAGCCGCGCAGGCATTGTCTACGTTCTTGGGGAAGTCACCAAGCCCGGTGGTTTCGTCATGGAACCTGGTGATGCGCGAATGACGCTCATGCAAGTGGTGGCAATGGCCTCGGGGCCGACCCGCATGGCGAAGCTTTCCAAGGCGCGGATCGTCCGCCGCACCCCAACCGGCTTGGAAAATATGCCGCTCGATGTCGGAAAGGTCCTGGAAGCAAAGAGTCCCGATGTGCCTCTCCAGGCCGAAGACATCGTCTTCATTCCCGCCAGCAAGGGCAAGTTGGCTGCCGAACACGGCGCCTCTTCCATCCTCTCGATGGTCACCCAATTGGCGATCTATCGCTTCTAGTCTTGTTGGAAATGCGTCAGCGACGGCCGTAGCTGCGCGTCGGTGTGGCGACGGCTGGAGCGGACGTGTTCGCGGCCATGCTCCCCTGCGGTAGTCCCGCAACACCGGCTTCTCTTGCGCTTTTGTGCGACAGCCGGGAGCGGAGATACACGAGCGGGCCATAACAGCGGGCCAGGAAAACGCGCCATGCGGGCGCTACACGCGACGTGACGTGCTGGTGGCTCTCCCACCCGTTTTGCCAATCGCGCTCCGCTCCCGTCAGCCACTCGCGAACAAACTGCAGTACTTCTCCGCGGTATCGGGGTTCTTCGAACAAGAGGAACGCCATGTACGCGCCTGCGCTGACGCAGTCCTGCAGGAACCTCTTTCGGACTTGTTCCGCAGGGCGGGGGCACAGGGGATGGCGAATCACCGCTTCCGGCGTGTACGCCACCGAGTATCCGCGATCGATCAGCGAGAAGAACGAGTAATGCTCTTCGCCGCCTTCGATGTCGGCGCCGAGTCCCAGGCGCTCGTCGAATCCCGGCCAGACCTCCCACGCTGTCCGGCGGAATGCCATGTTGTTGCCATTGCCGACACCGCCGAAGTTCGCTCGTTGGAACCAGCAGGAAGTATCCCGGTCCAGAACGAACGGTTCTGTGCCCAGCATGTCACAGTACTCGTCCTGGGATGCTGGGCCGTGACCGTTTCCGCTCGCGATCCTCTCCAGGGTCCGGCCTGCCGCTGCCATGACCTGCGGGTCCTCAAATGCAGCCGCCAGCGCCGACAACCACCCTCCTTCCGGAAGAGCGTCGTCATCGAGGAAGGCCACGATTTCGCCGTTCGCGGCGGCCCTGCCCCGGTTCCGCGCTCGGCTCAAGCCCTTTCGACGCTCAACGACATAACGCGCCTTGTGCTGTTCGGCGACTTCGCGGGTCGCCGGGTCACCCGGACTGTTGTCGACGACGACAAGCTCGAAATCGGGATAATCCAGGCAGGACGCCGCTTGCAGGCACACTCCCAGAAATTCCGACCGATACCGGGTACAGAGCACTACAGAGCAGGTTGGTTGGAATATAGGCATTCGGCGAAGTATTGCCTCTGCTTTGGCTGACAATGCTGTCAGGCAAAATACCACCACAGCTTACCATCCGTGCCTTGGAGCGACAATGATCGCAGCCTCTCCTCGAGAGCAAAGTTGCGTTGGAACGGCGTGAAATCACGGGGTTTGGCCGGGCCGCCGTCGTATGATGAGGCGCCATTCCTGACAAAGGATTAAGACGATGACCTCAAGCCATAGGATCTCTCAGGCATTGCTGGTCGCTGCGGGGTTTGTTCGCCGGCCCAGCCAGAGCTTACGGCTCCTTCGGTTCCTGCCGGTCACGCTCCAGGGACTCGATTTCGGTGAGAACATGCGCAACAGCCATCGCGATGATCCGGGATCGTCTGCAAACGCGCTCTCTGCCCCGAATCCCTTACAGGTTTATTTCGACGCGCACCGCCTGGGCCCAGGCATTTGGAAGTGGGACCATTATTTCGACATCTACCACCGTCACTTCGCGAAGTTCGTGGGCCGCGAAGCGCATGTGCTCGAGGTCGGGGTCTTCAGCGGCGGAACTCTTGGGATGTGGCGCGAATATTTTGGCCCGAAAATCCATGTTTACGGCGTCGATATCAACCCTGAATGTAAGAAATTTGAGGACGAGAACACCAGGATCTTTATCGGCGACCAGTCTGACCGAGCCTTCTGGGCATCTATCAGACGGCAGGTGCCGGACCTCGACATCCTCATCGACGACGGCGGCCATATTTACGAACAGCAGATCATTACATTGGAAGAAGTGCTGCCTCACCTGCGCGCCGGTGGCGTGTACGTCTGTGAGGATGTCCACTCGATGTGGAACCCGTTTTCCGCATACATAGAAGGGCTCGTCCTGCACCTCAACGCGTACTCCGCGACCTCACGAACGGATGTGTGCCAGGCAACACCGTTTCAGAACGCCGTGCAATCGATTCATACGTACCCGTTCGTGACTGTCATCGAGAGAAGCGAGAATACCTGTACGGAGTTCACATCTGTAAGACACGGGAGCGAGTGGCTGCCCTCGAAATAGTGTTCACCGCCTGGCGTGAGTAATAGCGTCGAAATACAGCTTCATCATTGCTTCATAAACGCTCTGCACCTGAAACTCCCGTGCGCGCCGCCGGGCCGCTTCGCCGAACGCTCGCCGGTGTTCCGGATCACCGAGCAATCGGTTAATGGCTGCCGCCATCTTCGCCGGATCGCCCTTCTCGATGATGTAACCCGTTTCGTCCGGGTCAACGAGTTCTTTCATCGGCGGGATATCGGATACGACCAGCGGCTTGGCCGCTGCCATCGCTTCCATGCAAGAGATAGGCAAGGCTTCATCCATTGACGGTAGCAGGCACACATCTGCCTGCTCGTAAACAGCAGGCATGTCGGCGTAGCTTTTGGCCCCGACAAACTCGACCTGCGTCTTAGCTTCGGAAGTCAATCGCGTCCGCAGATGCTCCAACATCGACGTTCCGCCCGGCGCCGTCGGAGAGTCCGGCCCGATGAAAAGGAAGCGAGCATTCGGGTGGGCTGCCAAAACCTGCGGGACCGCTTCGATCACCCGGTCCGGGCGTTTCCGGTACTCGAGCCTGCCGACGTACACGACATTTTTTCTCTGGGCAGGCGCGTCGTTCCCGACCGAGTAGAACCGGTCGTCGATCGGATATGGGATGCGCACCCAATCATCTCGATGTATGCCCAGGCTACCCCAGACCGCTTGTTGAACGGCGTTGGACACGGCAGTCACCGCCTCTGCGGTTTCAATCGCTCGACGTTCAATTGCGTCATGCAAGAGGTTGCGTATTCGTCGGCGGCCTCGTGCCGGGTGTGGTTCCTGGATCTGCCGCAGCGTCTGCGAACAAATGTGCAGCTTCACCACGGTCGCCGGCTTACGCGTCTTGAACAGGCTCAGGAATCCGGTCAGCGCACCGTAAGCCGGCGCTTCCAGCAGGTCCAGTTCATACGCCTTCGAGATCTTCGCCAGTTGGCGTGCCATCGCCATGCTCGCTCCGCGTCCGAGCGGAAACGGCAGGCGCGAACTTTCTCCGCCGCACAGGCGGACGCAAGGGATGTGCTCATCGAGGCCGGTGATCGGCCCCTCAGCATTCGTGATCACCACTGGGGAGTGGCCCGCCTCCAGCAGCTTTCGCGCCCAACCGGCTGTGTACGTCCAGATTCCTCCGACATCGGCGCCGGTGGGATCGACGATTCCGATGCGCAGCCCCTCAGTCATGGTGGGCGATCGTTTCTCTGGATTGGTTTGCGGGAGCTGCCGCGACGTCTGGTTCGTTCGAGGATTCTCCCGGAAACCGCTCCGGTTCGAACGACCGGCCCAGCAGTCGGTCCCGAAGATAACGCAGGCGCATCCGGATGCGATGGAGCGGGCTGTGGCCCCAGTGAAGTCGAAACCATAGGTCCCAAACCGTGTCGCTGGGCCAGATCATGGTCCGGCGCAATCGCATCGGATCGGTCGCCAACGTATTCATTCCTTCCGCCATCAGAAATGCCATTGCGAAGCTCCGCCGTGCCGCGGTGGCGACTTCGTCGTTGCAATCACCGAACGGATACGCAACCCACCGCGGACGCTCGCCACAGACACCTGATAAGTCCTCGGCGCTTCCGTCGAGTTCGCCCGCAAGCTCTGAAGGCTCCAGTCGCGTGAGCCGGGGATGATTTCGCGTGTGGCATCCGAAGTCGATGCCCATTTCGGACCAGTAGCGTATTGCCTCGCCCGTGAGCAGCCGGTGCGGACCTGAACCTTCGGCCTGGTCCCACACATTAGTGCCGCCGATCTGTCCGGTGACGATTGCCACGCCGGCACGATACCCGCTTCGTTGCAGTGCCGGAAAAGCATGCTCCGCCAGGTCGCGATATCCATCGTCGATCGTGATCACCACCGGTTTTTCCGGCAGCGCTTTCCCTTCCCGCACCCAGGCCAGCCAATCGGAAGGACTGACGCCCTGGTACTCCCAATCCTTCATCGTCGAAAGGTGCTGTTGAAAGACGGCGGGCGAGATCGTGAGGTTCCGATACGTGAGCGGTCGATTGGGGCCGACGTGATGATAGAGCAACACCGGTACGCGCCGCCCGAACCTGCGCTGCAGCTCCGCCCAGGAGCCGATCTGCTGCAAGGCGCTGCGATACATCACGACCCCTTGGCGAAGCTGCAACAGCCGTATGCCGATTCGCCGCGCTCGAGGAAAACGCCGCACGCGTTCAACCATCCGATACATCAATCGCAGCAGCGGCTCGACCGATACAGGCGAACGCAGGATCGCCGCACGCACCATCCGCTTCGACAGCGACCCTTCCCCCAGTTGGTTCAGTGGTGAGAACGGCCGGTAAGCAGGATGTTTGGCGCAGAGCAGCACTTCATTTCGGCCGTACGATCGCGCGTCCTTACACACCAGGCGGTCGGCAGACTTCACATACACCTGGCGTACTGCCGCATCGGGCAGGTATCGGAAGCGTAATCCCGCATTCGCGAGCCGCAGGCCAAGATCGAGGTTATCGCGCCCGCCGACGAACCGTTCGTCCAACCCGCCGCAAGCCAGCAGTGCCGTTCGCGCCGCGGAACAATTTGCCTGGGTCAAGAAGCGGTCGGGGCGCGTCGGCCCGCCCTCGCGTAGCAGCCGTTCAGATTCTTCAGCGGTCGACTGCGCCACCCAGTCGACTACCAGGCAAGACGGACTGTCTGGCGACACAAGGATCGGTCCGAACGCAACAATGTCGGGATTCAACGCATGCGCAGCAACGTGCTTGGCAAACAGGTCGGCAGGACACTCGATATCGTCATCGAGCAACAGGACGATGTCTCCAGTGGCTTCGCGTATGCCTCGATTCTGCGCAACCGCCTGTCCCTGGTTGTGCTGCTCGATCACGCGCAGCGTGCAGGATGGCCGCAGCGCCTTCAGCATCTCCACGGTTCCGTCGACATCGCCGTCGACGACAATCACGACTTCATACTGCGAGGCATCCAGGGTCTGGCTCAGCATCGCCGGCACATTGCGCTGCAACAGTGCGCGGCGCGCGTGGGTCGCCAGCACTACCGAGACCTTCACGTCTGCGCCTCACGTCGAAGATACGGCGGCCTGTCCGAGGGGAACGTTGCTCTTACTGCGCCTGCATGCTGCGCGACGAACTCTTCGTACGCGGCGCGGCAGCCGGGCCAATCATGGTAGTCGTCGAGCAGGATCACGCCCCCAGGGGATAGCGCCGGGTACAACTGCTCCAGGCACAACTTTACCGAGTCGTACCAGTCGGAATCGACGTGCACGAGCGCGATCTCCTTTATCGCCGCCGGCGGCAACGTGTCGGAGAACCACCCGGCCACGACATGAACACGTTTGGCATCGATCCCTACCGCGCCCACTGCGTCCGTAACGTCACCGGCGCTGCATGTCAGCCGTCCTTCAAGCGCCGACGCGCGAGGACCGTCCATCGTCGATGGCCTCGGCAGCCCCGTGAACGAGTCGAACAGCCACAAATGGCGCGGCACTGACGAACGACGCATCGCGTCGGCGAGGATCATCGCGCTACCGCCGCGGTACACGCCACATTCCACGAAATCGCCTTCGATTCCTTCGCGATCGACACGTCGCGCCAGTTCGTAGAGTTGCTGCAATCGGGACAGGTCCTTCAGACTGCGACGTCGCGCGCGCGCCAGTGTCCGCAATCGGGGCAGGCTGTGGTCTGCTGAGACACAGGCGTGCGCGACCATTTGCACCGCGGCCAATCCCTCGGCTACGGACTGCTTACACGCGGACGTCCATTCTCTCAGCATCAGGCTCAGGATCTTGCCGCGGCGGCGAGGCCGGCGATGGGCGCCTCTTCGTGCAGCACGCGGCCCAGCAGCGCTCGTACACGGCGGTAGTTGGCGACAGCATAAAGCAACGAAGCCACCAGGAACGCGCCGGCGAAAGCGTAGATCGACCCGCCTGCCGCGTACTCCGCGATCGCCCCACGCAGTCCCGTAGACCGCAAATCCGGGAACGACCGACTCCGCTACATCACGCAACCACGCACCGGCACTGGTACCAAAACACTGCTGCGCGCTCAACGGGACGGCAACCGCTCCGAACAGCAGTTGTTGTACGACCCACGACAGGGCCGCACCCGTCGCGCCGAGCTTCATCGTCAGTAGCACCGCGAGCGGAATGCCGATTCCCGCTGACCACGTCGTCGCGCGCAGCGCGATCCGCGATTCGCCGAACGCCACGCACCCGGTATACAGCATGAGCAGCATCCCATTCACGTAGTAACCGAAGGCGAGCAGCGTGGCCGGGAGCAACATGCTCGCGCCCGCCGGACCGAACAGGAAATGAAAAAGCGGCCCTGCCGCAAATGGCACCAGCGCAAACACCGGGAGCGTCGCCCCGCCGACCAACTGTTGCATCGCGAGCCCGCGGCGTCCAGCTTCCTCGGCGGCATTCGCGCTTTGGCAGGAGAGCCGTGGAAAGGCAGCCTCCGACAGGGCGCCCGCGAAAGTTCCGCAGCGCGACGCCAGGCTCGCGGCAAATCCGTAAACCGCAAAACCGCCCAGCGGCAGGAACCGGCTCGCCAGCAGGTCATCGGCGCTGGATTGCAGCGAGGCCAGGGCTGCGATCCCCGCCACGTCCTTCGAATACCGGAAGTTTCCTCGAACAACGGCACTCGAGTATCGCGGGATGAATGCCGTCAATCCGATCTGCCGTCCGGCTGCTAACAGGTGAGACACCATGCTGCCCACGTTTACTGCGACGATCCAGTAGACGATCCAGTCCAGGTTGCGGCCCAGCACGACCAGCAAAAATGTCCCGCCGTATTGCAGCGCCGTTGGGGTGACGATCAACGAGCTGCTCCAGTCCATCCGCTCCAGTCCGCGCAACACACCGATGCACAGGCTTCGCGGCAGGGCCAGCATCGAGGCGGCTAGCAGGGTGCGCAGCAGTCGTATGGCAGTCGCATGGTCTAAAGTCGTTAAGTGGATCCAGCGTGTCACCACGCTCGGTGCCGCCATCCACGCCGCGAGCGTCATGACGACATACATCACCGACAGCACGAACGCCGCCGAACCCACCAAGTCGCGACGGTACTGTGCGTCCGAATTCGCAGCCAATTCGCGGACGACGCAGGTGTTCACTCCCAATTCCCCGAGCCCGCACACCACGCTCGCGATCGTTGCAGCCAGGATCAACAGCCCGAGCGAGTCACCCCCGAGCCCGCGATAGATGTACCGGGTCGCGGCGCAACCCAGAACCAGCAAGACTGCCTGCGCAGACAGGCTCCAGCCAAAATTGCGGATCAACTTCATAGGATTGGGGAAAGGCTACGCTGCCGCACGTGTGCAATGGATCGAGAATACAACACTCGGGGGCTCCAGGCTGCTGGTTGACACCACAGCTTTGGAGAATTGCGGCGAGTATTAAGTGCGCGGCTATAGCACCCGGCTGCGGAACACCGAAGAGCGCAACATGCCAGGCACACTCCGCCTCGTACCGGGCTCCAGAATCTGCAGGAGGTCCAGCGTGAATCCGGCGATCAGCACCACGAACATGGAGACGATTGCCGCGGGCACCACGTGTGAAAGTAGTATGACCCCGCGCGGGCCAACGATCGCGCCCCGCAGCAGCGCCCACTCAAAGGCGCTCAGGACGGAATACAGCGCAGCGCCTCTTTCCCAGTCGAAATAGGCCACGATCGCGCATCCGAAGATATTGCCGAACAGTAGCGTCGGCATGATCCCCCAACGCGGGGCCAACTTCCACTCCAGCAACGTAGGCAGACCATACAGCAGCGCCATCGCTACCGTGCCGATCGCGACCGCGTACAGCTAGTTCTTCTTTTCGGACATTCCGTCGAACCTGGGCGTTATTGTACGCCGCCAATTAACGCTAACGGTTGTTTACGTTCGGGATGCATCCTTCGACTGGGCCTGCCCCCCTGGTTCACTGCGCTTTACGCCGATTTTACTGTGATAAGCTCCGGTGCCGGAGGTCGGAAAAATGCCTCGCTTACCGGCGGGATGTTCGCTGAGCGTGGTCGTGCCGTGCTTCAACGAAGAAGCTGTCATTGAAGCCACGCACGACCGCTTGTCCAGTGCGCTCGACGACGCTGCTTACGAGATCGTTTACGTCGACGATGGCAGCGCAGATTCCACCTGGGCGCGGCTTTCCGCTATTCAGAAGAACGATTCCCACGTACGCCTGGTGCGCCTGTCGCGAAATTTCGGCCACCAGATGGCTTCAACCGCAGGATTGCAGCACACGACCGGCGACGCCGTCGTACTCATCGACGCCGACCTCCAGGACCCGCCCGAAGTCATCCCGGAGATGATCGCGAAATGGCGCGAAGGGTACCAGGTCGTTTATGCCTCGCGCGCGTCGCGCCAGGGAGAACGCTGGTTCAAATCCGCGACCGCCAGGTTGTTCTATCGCCTCATCAACACGGTTTCCGAGGTACCGATCCCGCTCGACACCGGCGACTTCCGCCTGATGGACCGCCGCGTGGTGGACGCCGTCCTGGCCATGCCCGAGCGCGACCGTTTCCTGCGCGGGATGATCTCCTGGGTTGGGTTCCGCCAGACATCGGTCACGTATACTCGCCAGCCGCGACAAGCCGGCTCCTCGAAGTATCCTCTCCGCAAGATGATCCATTTTGCCGGCGATGGCATTCTCTCGTTCTCGTTGGCGCCTCTGAAGCTGGCTGCCGTCCTGGGATTCTTGACTTCTATCATGGCCTTGGCTGGGATCGTGTACACGCTTGTCGTCCGCCTGCAGACGCGCCAGTGGGTCCCCGGATGGGCGAGCATCTTCCTCGCCGTGCTCTTCATGGGCGGCGTACAACTGATCTGCCTCGGCGTCATCGGCGAATACCTGGGACGCGTGTACGGCGAATCGAAGCACCGCCCGCTCTACTTCATCTCGGAGAAAGTGGGCTTCGCTCCACCGCAAGAGCGCGACATAAACATACCCGCCAGCCACGCCGGCCAGCCCCGTTGACCGGCCCACGCGCCCCGCTGTTTTGCTGTGCTAAACTCGCGTATTCGCCTTCCAATACAGGCAGATTGCCGGTTTCATCCGGGCATACCGGTGACCGATTCTGAGCAGCGAGGATTTCCTTTGGTCCCATTCCTGGATTTGCAGGCCCAGTACCGCGGCATCAAAAGCGAGATCGACGAGGCAGTCCTCGCCGTGCTCGACAGCACGCAGTACGTCCTCGGCCGCTACGTCGCCGATTTCGAGAAAGCGTTCGCGAAGTATTCCGGTGCGGCTGAGGGTATCGCGGTCAACTCCGGTACCAGCGCCTTGCACGTCGCGCTTCTGGCCGCCGGTGTCGGTGAAGGCGACGAGGTCATCACCACACCTTTTACCTTCGTCGCGACCGTAGCCGCCATCGATTATGCCCGCGCCAAGGCTGTCCTCGTCGACATCGACCCCGCGAATTTCAACATCGATCCAGCGAAGATTGAGCGCGCCATCACGCCGCGCACCAAAGCCATCATCCCCGTCCATCTTTATGGCCAGCCCGCCGATATGGACCCGATCCTGGAGATCGCGCGCCGGCACAATCTCATCGCCATCGAAGACGCTGCCCAGGCCCACGGCGCCGAGTACAAGGGACGGCGCGTCGGCAGCATCGGCGACATGGCCTGCTTCAGCTTCTATCCCGGCAAAAACCTCGGCGCCTATGGCGAAGGCGGGCTGGTCACCACCAGCAATCCCGAATACGCGCGCAAGCTGCGCATGCTTCGCGACTGGGGCGCCGAGCGCAAATATCACCACGAGCTCAAGGGTTTCAATTACCGCATGGAAGGTCTCCAGGGAGCGATCCTCGGCGTGAAGCTCCGCCATCTCGAAACCTGGACCGAAGCGCGCCGCCGCAACGCGAAGAAATATGTCGAGATGCTCAGCGGCACTCATATCCAATTGCCATCCGAGATGCCTTACGCCCGCCACGTCTACCACGTCTTCACCTTGCGTGTGCCGGACCGTGACCGCATGCAATCGGAACTGAACGCTGCCGGGATCGCCACGGGCATTCACTATCCCATTCCGGTTCACATGCAGCCCGCCTACTCCGACCTCGGCTACAAGTCCGGCGATCTTCCCCATGCCGAAGCCGCCGCGCGCGAGGTACTCTCGCTCCCGCTCTTCCCGGAGATGACGGACGCGCAGATTTCCGAAGTTGTCGCCGCTGTTAAGGCAGCCACCGCTCGCGACGCTCACGCCGAGGCGCGAGGATGAGCTCTAAGCCGAGTAAAGCTCGCTCGGTCAGCGCTGTTCATGGTCGCGCGAAAATAGCGCCCGATCCCGCTTACGTCAAGGATTTCGCCGCCGATCTGCGCGAGAAACACTCTCGCGATCAGCTGCTCGACCTTTACGGCCGCTTCGCTGCCGGTGATTCCGATTTTGACTTCCAGATGCGCCGCATCCTTTGGCACGCTCTCGCCAGGCGCGTGGGCGATAGCCTTAAAGTCAACCCTGGCGCCGGCTTCAAGCACATCGAGACGTTCGACATCGGCGCCGGCGTCTTCATTGGCGCGCAGTCATTCATTCAGGGCCGCTTCGATGGCCGCTGTCACATCGGCGACCGCGTCTGGATCGGTCCGCAAGCTTATTTCGACGCCCGCGACCTTGTGCTCGAAGAAAGCGTCGGCTGGGGCCCGGGAGCGAAAGTCCTCGGCTCCGCGCATACCGGTTCGCCATCCGACGTGCCCATCATCGAGACCGATCTCGACATCAAGCCCGTTCGTATCTGCGCCTGGGCCGATATCGGCACCAACGCCGTGATTCTTCCCGGCGTCACCGTAGGCAAAGGTGCGATCGTCGGCGCGGGGGCGGTCGTCGCCGAGGATGTTGCTCCCTTTGCTATCGTTGCCGGAGTCCCCGCGCGCTTCCTGCGCTGGAGGGAAGGTCATGACCCCGGCCGTCGCTGACACCTCCACACCCATTCTTTCGCTCGTCACTCCGGCCTTCCGCGAGCAGGACAATCTGCCCGTTCTTTATCAGCGCATCTGCGGCGCTCTCGGCTCCGACCTGGATTGGGAGTGGGTCGTCGTCGACGACCACTCGCCCGACGCGACTTTCCATGTCCTTCGCCAGATTGCCGCAAAAGATCCTCGCGTTCGCGGCATCCGCCTCGCGCGTAACTCCGGCTCGCACACCGCTATCGCTTGCGCGCTCCATAACGTCCGAGGCCAGTGTGCCGTCGTGCTTGCCTCCGACTTGCAGGACCCACCGGAAGTTGTGCCCGAATTGCTCGCTCGCTGGCGCGATGGTTCGCAAGTGGTCTGGGCCGTGCGTGCGCGCCGCGAGGGCGAGAGTGCGGGGACGATCGGTTTCTCGCGCCTCTACTACTTCATCATGCGGCGCCTCTCCGGGATGAAGGAGATGCCCGCCAGCGGCGCCGATTTCTTCCTCATCGACCGCCGCGTCATCGACACCTTCCGTGAATTCGGTGAGAGCAACGTCAGCGTCTTCGCTCTCCTCACCTGGATGGGCTTCCGCCAGTCACAGGTCACCTACGACAAGCAGGCGCGCCTTCATGGCAAATCCGGCTGGACTCTTGCCAAGAAGCTGAAGCTCGTCGTTGACTCCATCACTTCCTTCAGCTACGCACCCATCCGACTGATGTCCTACGTCGGATTTATCGTCGCGCTGCTCGGATTTGTGTACGCCGCCTTCGTGGTATTCAATGCGTTTCGCGGTGTACCCGCACAGGGCTGGAGTTCGTTGATGGTGGTCCTGCTCGTCGTCGGAGGATTGCAGATGCTGATGCTTGGCATCCTCGGCGAATATCTCTGGCGCGCGCTGGAGGAGTCGCGCCACCGTCCGCGCTACATCATCGAAGACGTAGTCGGTCCCCTTCCCTCTTCCGCGCAACGCGCCGCTGCTCTCGCCGGTCGTGCCCATGACCCGGCGTAAGCTGATCTTTCTCGTCGCCGGCCCTTTCCTCAGCGGCTTCTTTCTCTGGATCGCGCTCCGCAACGCGAATCTCGCCCAGTCCTGGAGTACGCTCCGCCGCTTCGACGCGCGACTGCTCGCGTTCCCTGTGGCGATTGTCCTCGCCAATTTCCTGGTTCGCGCATGGCGGTGGCAGCTCATTTTTCCCGCCGGTCATCGGCCTCGCTTCTGGGCCGCCTTCCGCGCCCTGACCATCAGCTTTGCCGCCAACAACCTGCTCCCCGGACGAGCCGGCGATTTCGGCCGCTGTGTCCTCATCGGACGCAAGATGTCTCTCGCCGAGAGCACGGTTGCCGCAGGCACTCTCGTCGTCGAAAAACTGTTGGATGGACTGGCACTGCTCGCGGTCGTTGCCTATGCCCTCCATGTCCCCGTCTCCGAACGCTGGCTGCGCCATCTCGCCGTTTTGGGTGTGATCGTCTTCGGCGTCGCGTTCGTCGTCCTTCTGCTGCTGCGATGGCGGTCTTCCTGGCTCACGGCTTTTCTTCATCGCGCCGCCGAGCGCGGTAGCATTCCGGGCGCGGTGAAGATCGCGGGTCTCGTGGACTCTTTCTCCCACGGGATCGCGGCAGTAACTTCTCCCGCCGTACTGGGTTTGTTATTTCTTCAGACCGCCGCCATCTGGGCGACCGAAGCGGCGTTGTTTTACGCGTTTGCGCGCAGCCTGGGGATTGGGTTGTCGGCGAGCGGGTCGCTGGTCGCGTCCGCCATTCTGGGCCTCGGCCTGATGATTCCCGCGGCGCCGGGCGCCGTCGGGACCTACGAATTCTTTGGCAGTTCCGCGCTCCGCCTGGTCGGAGTCGCGTCCGCCCCGGCGCTGGCGCTCACGCTACTCCTCCATGCCTGGGTCCTCGTGTTTAACACTGGCGTTGGCTTGGTAGCTATGGCGGCAGGTGGTATCGGTTTCTCTGCATTTTCAGCGGACCGCGCGCAGAAGGATTGCTCCAGCAGCGTAGTATCATCGTGAAATCAACAGCATAGATAAGGACAGACGTGCACTCATTACAGGACAAACGTATTTTCATCACCGGCGGCGCCGGCATGATCGGGTCCCACATCGCCGAGCAGGCGCTGGCAAAAGGAGTCAGCGAGATCCTCGTCGTCGATAGTTTCCTGCGCGGCCGCCGGGAAAATCTCACCCGTGTCGATAAGTCTGGCAAGTTGCGCGTGGTGAAGGGCGACATCACCGACCGCGAACTCATCCGTGAAGTGATGGAGGGTGTCGATTTCGTCTTTCACGCCGCCGCCATCCGCATCACCCAGTGCGCCGAAGATCCCCGTTACGCGCTAGACGTTATGGTCGACGGTACTTTCAACGTCCTGGAAGCCGCCGTTCGTGCCCACGTCGAGCGCATCGTCGTCGCCTCCTCCGCGTCCGTCTACGGACTGGCCGAGCAGTTCCCCACTGCCGAGACTCATCACCCCTACAACGACCGCACCTTCTACGGCGCCTGCAAGATGTTTAACGAGGGCATGTGCCGCTCCTTTGCCGACATGTATGGGCTCAACTACATCGCACTGCGACCGTTCAACGTTTACGGTCCGCACATGGATGTCTATGGCGTTTACACGGAGGTGATGATTCGCTGGATGGAGCGCATCGCCGCCGGCCAGCCGCCGCTCATTCTCGGCGACGGCAAGCAGAGCATGGATTTCGTCAACGTTCACGACGTTGCGCGCGCGTTCCTCCTAGCCGCCGAATGCGAAGTCAATGATGAGGTCGTCAATGTCGGCAGCGGCGTCGAAACCAGCCTGGCCGAACTTGCCCTGATGCTCATCAAGGTGATGGGCGCGGACCTCAGGCCCGAGTACGGCCCCGAGCGTAAGGTCAGCCCCGTCCGCCGTCGTCTGGCCGATATGTCGAAAGCAAAGCGCCTCCTCGGCTTTGAAGCCAGGATCGGGCTCGAAGAGGGATTGCGCGAACTCGTCCAGTGGTGGCAGAAAGAACGCGCGCAACAGAAGGTGGCCAGTGTCTGATCGCCCGCCCTTCATCCCCATCCTGAAACCCACGACGGGCGAAGAGGAAGCCGCCGCCGCGCGCCGCGTCATCCTCTCCGGATGGGTGACGCAAGGCCCGGAAGTCGCCGCCTTTGAACGTGAATTCGCCGCTTACACGGGTGCCGCCCACGCCTGCGCCGTCTCGAGCTGCACGACTGCGCTGCACCTCGCGCTGCTCGCCGTCGGAGTAAAGCCCGGCGACGAAGTCATCACGGTGAGCCATTCCTTCATCGCCACCGCCAACGCCATCCGGTATACCGGCGCGCTTCCCGTTTTCGTCGACATCGAGCCGCGCACCTTCAATATCGACCCGACGCTCATCGAGCGCGCCATTACCCCGCGAACCCGCGCAATTCTTTGCGTACACCAGGTGGGAATGCCGTGCGACCTCGCCGAAATTTCCCGTATCGCCCGCGAACACAACCTCAAACTGGTGGAAGATGCCGCGTGTGCGATCGGCAGCGAGATCCTGCACAACGGCAACTGGGAAAAGATCGGCCAGCCCCATGGCGACGTCGCGTGCTTCTCCTTTCACCCGCGCAAGCTCGTCACCACCGGCGACGGCGGCATGTTGACGACGCAAGACTCCGCGCTCGACGCCCGCTTCCGCCTGCTGCGCCAGCACGCCATGTCGGTACCGGACACAGTCCGTCACGGGGCGGCCCAGGTGATCTTCGAGTCGTACGAGGAGCTCGGTTACAACTACCGCATGACCGACATTCAGGCCGCCGTCGGTCGCGAGCAACTCAAGAAGCTACCCGGTCTGCTGGAGCGCCGCCGCCGGCTCGCCGCACGCTACGCCGAACTCCTGGCGGCGATTCCAGGCGTGCTTCCGCCCGAACAGCCGGCTTGGGCGCGTTCGAACTGGCAGAGCTACTGCGTCTATCTGCCCGATGGAGTTGACCAGCGCGCCATCATGCAGTCCATGCTCGACGATGGTGTCTCCTCCCGGCGCGGCATCATGTGCTCTCACCGGGAGCCGGCCTACGCCCGCGAGCCTTGGTCTTGCGGCTCCGGCGACGGGCGTTGCACCTGCGCCGGCGGTTCGTGCGAGCGCCTCCGCAACAGCGAGCACGCGCAGGAACGCTCCATCATTCTTCCGCTGTACGACAAGCTTACCGACGCCGACCAGGACCGCGTCGTGGCCGCGCTCGGTAACGCCGTATCCGCCCGACGGTCGGTGTCCGCTCAACGCACCTGAACTCGGTTGCCCCACCCTTCTGGCCCGGTGTTGGGGGAGGGTGGAATGTGTTGACAGAACCTGTCCATTTCCTGTGCGGATCTGACGGACAAAAAAGCAACGCCGGCGTTAATTCTCATTGCTTGCGGCCAAGTTGCGTGTTCTAATTCCCTCACCTGCTGGGTGCGCCAACTTATGCCAAGACTCGTCTATCCCGACTTCTGTCCCGATTGCGGACACGACTTGTCCTACTCCCGCCGCCGTGGATGGGCCGAAAAAATAGTCGCGTTCTTCAAGATCGGCGTATTCCGCTGCCACCGTTGCAATGCTCGGTTTTACTCCGTCCCGGCGCTCATCGCTCATGGCCGTACTACAACCCACGATCACAAACGCGTCAGACCGGAACACGTTGATGCCGACGTGTTACGTGATCCGACAATGGCCCTCGCTGAAAAGCGTACCCAGGCCGAAAGCGTCGAAGTCAAGGTAGCGCCCGTATCTGTGAAGGCGTGGCCTGCCGGGAGGAACGACTGGACCCAGCAGGCGGTGACCAACACGCCCTCGGGCACGCCCTCCGTTTGGCTCCGCTCTTCGACGGCAAACTGCGGCGACGACTCCGTCTAACGCTGCCGCTCACATCCCGTCGTAATTCGGCCCGCCACCGCCCTCAGGCGGCACCCACGTGATGATCTCGTACGGGTCCATGATGTCGCATGTCTTGCAGTGCACGCAGTTCGACGGGTTCAGGTGCAGCCGCTTCCCGTTCGGCGCGTCCGCCGCATCTTCCATCTCGTACACGTTTGCCGGGCAGAAATGCGTGCACGGATTCCCGTACTCCACCGTGCATCGCGCGCTACACAAGTTCGTATCGTGCACGATCAGGTGCGACGGCTGGTCCTCTTCGTGCTTCGTCCCGGAGTGATAAAGGTCGGTGAGCTTGTCGAACGTCAGCTTGCCGTCGCCCTTCGCGTCATTGATGATCTCCCGCTCCGGACCTCCATCCGGCGGCACCTCACTGATGTGCTTCAGGCGCCGGTGTCCCGCCATCGCCGCATAACGCGCGTGCAGCCCGCGCCCGCCTGTGATCTGTTGCAATGTCGCGTGGAACATCCCGTGCCAGAACCCGTGTTCGAAACCCTGGTGGAAGTTCCGCACCGGCCACAGCTCTTTCTTGATCCAGCTCTTTTCGACGCGGCTCTGGAACAGCCCGAGCGTCGTGCGCGAGAAATCGTTCGCGATCATCGCGTCCAGGATCGTTTCGGCCGCGAGCATCCCGCTCTTGATCGCCAGATGGATGCCCTTCAATCGCTGCGAGTTCAGGAACCCTGCCGAGTCTCCCAGGATCATCCACCCGTCGCCCGCGACCGGCGGTATCGACCACCACCCTCCATACGGCAGCGACTTCGCACCGTACCGGATCATCTTCCCGCCCTCGAGCAGCCGGGCCACCATCGGATGCTTCTTGAATGTCTGCAAAACGTGCTGGGGGTCCAGCCGCGGGTCGGGATAATCCAGCCCCGTGACGAATCCCAAGGAAACAACATTATTCTTCCCGCCGTAGATCCAGGCCCCGCCATACTCCTTCGACGTCAGCGGCCAGCCCATGGTGTAGATGACCTCGCCCAGCGCGATCCTCCCCGGCTGAACTTCCCACAGCTCTTTCACTCCGCACCCGTACGTCTGCGGATTGCGGTCCTTGTCCAGATTGAACTTTCCGACGAGCTGTTTCGTCAGCGACCCGCGCGGGCCCTCCGCCAGCACCACTACTTTCGCCTTCAGGTCGTACCCTGGTTCAAAGTTCGCCTTCGGCTGACCCTGCTTGTCGATGCCCTTGTCTTCCGTCTGAACGCCCGCAACCCTGTCTCTCTCGAACAGCAACTGCTCGCCTGCGAAGCCGGTGAACAGGGTGATGCCTGTCGCTTCGACTTTTTCTCCCATCCATTTCGTAAACCGGTTCAGCGAGATGACGTAATTCCCGTGGTCGCGCAGCGGCGGCGGCGTGATCGGCAGCTTGAACGAACTCTTCTCGGTCAGGAAGTAAACGCCTTCCTGGCTGACCTCCGCCTCGATCGGCGCCTCCTTCTGCCAGCCCGGCATCAACTCGTTCATCGACCTCGGATCCAGTAGCGCGCCAGACAGGCAGTGTGCCCCGATCTCTCGCGCCTTCTCCAGAACGTAGATGTTCTCTTTCGAGAGCTGCGCGTCTGGATTCTTCGCGTTGTGCTCGTCGATCAGTTGCGACAGACGTAGCGCGCACGCCAGTCCCGCCGGGCCTCCACCGACGATCACCACGTCGGCCTCCATCTGCGGCCGTTCGATCCCCTCCAACTGCTTGCGAAAGACGATCATGCTTTCCTCAAATCTCCAGGAATAACGCAATCTTAAATGACGCTGTCCGCAACCGCCCCGATAACGCCCATTGGATGCGGAAATCGCCCTCTTGGCGCTCGGACTCGGACGTGCCAGGTACTAACGTCATCCGCAAGTTACTCCGCCTTCGCCCCGTTTTCGCATATAGTTCATCGCCAGCATCCGCCCAATATCGCCGGCTCGGAGGCCCCTTGCGCAGAACCCGCTTCATGAGTGTGCTCTTCCTCGTCCTGTCCGCTTCCTACTTCGCGATGCCGCAGTTCCGTCAGGCGATCGAGACCCCCCTCCTGGTGCGGCAGATCGAATCCGGGAACTTCAACTCCGCCCGCGTCTCTCAACTCGGGGGTTGGAAGGCCGATGCCGAGTCGCGCCATGACCCGCGTATGCTCGCCTTCGTCGCCCTCTATACCGACGATGTCCATGAGGCGACTCGCCTCGCCGATCTCGCCGTTGCAGCCGACCCCCAGTACGGTTGGATCTACTACCACCTTTTCGGCCGCGGCAATCGACACAAACTGCCTGAGGCCGCAACCCTCGCCAAAAAGGTCCAGGCCTTTGATCCCGACAACGCCGTCGGCTACCTCATCGAAGCCGAGCACATCCGCGAGACCAACGACGCATTCAAGAAACCGCTGACCGCGCAAAAGGCCGACATGGAACAGCGCTATAACCAGGTGGAGTGGCGCCAGGCCATGGAAAAGGCATTTGCGGCCAGGAAATACGATTCGTATTCCATCGCGCGGTTTGACCTCGAGCGTCACATCCTGCATGAGAAGGGTCTCGACAGCCCCATTCGCTTCGTACTCAACCTCGCGTCTTATCCCATCCCGAACCTGCTCAACATCCGTGAGTACGCGAACCTCCGCGCTAACTATCAGGGCAAGAACGCAGCCGATGCCGGCAACACCAAAGAAGCGCTCGACCACTACTGGGCCGTCGCCCGCTTCGGCGAGCGTATGCAACTCGGCTCCACCCTGTTGATCGAGCAGTTGATCGCTACCGCCGTACAGGAGATTGCGTACAAGCCGCTGATCGACCTCCTACGCAAGAACGGCGACATCCAGCAGGCGGACTCGCTTCAGTATTCCTCCGACTTCATCCTCCGCCGGGCCGAGTTTTTCCGCGGCAAGGATATCCTTGCCCAGAGCGCGACCTACACCTGGAACGCCATCCTGGTGAACGTCTTCCTCGGACTGACGATCGTCTTCGCCATCCTGACCGCATGTTCGATCTGCTATGTGAACGTGAAACGTTGGTGGCGGGCCCACAAGAAAGGTTCCATTTACGGCGGCATCACCATTGCAGAAAATTACTTCCCGATCCTGCTCTTCATCTTTTCGACCGGTCTTTACATCAGCTATTACCCGTACGCCCGCAATTTCCAGCACTATATGACCGCGACCGGTGACATGCACGATCTCGAATCCGTGTTCTACAACACGATCTCCCTGCCGGCCGCCATGCCCCGATTTATGCAGCTCAGCGTCGGCAACCCGTTCGTCCCGTACGTCTGGTATGCGCTCGGCGCCATCGCCATCGTGGTCGCCGCCCAGTTTTTGGTTCCAGAAAGGAAACTAACGGAGCAGTCTAAGATGGACGCAGTCGCACGTTGAACACTCGTCGGTTAAATCACGAAGTTCTTAAGGCTCAGCACGAGAGAACCTCTTCCCGATAGCTTCGCCCTGAATCTTTCATCTGCTGTTATGACCGCGCACGCAGCTCTCTCCGCAAGTGCAACGTACATGCAGTCATACGGGGGATGCGACTCGGCGATCGCGATTTTCAGGGCGGCTGGGGCCAGAGATGTGGTCGCTGTGAGCAAAATCCCAAGCGAAAGAAACCGGTCTAGCAGCTTGTACGCCTCAGTTACTGAAACTTGTTGGTTTATATGGGTGCGTTTCCACAGCACATTGGCTATTTCCGCGACGATGAACTCGGGCGCCAAGAGCGAACAACGCCCTTCCCGGTGACTTTCGATCAGAGCATCGGCCACATTGCTGTATGGTTCGCGAAGGAGCGCCTTGGCCATGACGCTCGCATCCACGACGTAGCGCACAGTTATCGGTCTCGATCTTCGCGAATCAAATCAACACTGTCGTCGAGTTCGCCCACGCGCTTGTAGATCCGTTCTCGAATGCGGCGAATGTCATCGAGAACGGGATCTTTTCGCCGTGGTTTTCCGCGAGCGGCCTTCTCGGATTCTTTCCAGAGACGGACCATCTCTTCCGCGCGCGCCGCAGCCGAGTTGGATTTCGTTCTCATGGCTCAGAGTTTACGTCAAGAAACCTACTACGTTCCAGCTTTCGCTTTCTTCACTTCTTCCACCAGCGGCGGCACGATATCAAATAAATTCCCGACTACGCCGTAATCCGCGATCTCAAAGATCGGCGCCTCGCCATCTTTATTGACTGCCACGATCGTCCGCGCCCCCTTCATCCCGACGATGTGTTGGATCGCTCCGCTGATTCCCAGCGCCAAGTACAGCTTCGGCGCGACCGTCTGTCCCGACGATCCCACCTGCCGCTCCATCGGCAGCCAGCCCGAATCGCAGATCGGACGCGACGCCGCGATCTCCCCGCCCAGCGCGTCGGCTAACTGCTTCGCCAGTTCGATATTCTTCTGCTCTTTGATCCCGCGGCCGACAGCAACGATGATCTCCGCCTGGCTCAGGTCCACTGCCTGCTTCGCTTCCTTGAACGGCGCTTCCGGTTTCGTGCGGATCGCGCTCTCCGGAACGTCGACACTCACCGTCTCGACCGGCGCCGGCGACGCTCCCGCTTCCGCCTTGTCCGCGCGATAAGCGCCCGTCTGGAACGTCGCGAAGTGCGGCCCGTCGCCTGTGAACGCCACGTCCGCCGCGAACTTGCCCTGGAACATCTGGCGCGTGAACAGCAGTTGCTCGCCGTCTTTACGGAAACCGATGCAGTCGCTGATCAGCGTCCGCCCCAGCGCGGTCGTCAGTTGCGGCGCGAAGTCGCGCACTTGGTACGTGTGCGGCATCAGCACCAGTCGCGGTTGCTTCTGTTCGATGAACTGCCGCAAACCAGCGGCGAATCCATCCGGAGTGTAGGGCTCCAGCCGTGGCGATTCGACGGCATACACCTTGGCGACCTTCTTGCCCGCGACTTCTTTCGCGATCTCGCCGACTCCGTTGCCCGCGACCGCGGCTTCCAACGTCCAACCGGTCTCTGCCGCGACTGCCTGCCCTGCGGCGATCGTCTCCCAACTCACGCGGTTCAGCTTCCCTTCCCGCTGTTCCACAACCACCAAAATTGTGTCCGCCATCTCCGCCCTTTCGGTATTGTCTTCCGAGCAAGTTCCTTTCTGTATTGTCATTCCGAGCGAGGATGCCGCCATAAGCGCCCCGCCTTTGGGCGCTTGCGGCATCCGAGTCGAGGAACCTGCTTCTTTCTCGGATTAGTCAAAAATCAAAAATCGAAAATCAAAAATGCTGTTGTTCTTCTCTCTCTGCCCGCCGTCTCACCGCGTGTCCCCAGACGACCAATCCTACCGACACGAATGCGATGGCGATCAGTACCGCCGAAAATCCAACTCTTTGACCCAACTTCAATCCGGCGGGCAGGAAGAACAGGACGAGAAAATCGAAAAACAACACCATCCCGCCGATCAATTCCAGGCTCAGCCCTGTTTCTTTTCTCTCTTCAGCGCTCACGTGTACCGGCATACCCACCTCCTGGGATGAGTACCCGATATCACACCCGTACGCTTCGATCCTATGAGCGCTGTCACAGCTCTAAGGTCGGCAGTGTTCAATCAAGAATCAAAACTCGAAAATCAAAAATTGGTTTCACGCCGCCCTTCTCGGCTCCTCATACACCGGCGGCGCCGCCACGATGCTTCCCTCGATCGCTGCCGTGACTTTTTCCTTCTTCGAACCCTCAGCCGCGAGCGCCAGCCCCACCAGCCCCTGGGCCACAGCCCAGACCGGAAATAGCAGCGAACCGTCTCTAAAGCTCGCCGGCGCGAACAGCGCGATGAACATGGCGTCGAATACCAGCAGAGTCCATCCGACTACCCGCATCGTCAGCCCGGCCTCTTGCGGATCCAGCGGCGGCTCATATTCGGGATACGTCCTCATCCAACATCCTCCCGACCGGATGCCGAACTCACCGTCGTAAGCGATTCAGATCTCCAGATCTCCAGTTTCTAGATCTCCAGTTTCTAGATCTCCAGATTTCTAGATGACCCTTGCGTCGTCCCTCAGCTTCTCGACCAGCTTCTTGGCGACCTCGCCCGGTGCGCCTTCCAGCATCTCGGTCTTTTTCGTCTTCTGAGGTATATAGAGGCGTTTGATCTGCTGAAGGTTGGGGCCGACTGCCGATTGCACCTCCGCCCACGCCACTTTCTTCAGCGGCTTGTTCTTCGCCTGCTTGATCCCGATCAACGTCGCGTAGCGCAACTTGTTGATGCCCGACTGGATAGTTAGCACCGCCGGCAGCGGCATCTCGACATACTGGAAGAACCCCGCCTCGAGTTCCCGCTTCACCCGGATGCCTGCGTCTTTCTTTTCAATCTGCATGATGATCGTCGCGTGCGGCCACTTCAGCAGTTCGCTCAGGATCACTCCTGTCTGCGCATAGCCATAGTCATCCGATTGCAGCCCGGTGAAGATGAGGTCGAACTGCTCGCCCTGGATCGCCGCCGCGAACGCCTTCGCCGTGTTGAACGCGTCCAGCCCGATGAACTTCTCGTCTTCCAGGTGAATGGCCCGGTCGGCGCCCTTGGCTAGGGCCTCGCGCAAAACTTGCTGCGCCCGCGCCGGTCCGGCCGTGATGACCACCACCTCGCCGCCATTCTTTTCCTTTTGCCGCAGCGCCTCTTCCAGCGCGTACGCATCCGGCTCGTTCACTTCGTAGGAGACGTCCTCGCGGATCCACGTCCCACCCTCATTTAACTTCAGCGGTGCGTCCTTCTGCGGGACCTGCTTCATGCAGACTAGGATTTTCAAATGAGTCCTCCTGCCGCGGCACAGCACGTCCGCCACAGCTTGAGCAAACGAATGAGTATAAATGACGCGATCGAACTTCGAAACTGCTCCGCACCTCCGCAAAATGAACTTACGAATCTCCTTCGTGTAACCTTCGTGCCCATTGTGTGAACCTTTTTGAACCGTGCACGAAAGTCACCACGGTTACTCCGCTCGTTACTTGCGTTTGCTGACTAACATGTCGTTTAATGACCGCCGGTCCTAACATGCCGCGTGTCGCTCCAGATCGCCCCCTTACCATCGACGAAGTCCGCATCGTCGCTGACCTCCGCATCATGCACGCCAAGGTCGACGAACTGTTTCATATCGTCCAGGACCTTCAGCGCCGCCATCCCGAGCGCGATATTCACATGTACTCGGACAAGCCGCTCCTTGGGCAGGATATCGAGCGCGTCGATGAGATCTACCTCTGGTTCGTCAAGCTGCGCGAGGAACGTGAGCGCTTGAACGGTACGATGTAGCGCTCGCCACGCTGTTTTACCTGGACCCTCCCCGGCCCAGGTTCCGGGTGCTCCTATGATGTCGCCAAAGAACCCGTTCGACCATCGGCCCCTTACCATCGACGAGGTCCGCATCGTCGCCGATCTCCGCATCATGCATGCCAAAGTCGACGATCTCTTCCACCTCGTCGAACAACTTCGCGACCGTTACGACGAATCCGTCGTCCACCAGTACGCCGACAAGGATCGTCTTTCACAGGACATCGACCGTGTTGACGCGATTTATCTCTGGTATGTCAAGCTCCGCGAGGAGCGCGACCGCCGCTCCGGCGGACGGTGACTTGCCTTCCCATGTGTCATTCTGACGACGCCGACAGTCCCCCGCGTGTCATTCTGAGGAGGACGTAAGTCCGACGAAGAATCAATGCATTTCCGCACGAATCGTAGTCCAAAGCAAAAGCGCCCCGGTTTATCCAGGGCGCTCCGCTCCTAACTAACTCCTGACTACTGCTTCTCCACACTGGCGTTCGCCTTCGTGTCGGAGTTTGCGCTCACCTTGCCGTGCTTCTTCGCCGACGCCTTCGCGCTCGTGTCGTTCGATCCGCTCGCGTTCGCCGACATCTTCCCTGCCTTCGCATCGGCACCGTGCGAGCTCGATCCCGAAGCGTCCATGCTCACGCCGCTGCCCGAAACCGCACTCGTCGTCTGCGCAGCGGTGTTGCTTACTGCGCCCAACCCGACCGCCGGCTTCGACTCCGGTTCATCCTTCTTCGACTCCGGTTTCGACTCCTGCTGTTCCGCGCTCGCATCCGTGATCGCAGACGTTGCCGTCGTGATTCCCTTCGCGTTGTCAGTCGTCTTTGCCGCCGCGTTCGTCGTGATCGCGGTCGTCGCCGTGGCTAATCCCTTTGCGCTGCCCTGACCTTCGGCGCTCGCATCCTGACTCGCCGCAACTGACGACTGTCCCGCAGCCTTAGCGTGCTTTTTCGATTCCTTGTCCGCCTTACGCGCTTGCTTCTCGGCTTTCTTCGCGTCGTTGCGCGCCTTTGCCTCGGCTTTCTCCTGCTGGATCTGCGCCGCCGTCTTCGTCTGGTCGACCGTGTTATTCACCGTCCGACCCAAACCGTCGACATTCGCCGCGCCGTTTACGGTCTGGTCTACACCCAGCCCGCCATTCAATCCGCCGCGCGGTCCGCCGACCGCGCCGCCCACTGTGCTGCCGACGTTCCCGACGCCACCCACCCGCACCTGCGCCATTGCCGGCAGGGACAGCGCGAAACTGGTCGCTAGAATCATTGTGTATTTGCCGAACTTCATTGCGATTGCTCCTCCGGGATGGCCCCATCCATCAGGTTCGCCATCTCTCACCGCCCTGCATCAGTGCAACTCCCCTGCCACCAGCAACTCTGAAGGTAAGTGCCTGCTTACCAGACACTTAGTCCTCGGCCAGTACCTGCCTCATTACTTTGGTACTCAGAAAATTGTTCTTCTACTTAGGTCGAAATTGCAGTGTTTGCAGAGATTTGCAGACGGTAGGCACAGGCGTCGCGCCTGTCAACGAAGCTGAAGGAACGATCGGTTGATCCGTGTTAATCCGTGTATATCCGTGGCGGGCTTTTCTTGATTTATTCCAGAAACGCGACTGACTGCAGCCCGCTGATCTCGAACCGCTTTCGGCACCGCATATTCTTGCAGACCATCATGTCGTCGCGCCGGATCATGTACGTCCGCGCCTTCGCGAACTTCGCCCGGTCCCGCTCGTCCGCCCGCCCGGACAGTTGCTTCTTCTTCGTCCGCACCAGCCACTGCACTTCGTAGTCCGCCGACTGGTGGCAGTGCGGACAGTTCAGATTGTGCTGCTTCTTCTCCGGCCGCTCATCGTAAAAATCCCGCTCTTCCATGCCCTGATTATGACATGCACCTCTCTTGCTCATTACTTATTACTTTATTACTTGTTACTCTCTTTTCCGTGGCCAAGAAGAAGAAACCCAAAGCGTTCTCCGCGGTGACGGCCGTCAAATCCATGTCCCGCACCCAGATCGGCGCCGTCCCGCCCACCCGTCGCGTCGAAAACACCAAGTAGAAGCGCGCCCTGACCAAGCCCAAACACAAGCCGACCCTCGCCGACGAGCTCGACGGCCAGTAACGCCGGCGTCGGTTTTCCTTCGCGTTCCTTTGCGTCCTTTGCGGTTAATCTTGTGGTTCCCTGCCCAAACCTGAAATAATCCTGCTTTCCTTATGCGCCCTCACAGACTCTTGCTCCGCCGCCTCGCGCTGGTCCTGATCTGCGCCTCCGCCGCGCTCGCCCAAGGCGTTCAACCATCCCGCACGGTCATCAAGCCCGTCCTCAACATGTACTCCTCCGCGTCGCTCGACGCCGACGTCGTCTCCCAAGCCATCTACGGCACGACCGTCACCGCGCTTCAGGAGAAGGGCGACTGGCTCGAGATCCAGACTCCCGACCAATACAAAGGATGGGTCGAAACCTCCGGCCTCCTCTCGCGCGCCGAACCCTACGCCTCCGGCAAGAACGTCGTCGAGGTCCGCTCGCTCTTCGCGCATCTCTATCGCGAGGCCGACGTCACCAAGCACGCGCCGCTGCTCACCGTACCGTTCGAAACGCGCCTCGAAGTCGAAGCTCTACCCGACTCCACGCACCCTAAGCGTTGGCTCACGGCCCTGCTACCCGACGGCCGCCGCGCCCAGCTCCAGTCCGGCGACGTCCAGCTCCCGCTCTCCAAGCCGCTCTCCATCGACGCCGACCTCGCCCTCGCTCAAAAGTTCATGGGCCTCCCCTACACCTGGGGCGGCACGTCCAGCTACGGCTACGACTGCTCCGGCTTCACGCAGATGTTAATCCGCCAGCGCGGCCGCCTCATGCCGCGCGACGCCGACATTCAGGCCGCGTGGGACGGCCTCATCCCCGTCGAGCGCAAGGACCTCCAGCCGGGCGATCTGCTCTACTTCGGGTCTTCGATCCAGCGCATCACCCACACCGGCATGTACATCGGCGACGGCCGCTTCATCAACGCCACCACGCACGAGACGCCGATGGTCCGCATCGACAACCTCAACGAACCCTACTGGACCAAGCTCCTAGTTGCCTCCCGTAGGCTGAAGCAATGACGCGCAACACTGACTTATTACTCATTACTTATTACTGATCACCGAATTACGAATTACCAATTACCATTACAGGTTTTCTTATGAATCGTCGCGATCTCCTGAAGTCCGCCGCCGCTGCCGCCGCCGTCTCCACTCTTCCTCTCGACTCGATCGCCCAGTGCGGGGTCCTCGGCCCCGCGTCCCGCGACCCGCGACCCGCGACCTTCGAAACCGAGATCTACCGCGTCAAGCTGACCCACACCTGGACGACGCACATGTCCTCCTCCGACTACCGCGACGTCATCTTCGCCCGATACACCCGCGACGGCGTCACCGGACACGGCGAAGGCGCTCCCATCGTCCGCTACAAGGAGGACGCCAAGTCCGCCCAGGCGATGCTGAACTCCATCGGCTCCTTCATCGAGTCCGCCGATCCCTCGGCCTATGACAAGTTCATGCGCGAGGTCTTCCACCGCGTCCAGGGCGAGCACGCCGGCAAGGCCGCGCTCGACATCGCCCTCATGGACTGGGTCGGCAAGCGGCTCAACGTCCCCATTTATCGCCTTCTCGGTCTCGATCCCAAGGACGCGCCTATCACCACCTTCTCCATCGGCGTGGACGATCCCGCCATGACCAAGCAGAAGGTGGACGAGGCCCGTGACTTCCCCGTGCTCAAGATCAAGATGGGCGTCGGCAAGGACGAAGACACGCTCAAGGCCATCCGCGCCGTCACCGACAAGCCGCTGCGCATCGACGCCAACGAAGGCTGGCAGACCAAAGAAGAGGCGCTCGCCAAGATCAAGTGGCTGGAGACCGACGGCCGCGTCGAGTTCGTCGAGCAACCCATGCGCGCCGACCAGGTTGAGGAGACCCGCTGGGTCAAGGAGCGCTGCAAGATGACGCTCATCGCCGACGAAGCCTGCACCGACGCCACCCTCATCCCCAGGCTCGCCACCGCCTTCGACGGCATCAACGTCAAACTGGACAAAGCTGGCGGTATCCTCGAAGGCCATCGCTGGATCTCGATCGCCAAGGCCCTCGGCATGAAGACCATGCTCGGCTGCATGATCTCGTCATCCTGCACCGTCACCGCCGCCGCGCATCTTTCCCCACTGGTCGACTACGCCGACCTCGACGGCAACCTCCTCATCTCCAACGACCCCTTCAAGGGCGTGACCGTGAGCAAGGGCAAACTCGTCCTGCCGACCGGACCGGGGTTGGGACTGACGAAGGCGTAACGAGACAAGTCTGAGTGACTGAGTTGATGCGGGGATTCGGCGAACGACCGAGTTCGAGGTATAAAAGCCGTGAGGTCCGATTCTCGGTCGGACCTCGGCTCAAAATCCTACTCGACGCTCGGTTTGTGCAGGCGCCCAAATCGTATACTTGAGGTGTGCGCTTATGCAAGTCTCAACCGACGCGAAAATCCGAGAACTGTTGATCCCTTTTGTTCACCACGAGCACGAGGCTGCACCGGACACTCTCTACATTGAAGAGTTCGCGCTGTACGGCGGGTGTATCCGTTGTGACCTTGCCGCACTAAATGGCGTTTCGCATGGTTATGAGATCAAGAGCGATAAAGACACTCTAAGCCGCCTGCCGAACCAAATCGCAGCATACAACGACGTTTTCCAGCGCGCCACATTGGTATGCGGCGATAAGTACCTCGAGAACGCCTCGCGCGAGATTCCTGCGTGGTGGGGAGTTGTTCATGCTCGCCAGGCGCAGTCAGAGCTTGCACTCGAGCGGATACGCGAAGCACGACCAAATCCGTGCCCGAGTGCGTATGCAATCGCGGCGCTCCTGTGGCGCACGGAAGCCTTACGATTGTTATCATCGCTGGGCTTGGACAATGGTGTTCGTTCCAAGCCGATGCGCTACCTCATAGATCGGCTGGCCGCCGAAATCGAACCGAATCTCTTGTCCAACTACGTCCGTCAAGCTATTCGGGCGCGGGGAGACTGGCGACTTGCTTCACGACTTGCGCGATGTGGTGGGATGTCCCAACAGCTCTCCAGTCGGTGGAATTACCCACGCAATCCTTACGTGCGCACGCGTCGATAAAGCGGTCACCCCAACTGAACTCTGCAGTTTTCCAACTCGCATGAGCCTTCAACTTCGCTGACAACTTCGGATACTGCTCAGTTGGGAGGAGTTGTTTTCTCAGTGCCTCCTCCGCTTCCGTTAGCTCACCTTCTTTTTTTTTCTTCTTCACAATACCGCGGCCTTTGACGATAACGTATGTATTGGTGCTCGTGTAGCGGATATTTGGACTTTGATTCATGATTCGAGGGTCGACGTCGCTGATCAGCGGGTGGTTAATCGCATAGTCCGCAAATGTTGGCATTCGCTTTATTTTTTTCGCGATCTGTCGCAGGAAGAGCCATGTCGTCCATTCATCACGGGGTAGCTCTTTAATACTTTCAGTCGGTATGTCGCTCATGTTTAGCGGAAATGCTGATGATGCGACCGTAAATGTTCGCCACTCATTTACCAGTGGAAACGCGTCAATCTGGTAGGGAAGAGCAGATTTGGCAGGCACTTTGGGTCCAAAATCAATCAGTAAATCCACATCTGCCGGACCGATTCCCAGAAATGCGAGGAGTGACTCGACTTGGGGTTGCAGCTCGACGAGGCTTTCAAGGTCGGCTTCCATAACTCTGACACAACAGCCGCGTTTATCATTTTCAATGGAGAATTTCACTGCGTCCCCGTACTCCTCACCTCGATCGAGCCCAATCACAGGAATGAAAGGCATTGTCGCGTTTCTCAGCTCTGTAAAAATAGCTGCGCCTGGCGACTCGCCGTTCCCCAGATCATCTTCGTTCTCGACATACAGCGCATCAATGAAGAATTGCTGCAGGCCAAGAAGCGTGTCTGCAAGTTTTTCAGTTGTATATTCCACGTGCGCATCGATGCTTTTGCCGGGGACCGGATCCTCCTGGCCGTCGATGTACTTCGGTGGGATTGGTGGAACCTCGACCAGAGGTGTGAACTTCGTCACCAACTCCTTATCAACATTTTGTAACGCTCTCAGTTCACCCAGTTTCCCTTTCAGGATTGGCACGTAATGTGAATAATCAAAGTTCATCACACCTCCTAATCGCAACCGCGTTATGCATTCTGGACTAAGTCCCGGCCTCAACCTTTTTCGACCACTGCGAAATCAACCAGATAGTGCTCCGCCAGCCGCTCTGGCGTCAGGTTAGATTTGCTCAGCAAAGCCTCACAATGTCTTGCCAACTCCTTGTCCGGATGACCCGATTCGCACAGATCCGATATAAGCTGGCGAGCTTCGCTAATGAGTTCGTTGAGTTTTGCCAGCGTTAATGCCTTGGTGCGTGTAGGCACCGACCTCTTAGTCGCAGTAACGCTCGGATGTATTGACACTCGTATACCAGTCAGTCCCTTGTATGTGTCCTTGAACCAGTTCTCAGAAACAAGTAACTGTCCATGCTGTTCCTTGGTTAGAGCATTCTCGTCATTCTTTCTACTCTTCGCTTCAATGATGAGCCCTGTCTTACGGGACAGCACCCACAGTACATCCGGCCCGGTTCCGTAGGTCTTCTCGGGTCGACTCGCCTCAAAACCCAGAATCAAACCCAATTCCGCTAGCGCTGCCTCGAACTGATCTGAACTTGCTTCTGGTACCAGGAGAGAGACAAGTTGCTCAAACTCAGCGACATACCCTTTCTTAAAACGGAAAGGGCCGACACGGGCAACGATAGCTTCGGCCTGCTTACCCGGTAGTACGGGCTCGCATATTCCCGGTTTGACTGCTGGGCGAAGGATATTTCTGTTGTCCGCGAAGGCCCTTTGCTGCAACTCAAGGGCAAGATCTCTTTTGCCCCAGTCATCGGCAACGCGGCCCGCAAATTGCAGAAGCCAGCCCCGTTCGAACCGGTCTACTGAGCTCGTTTCTGCTCTCTTAATCAACTTGCTAATCGCTTTTTCGTGATAGCCATCACGCCAAAGCTGGAGCGCCCGCCTCTCAGCAGTCGCGCCGTCAATCGCGTCACCTTCTACGCTCACTTCCAGCGTCAAATCCGCGAGTGTCTCCGCGTGGTACTCAACCCACTCTTTTTCCCTCTTAAATGACCGATTAATCGTGGCGATGAACTCTTTCGAACTAGAAATACTCTTACTTATATCCATTCCTATATCGAGTTCAGACCGTGTGCTCGTAGTAAGAAATTTCAAGTTCGCATCCTTGCCGAGCCATGCGACTAGGTCTCTGCCGACTATGACGACCACACAATAGTCGCCGGGACCACGTGCAGCACGACCCATGCCTTGCTCGATTTTTTGAGCAATAGCTCGATTTAGCGCAGCTGCGCCAGCAAAAGAATTCGCGCGGTGTGACTCGTATTCGCCAACCGCTCGGGGTAGGCCATTCAGGATCAAAAGACGACAGGAATCATCGGGTAAGTCAATCCCATCGTACCTGCTTGCGAAAACGAACGGTCCATTCGATGTTCTGTCAACTAACTGTCGCAGCGAATCCTCAACCCCTTTGGACGAAGCGGGATATGTCGCTACATCTTGCCATTCCTTAGCTGCGAACCCGGAGGGCACAAGAATTACTGTGCTGACTTTGCCACTCGCAACCTTTGCAAGTCCTTTGATAGTGCCAAGAATATCCTTGAATTTGTACTCCATTAGTTCCGGCGCAAGGATCATTCTCTCGCTCACGCCCGCAAGCGACCGCGACGCGAGGGGTTTTCTGAGCGAATCGGGGTCAACATCGAATGAACGAATTACTTCACTGTCATCGGGGATGGTAGCCGACATGAAGACACGTCGTTTGCATTCCGAGAATGAAGGTACAACATCCACGAGTGGAAATATCGGCGTTACGGTAACTGCGGCTTTTGTGATTAGGCAGTGGCAGCATCGGAGATGGTCGCGGAGGAAAGGCCACTGAAATTCATACCGATCCTTCGCGTTATTCTTAAGCAGCGATTGGACTTCTTCAATTTTGTCCCGCCAAGCCCAATACGGCACCTCGAGCACGGTACTATCTTCGCCGCGAACCACGTCATCAAACGTTCCGACCTGACCGAGTTCTTTGAAAGCGAAGCGAAACATCGTGGTCAGGGTTTCATAGACTTCGTCATCTTCGTCCGTATCGTTTCGGTTCACCCGTATGGTAAAACTCTCCCGCACAACATTTGACCCAACGTGCGCATCGTCAATAATCAAGCCTCCGAGGCTTATAAAGTCTTTCCCACGTGTTCCGAACCTGCTCTTTCCGTTGAAAAGGGCACTGTAGGTTGCCACCAAAACGGCTTTTCCATTAACAAAGTCGTCGGGAAATGGTTTGTCGTATTGGACGGCTGGTAAGCTGTATTCCTCGGCTTTCTCCAGAGTCTGCGAGACCAACTGATTGTTGGGGCAAATAACGAGAACCGGCTCTCCCGTCTCGTTCAGGATTGATTGCGCGATCAACAGGCCAACAAGGGTCTTTCCGCCCCCAGTGTGCAACTTGAGTACGTGATCTCGCTGCACTCGGCTTTTAAACCAGCCTTGAAGCACCTCAGTTTGGCTTCCGTAGAGATCCTTTATTCGCTTTGATTTCGGCAACCTTCTGAAAATCTCAATTGGATCAATGACCTTAGGCTGTTTCTTAGCCTCACGAAGTTTTTTCAAGTCAACGACCATCGCGTCTCCAGGAGTGATGACTAACGTTCGCGGTCCCTAACTTCAACGATACACTTGCTCGCTCATTGGTCAAAGAACATCTTTATTGTTGGTAGTTCCAATTTGGGAATGCGCGACAGGCGGGTGACCACCTCGCCCGACGATAACGGTGGGCAACCCGCCTAAATCTGGCATTTTTATGAGCTACCCAAAATGTGAGTGCACCCTTTGCGTTTTCGAACGTGGGGAACACCGGCGCTCGGGGGTAACGCCCTCGCGCCTTCCGTCGCCCCCTACTCCGGACCGCATCCCTGCGACGCTGAACCTGACACCTGTCATGGTGAGCGGAGCCGCCGCGCGCCTCCTCACCCGACGCATCTCTCAACGCGGCGCAGTCGAACCACCTTTTGTTCCGCCTCCGTGCCTCTGTGTCTCTGTGTTGAGGTTTTACATCCGCGTTCATCCGTGTGAATCCGTGGTGGCTTTTGTTTTTGCTTTCCCGGAGGTACTTCCCCCAGCGGCTAAAGCCGTCACCACAACTCCGCCCCAAACCGCAGGCCTGAAGGACTGCTCCACCCTCCGGATGCATCCCCGGATGCTCCTCGCCCGCTCTCAAAAGAATATCTATTAGCTATACACATTCCAAGCTATTGGTAGCTATCAGAATATAGTTCTTGACGCTGCTTCTCTCTCGCGTCACCATGGATCTGGAAGTTCGAACCAGTTGAGTGCCTCAGTGGCCGCCCGCCCTAATGGCGGGTTTCGTTCTTTGAGAACTAGTTGACCTCTGGGTCTTGAAGTCGGGTGTACTAGCCAGGCTTGCCTGGCGATAGAGCACATGTTTACGCATCAGTAAAATCTCGCCCCGTAAACATCCCGGACTCGCCTCCTGTGGGACGGCCTGTGGGATTTCCCCGACTTTGGCCGACTTTTTGTGGGACTCTGGGATAACGGGGGGAGGGAGTCTCCTTGGGATACCCATGGGTTAGCCAATGGGTATCGGCATGGCGTAACCGCCGTTCCATCAGCCGCTTATCCGGAAACCACAGGATCTGGTGGGGGGAGGGGGTACCCTACCCATGAAATTACCGGATAGTAATCAAAACCCGAAGATCAACAATGCGCCTACTTCCGCAGCAGCTTCGCGATCTTCGGGCCGAAGTCTTCGACCTCGAACGAATAGCCCACCCGCAGCAGCATCCGGTCGCTGCCGCGCGTGAATCCAAACGATGGCGCAACCGTCACCGCCGAACTCGGAGTCAGTTGCCACCGTATCCCCGGCGCGATGTACTGGGCCGTGTCCCGGAACCCGAACTTGTCGAGCGTGCCCAACCCGCCGTACACCTCCAGCCCTGCGCTGAGGCTCTCGCGGCAAAAGCGGCACAGCCGGCGCGACGACGACGCTGCCAGCGGACGATACGCGCCCACCGCATACCCGAACTCGAATGCCTCTTCCGCAGACAGGTTCTTTTCGACCATGAAGTTCCCTGCCACCGTCCATCGCTTCACCTTCGACGACAGGATCAGCTTGGCCTCCACTTCCCGCGCCTTTTCCCCGCGCAACTCGCTCAGCGATTCGTCGCTCGGCCCGGCGTGGCCCAGCACCTCTTTCTGGATACGGCTCGCTTCGTTGATGTCCTCGAATTCGAAGTACAGCACCGGATTGATCCAGTGCTCGCGTTTGAGGGGCCGGAACCGGTTCTCCCATCGGAAGCCGGTGAAAACCGTCGCGTCATTCCCCCGTCCGGCGCCTTCCAGGTACAGCGAAGTCGTCCACCAATCCTTGGCGCCGTATTCGAACTCCAAAAGCGGGGCCCAGTAGGTCGACGTTCCGTCCTTCGGCAGGCCGATCGTGCTCTGGGTCGAGACTTCCAGGTCGCCCTTGTCTTCGAGGTGGGAGTCGTAGGTGACGAAATTCGGCGACTCCTGCGCCAGGGCGGAGGTGGCCAGGGACAAGAAACAGAAGAAGAGCAGCGTGCGCAGGTTCATCGGTGGTCCATTCTGAAAGTGAAATTCATTATCATTTTCAGTATGAACTTACCCGGTTCGCGCGCGCTGTGCCTAGCGTCACACCTCGAAGTGACGTAAATCACTCCCCAATGGCGAATCTCCCCACCTGTTCCGCGCCTTCCCTGAAACAGACAGCAGGCACAGAGAACAGGAAATAGACATCTGTTCTCTGTGCCCCTGCGGTTGTGTGAGGTTTGAAGGCTTACAGCCGGATCCCGCCGCCGACCAGCGTGACTTCGCTCAGGGCAGGCTGCAAGCCTAATGTGTGCCGTCGCTCCGCGATTAAATCCGCGGCCGACTAATCCGCTGCCGACGCGGTCGTTCCTTCCACGCTCGCCGGCAGCGCCGGCAGCGTCACCCGGAACACGGTGCCTTGGCCCTCGCGGCTGCGCACGCGGATGCGTCCATTCTGGCGATGGACGATCTCCTGCGCGATCCACAGTCCCAGCCCCGTTCCCACCGACAGCTTGGTAGTGAAGAACGGCTCGAAGAGCCGCTTCCGGTGTTCGGGCGCGATGCCGCCGCCGTCGTCGGCGACAGTGAGGTGCAGGTCTTCGCCGTTGCCGTCGCGGTTGGTCGTGCGCGAACCGCGGATGTACAGACGGCCAGCGTGCGGCAAAACGTCCATCGCGTTGTTCACCAGGTTCGAGATCACCTGGCGCATTTCCGCGCCGGGGACCAGGAAGCAATCGTCGCCGTCCGCGCATGGACCGCGCTGATACCGGCAATCCACTGCAATGGCGCGCTCCTTGAGGCGGCGTTGATAGATACGGACGACCTCGTCGACGATGTCTCGCAGCGAGACCGGCGTCTCGTTGGCGCGCTGGCGGTAGAAGCCGAGCGTCTGCTGCGTGATATGCGCGGCGCGGCGCAACTCCTGGTCGGCGAGCGCGAGCGTTTCGCGCACGCTCGGCGACGCCGTGGCATCGGTCATCGCCAGGTAGACGGCGTTCACTGCGGATGCCAGCGGGTTGTTCACCTCGTGCGCGATCGTCGCGGCCAGCCGTCCGGTAGCCGCCAGCTTCTCGCTGCGGATGAGCGCCTCCTCCTTGCGCTTGTTTTCGGTGATGTCGTTGAACAGGACGCCTACCTGATGGTCTTCCGGGTCGCCATAGCGGAAGGCGTAGACGTCGTACCAGCGGTGAAGCTGCGCCGCCTGGTTGCGAAAACGAATCGGCTCGCCGGTGGTGGCGACGTGGCCGTAGATCTGGAACCAATGCTCCTCGTGCTTGGGCGCGAACTCCCGAACGCGCTTGCCTTTCGCGTCCGCCAGTCCGGTCTGCTTCTCGAACGAAGGGTTGGTCTCCAGGAAGCGGTAGTCGATCGGCTTGCCAGCGGCGTCGAAGATCACCTCGATGATGCAGAACCCCTCGTCGATGGAATCGAACAGCGTCCGGTAGCGCCGCTCCGACGCCTCCAGCGCCTGCTTCACTGCTTTTGAGTCAGTATTCATTGCTCTTTACCTAACTCAGATGCAGGTCAGCGCATTCGCGACGGCAAAGGATTCACCACAGAGACAAAGAGGCACTGAGGAAATAAGCCCTCTGTGCCCCCCTGCCGCCGTGGTGAGTTGATCTGAAGGCTTACAGCCGGATCCCGCCGCCAACCAGCAACTCCTCGCCGGTGATCCAGCCGGAGTCTTCGGTGGCCAGGAAGAGCGCGGCCTTGGCGATGTCGTCCGCGGTGCCCATGCGTCCGAGCGGCGTGCGCGAGACCGCCAGCTCCTCGAATCCGGGCGCGTCCATGGCGCGGACGCCCTCGGTGATGGTCGCCCCGGGCGCGAGCGTGTTGACGCGGATCTTGCGCGGCGCCAGCTCCTGCGCCAGCACGCGCGAGATCACGTCTACGGCGCCCTTCGTCCCGCTGTACACCGACGAGGCCGGCGGCGGCGTCTTGGACACGATCGAGCTGACATTAATAATGCTGCCACCATTGCCGTTCATGAGCGTGACCGCTTCCTTCGTCGTCAGCAGCAGGCCCAGGACGTTGAGGTCGAAGATCTTGCGATAATGCTGCTCATCGAGCGCCTCGAGCGGCCGGAACTCGTAGACGCCGGCGTTGTTCACCAGGACGTCGACCTGGCCGAAGGCGCGCTTGGTCTCGGCGAACAGCCTCTTGATGTCGTCGAGCTTGGAGACGTCGGCCTGCACCACGATGGCCTCGCCTCCCGCCCGCTTGATGTTGTCGGCGACGCGCTGCGCACCCGCCTTGTCGCTCGCGTAATTAACGACGATTTTGGCGCCTTCCGACGCCAGCTTTTCGGCGATCGCGGCGCCAATGCCCTTCGACGCGCCCGTCACCACTGCCACTTTTCCAGTAAGCTTTGCCATGTCCTCACCTGTCTCGATATTTCGATAACCATCGAAATAGATTCCGGAACGGCGAGGAAGATTCAGCAAAAAGGCATTCACCACAAAGGACACGAAGGAAATCACAGTTTCGCGAGTTGAGACAGGTAATCTTTCCACACTTTGCGCCGCAACTTCAGGTGGGCGAACTGGCCATCGCGCCGGACGTCGATCAGTCCAGCGTTGCTCAGCTCCTTTATATGGTGGGAGAGCGTAGCAGCGGAGATGGGCATTTGACATCGCATGTCGCTGCACGCGAGTTCGTTGCATCTGGCGATGCGCGTCAGGATCTGGTAGCGGCGCGGATCGGCCAGCGCCTTGCTGATCCGCTGGAACTGTTCGGCGTCCATTGGTTCCCATTGTAGCGGGAACCGGGCAGCGGCCGCGACGGTGACGCAATCCGCACGGATGTCGTAGAATGGAAAGACATCGTAGGCCCGTAGCTCAGTCTGGTTAGAGCGCTTCCTTGACACGGAAGAGGTCGATGGTTCGAGTCCATTCGGGC
>CAZLJE010000018.1:0-38454 GCA_964559835.1 uncultured Terriglobales bacterium
ACCAGCAACTGGTTGAGGGTCTGCTCGCGCTCGTCGTGCCCGCCGCCGAGGCCCGCGCCGCGGTGACGTCCCACGGCGTCGATCTCGTCGATGAAGATGATGCAGGGGGCGTTCTTCTTGCCCTGCTCGAACAAATCGCGGACGCGGCTCGCGCCCACGCCGACGAACATCTCGACGAAATCAGAACCGGAAATACTGAAGAAGGGAACATTCGCTTCGCCGGCGACTGCACGGGCAAGCAAAGTCTTGCCGGTGCCCGGAGGCCCGACGAGCAGCACGCCCTTAGGAATACGCCCGCCCAATTTCTGGAACTTCTGCGCTTCGCGCAGGAACTCGATGATCTCGCGCAGCTCTTCCTTGGCTTCATCCACGCCGGCGACGTCCTTGAACGTCACCTTCTTTTGCTGCATGGAGAGCAGGCGCGCGCGCGATTTGCCGAACGACAGCGCCTTGTTTCCGCCCGTCTGCATCTGGCGAATCATGATGAACCACAGTGCGCCGAGCAAGATGAGCGGCGCCAGATTCAGCAACCATGTCGGCCACGAGCCACTCTGGACGTCTTTTACCGTGACCCGGACGCCCTTGTCGTTGAACATCTTGTACATGTCCGGGTAGTTTGCCGGGACGGTCGTGTGGAAAGCGGCGTTGTCGGTCTTCTTGCCCGTCAACTCGGTGCCGCTCACCGTCACTTCCTTGACCTGTCCCTGGTTCACTGCGGAGATGAAATCGGAGAACGCCAACTCCGTCGTCTTCGCGCCGGTGCCGCCGGCCTTCACCACCTGCCAGAGCAGTACGCCCGACAGCACGATGACCAGCCAGAACACCACTGTCTTAACCGTTGAATTCACTCTTAACTCCTGTTGCCTGCGGGAGAAGGAGGGAAAGACACAGTGCACCCCGTCCCCCTGCATCTTTATTAGATGCCGGTGTGATTACCGGGAAGCGCTTTTCTTGGCCTCTGTCCCCTGTCCATTCTAACCCCGGAGGGAATCCAGCGACTTCGGCCGGGCGGAATAAATGCGCCGTAATCCGCGATAGGGGCTATCCCCGAAGCCGGTGCTCCAGCTTCAGACCGACGCCGCTGCCGTTTGTCACCAGCAACTGTTCGGGGAAAGCGAAGCCCGGGACCCAAACGATATGTTCCATCCCATCGACCTCGCCGACCACCACCGGCCAGTGCGCCCGGGCCGCGGCTGGGACGTGGCGCGCCTGGAGCAACTCCTTTACTTTCTTGGGCTCACGCGTGTGCGCCGGCCAATAGCGGTCGCCCGGACGCCAGTTCCGAATGCGCAGGCTGCCGGTCCGGTCGGGGTCGAGCAGTTCACCCTCGAACACCCCATCGCCCGCAAAACCGGCGCGCGATGGGGACCCCGCCTCGCCGCGCTGCAGAAGGCGCGTCGCGATGACCAGGCCGGCAGCCGGAACCTCCACCTCGCCGGGCACGCTCAGCGGGAGGTCATATTGCGAAACCTGCTGATTTGGACACCTCGGCTCGAATCGGAGTTCCCGCTCGACGATGACGGCATCGTGGTCGCCTGTGAGTTCGATTCGTTTTTGGGAACGGGTGGGTGCTTGGCGGATCGCGTCGAGGATCTGCTGGACGTGATGGAATTCCAGACGGAGGCCGCTCCGCTCCGCAACGGCGCGAATGACCCGTCGTTGCAGCGCCAGCGGCAAGGTGAGAAGTTCTTTCCCCGCGCTCCGCGCCCCGTGGCCCGCGATCCTCTCCACCTGCTCGTTCCAGTACTCCTCTTCGGCGCGCGCGATCTCCGCCGTCTCGCTCAGCACTTGCTCGATGGCGGGATTGAACTCGCGCAGCTTGGGCATTAACTCGTGCCGGACTTTGTTGCGCGCATATGCCGCGTCCTGATTGCTGGCGTCCTCGCGCCAAGCTTGGCCTTTACGCTTCAGGTAATGGCGAAGTTGCGCGCGGCGGAAGTCGAGCAGCGGGCGGATGATGGCAGCCCTCTGCTCCTCCGCGTCCTCTGCGCTGAAGGTTTTCTTCGAACCCGCTCCGAGAACCGGATGAATGCCGGAAAGTCCCCTCGTCCCCGCCCCTCGCACGAACCGCAGGACCACGGTCTCCGCCTGGTCATCCATCGTGTGGGCGGTGGCGATCTTGGTAAGCGGCTCTGTGCTCCTCTGTGACCTCTGCGGTGAAAGAAGTTTCCAGAAGAATGAGTACCTCAACTCCCGCGCCGCCGCCTCGATGCCGCACTTGTGCTCCGCGGCGTACGCGCGCGTGTCCGCCGAATCGCAAAGGATCTCCAGGCCATGCGTTGACGCCAGTTCGCGCACGAACTTCTCATCGTCGTCGGATTCCTGCCCTCGCAGCTTGTGATTGAAGTGGACAACGGACAGCACCACGCCGAGGGAGGCGCGGATCTCCAGCAGCAGCCGCAGCAGCGCCACCGAATCCGCGCCACCCGAGACGGCCACGCCCACACGCTCTCCCGGGCGCGTCAGGCGCAAGTGTCGGATGTGGTCGAGAAGGCGGTCCTGCACGAAGGAATAGTAAAGCAGGCTTCAGGGGTCAGGCTTCAAGTTTCAGGCCCTTGGCCCTGGCACCTACTGGCGCAGCTCTTCGGAAGGCATGAGCGCGACGCCGGCGGTGATCAGCATGGCGGCGAACAGCGCCAGCGTAACAATGAACGGAACGTAGAAGTGGATGCCGAGCACCCACAGGACCAGCAAAACGGCAAAGATGAACCACATGGTAAGGAGCCCTCGAGGACGGGTTACTACATCCTCTTTAATCCTTAGAGGGCGCCTGTTCAGAGAAGGTTGACTCAGGAGTAAACGACTGTCAGCGGTCATTTCCCGAGCCCACGCGGTCTATCTGCGCGGCCAGCGTCGCATGTTTTCGGGCGCTGCTCGCGGTTCAAATTTCAGACTGGTGAAGTCGGCGATAGTAGACGCCTGTTCTAATGGTGCAAGCTCGCCAGCGACGCAACGGGCGCGGTAAAGGCATCCCCCGATTGCGAATAACAAATCCCCTTCCGGCGACCAGCCGGCCCATTCACTTCTAACGATCTTGTCGACTTCATCGCCATCACGCCGGACCGAGTGGTCGATCAGATACCACGGTCCATCTCGCTCGTGGACCCCCCAGATCGACATCTGTAACACGTATCGTTTCGGCCACTTCGGATGGGGCTTTTCCCACTGTATGGGCGGATCGAACTCCCACCATACCTTCGCGCTAAAATCGTCCTTGATGCGTGCCGGGACTGACGTCAGTTTCCACCCATCCCGCTTCAACCTTTCTGGCCATATCGGGTCGTCCTCGCCCCATCCGGGACGATCTCCGAACTGTTTCACTCGAAGTGATCTGGGAATCGAGAAGCCGTCGGCAAGGTTCGTTTCGCCGGCACGGTGGTTGAGCGCGATCTGGTTTTTGGAAATGAAATGCCCGCCACCGCCCCACCCGTCTCCTTTCGGCCATAACGCAAGCGCGGTGAGATATGGGGGGCGACTGATTGCCGACCAGCTCATGTATGGCTTTTGCCAATTCGCGGCGAAATAGAGCAGCAGGTCGCCGTCGGGTGAGAGGTCGCATCGGCGTTCGTAGATCCGGCCCTTGAACCACTGGCCGGCTTCAAACGTGTCGTTGGACGTGTCCCACCGGATCAGCAGAACCTGTTTGCTCGGTCCTCGGCGAAACACCACACCACACGGCGCGTTCCGAGCCAGAATTGCGTACAGCCGAACTTGCGATCTTGCTGCCATCACTGTCCCAGAGGCACCCTCTTCGCGACGTGGTCCTGGATCCAGTGCGCGTCCCACCACTCGCGCGGATCGATCTGCACGCCGTCCAACTGCATGGCGAAGTGGATGTGGTCGCCGCCGGCGAGGCCGGTCATGCCGCTCTTGCCCATGACCTGACCCTTCTTCACCATGTCGCCCTCGTGTACCGCGATCTCGCTCATGTGACCGTAGATCGACTGCAAGCCGTACCCGTGATCGACCACGACGCAATTGCCATAAATGCCTAGCGGCGCAGCGTAGATCACGCGGCCGTCGTTGGTCGCCTGGACGCCGACGTGCTGCGTCACGGCGAGGTCGTAGCCGAGGTGCACCGCGTCATCGATCTTCTTGCCCTGGTAGAAGTAATTGCGCAGGTCCGCATAATTCGATTCAACGGTCGAATTCGGCTGCTGCTGGAACGCCTGCGTCCACAGGAATTTCGGTTCGGTCTTCGTGCGCAGGTCGGATAGCAGTTTGTTGTTCGCCTGGCGCATCTCGTGGTTGATCTTGACGAACCGCGCAACCAGATCGCCCGAGCCGTTCGGGTCCAGCTCGTTCACGACTTTCTGGAGGAACTTGTCGTCGATGTTCAAATCGCGCACGCGATACTTTGGCTGCTCCTTTTTCGGAAACACGACCACCATGGGCGCGGTGACCATCGTCCCAGCCGCATCGGTCGCGTACACGGTGGGCGAGACACCCTCCGGGGTGTCCCATGGATACGCGAAGACCGAGAACACCCCCGGCTTTCCGTCCGGCATCGGCCAACTGCGGAAGCGGTAATTGCCGACCGCGACACCCGTGTCGGTCGCATAGCCCGAGACGCTCATGCTGACCACGTCCGCCATGCCGCGATAAAGATAATGTTGGTCGGAATCGGCCGACACCGACGGCGGCCGCGTGACCACAACGACCTCCTTCGCGACGCGCGCCGAGGTGGCGCGAAAATCATTCGATGTCGCCTCGACCACGATCTGCGCCTTGCCGTCGGTGAGCTGCGGGACGTTTTGCGTACCCGCCGTTACCGTCCACGTCGAATCCGGGACGTGCCGCGGCCAGCGCCAGCGGTGCGTCTCCTCTTTCTGCTCGCCAAGGGGATAGCTCTTGCCGTTCTGTTCCAGGTACGCCTTGATTTCCCGTACGCCGTGTGGCGCGGTGATGCGCACTGCAACCGGCGTGGCACGGCCGATCGCCGTCAGTGATTGAGGAAGCTGCACCGCAGGCGCAGTCGAAGTTACGAAGAGGACGATGGGACAAATCAGGAGGAAGAGAATGATCAGGATCGCAAGAACACGCATGACCCATCGAGGCTAGCACAGCACGCGCCAGCTGCTGCTCGGCGTTTTGTCGCATAACTTGGTTCCCACTTCACGTAGGCGCGTCTCGGGTTGATCAGGGCTGCTGACTACGAAAGTTCCACGTGGCTTGATCTCGCACGGTGCGTCCCTTGCAATCGGCGGAGGCCTGTACGTGGTTCTCGCCGGGCTGCAGCGAAACGTGGTCCCAGCGGAAGACGTGCAGGTCATTCGGGGCAGAAGCGGGATAGGCCTTTCCGTTCACGGTCAACGTGACAGATTCGCAGTTGGAGAAAATCTTGACCGGAGTGTCGGCCACCTTGCGTTCGACGTCGCGCCGGCTGGTTATGTAAACCATCGGAGTGTCGGTCCAGTTCGCCTGGTAGAAGAAGTAGGCGTCCTTGCGAACGGAGCGGTCGCGTGTGACCAGACCCTTGTCGTTGACCCCGAATGTATCGCCTTCCTTGCGGCCGGCACTGGCGAAATCGAACATGTTCCACACAAACGAGCCCAGCACGAATGGGCGCTTGTGGATCTCGCGGTAATTCTCCTCGTGGACGATCGTCTGCCACTCCTCGGGATGTGAGTTGTTGGGAGCGCGTCCGGTGCGGCCGGTGAAATCCTGCTGGTGCTGGTGAATGCTCGCGCCGGCGCCGTACTCGCTGACAATGATCCCCCGCGAACCGTAGGCTGCGTTCCATCGATCAAGAATCGGGCCCATGGACGCGGGCGTCTCGATATACCAACCGGGGTAAACATTGAGCGCGAGCAGATCGTTCAGCTCTCCGACCGAGTGCAGCTTCTCGATGCCGTCGATGCTCAGCGCGCCGGTCAAAGGACGCGTCGGGTCCTCCTGCTTGGCAAGCTCCTTCAATTGCGCAACGACGAGCGCGGGATCGGCGGTGTTCGACGGATTGGGCTCGTTGTAGAGGCTCCACATGAAGATCGACGGATGATTCACGTTCTGCCGGATGAGCTCCGTGAGCTGCTGGCGGGCATTTTCGCGGAACGCGTCGGTATCGCGCACCCAGTCCACCAGGGGGACCTCCGCCCAGACGATCAGCCCGTTACGGTCGGCGAGATCGTACATGTACTGATCATGCTGGTAATGGGCGAGACGCACGGCATTGACGCCCATTTCGCGCATGAGGCGCATGTCGGTGTCCTGCTCTTTTTGCCCAGTGCCCCAGCCGACACCGGCCCAATCCTGGTGCCGGCAAACTCCGTGCAGTTCCAGCCGCTTGCCATTCAGCAGCAAGCCGATCTGTGGATCGAAACGGAAATACCGCAAACCCAGGGGCTGCTCGATGGCGTCGATGACCTTGCCGCGCTCGGCGAGTTCAACGCGCACCGAATAGAGATATGGGTCCGCGGTCCCATTCCAAAGGTGCGGATTGGAGATGGTCAGTCGCTGCGTGGATGGCCGCGTTTCGCCCGGCGCAACGTTGATCTGCTCGCGGACAGCCTTTACCGCAGCGCCGCGCGCATCCCGCACCGTGACACGGACCTCAAACGCTCGCGCTGACGGCTCGGCGTTTGAGATCTCCGTCGTGACCTCCACATCGGCCGACGAATCGGAAACTTTCTCTTGCCGGATGAAAACGCCGGGCGAGCCATGGTCGAGCGGCGTAATGTCCGCCGGCCCGGTCACAAGTAGCGACACGGAGCGGTACAGGCCGCCGAAGACGGTGAAGTCGCCTCCGAGGGGTATGACGTCTTCACGGCGTGAATTGTCCACCCGGACGGCGAGCACGTTCGAAGATCCGAGCCGCAGCTGCGGCGTCAACTCCAAGCAGAAGGCCGCGAACCCGCCGCGATGCTCCCCGATGGCAACGCCATTCAGGTAAACTTGCGCGACCAGGCTGGCGGCGCCGAAGCGTACGAACACGCGACGGCCGCGCCACTGCTGCGGAGCATGGAAAGCTTTCCGATACCACGCCGGCCCGCGGTAGTAGCCTGCTTGCGGCGGGTCGGTGTCGTTGTCGAACGTATGCGGCAGCGAGACCGAGGTCCAATCGTGGTCGTCAAATTCCGTCGAGGGACCATTCGCGACATCGCCGCGATGGAATCTCCAACCCTGGTCGAAGGCAACGACCTGCCGAGTCGCCGCCAGGCATACCGGCGTTAACAGACACAGCACCAATGTGAGGGGCCACAGTTTCCGCATAAGTTTCAAAGACGTGTGCCCACCCTAGCAAAAGCAGCTACGGTGGGCTACCCGCGCTACTGCTTCTGCCCGCGAATCGTATCGAGCTGTTGCAGCATGTTCTGGATCTCGGGGTTTCGCATGAAATTTTTCCAGACCAGCCCGGTCCGGCCGTTCTCGATCATGACGACGATCGGCGCCTGGTCCAGTCCCATGAAGATGGACGAGACCCAATGCTGGTCGTCGTTGAAGGCATCGCGGAAACCGTATTCGCCCCAGAGTTCCGCGCCGCGATCGCGATAGAAGTGCTTCAGCGCCGCCATCGATGCTTCCGGCGTGTACGGATACGACGCAAGCGCGCCGGTCGGGGTGATGGTGCCGTTGTCGTCGCGGTCTCTTGGCTGGTGCGCTTTGTAACCGAACGGATCGTCGCTCGCGGTCAAGCCCCACTCGTCCGGGGAGTATCCGGCGTGCTTCCCGGGATTGGCGATGCAGTAGTCGAGGTTGATCTTCGCCTGGTTGCGATTGTTTTCGAAATAGTTCGTGTAGCGGTCGGTAAGCGCGTGCGGGTCGAAGCCCATGTAGGAATAGTGGGTAAAGAAGAGCGGGCCGCCCGGCCCGACGCCCACATCCAGCTTGGTGCCGAAGTACGTGTTGGCATTGAGGTAGTGACTGCCCTGCGCCGTCCCTCCCCAATTGCTGCGGTAGCGTGCGGCCGCGTCCGACTGCCCGGCCCAACCGGTGTAGTACAGGTCGGCCGGTATCGGGTGGGTTGGCGACGCAATTCCCAGCAGGTACGTGATCATCGTTTCGTTCCACCCGGTCAGACGATGATGGATGTGCCAGGTGTAATCGGGCGACCAGTGCCAGTACAGCGCATCGCTGTCGGCGCTCACGCGGTACCAATCCCACTCCACGCCGTTCCAGAGGGCGGTGATCCGCTTCACCAGGTCGGGTTGATCGTTGAAGTACTGCCGCGCCGCGAGCAGGCCTTCCATCAGGAATGACGTTTCGACGAGGTCGCCGCCATCGTCGTACATGCCGAACAACGGGATGCTCTGCGCGGTATATCCGTTGAGGAAGTGCGCCCATGCGCCGTGATAACGGGGCGCCTTCTCGAGGAAGGTGACGATCTTGGTGAGGCGCTCCGCTCCCTGCTGCCGTGTGATGAATCCACGATCTACGCCCACCACCAGCGACATGATGCCGAACCCGCTGGCGCCGAGCGCAACAATGCGGTCATCGCCCGGAATGTTTTCCAGCGCCATGCCCGCGTTCGGGTGCGCGCCCTCCCAGTAATACCGGAAGCAGGCCTCCTCCACCATGGTCAGCAATTCATCGTCCGTCATTACGCGGGTGGACGCCGACGTCGGCGCCGAAAGCGGAGAAGAATGGTATGCGTGATCGACGGCCGCAACTCTGTAATAGGCCTTTACATCCGATCGGCCGACAAAGTCGGCGTAGCGATTGATCCCGGGGACCTGGATCCCGATCGGCTGATAGTCCTTTCCATCGGAGGAACGGAAAATGATGTAGTGCTGGAGACTCTCATTGGGGCGGGCGCCCCACGAGATATCGATGTGCCGGTCGTAACCTTTCGCCTGCACATTCTTCGGCGCGGCTTCCTGCGCTGCGCTCGTCGAAGCAAAATCGATCTTGACGTCGTCGATGATCAGCGCGTGCGGCGCTCCATCGGTCGCATTCTGGATGAAGGTCATGCTGTCCAGGCGCTTGGGATCGAAGCCGCGCAGCGCGTAAGGTGCAAAGTTGCGCAACGGGATCCGCACCTGCACCCACTTCGCCTGCGGAACGCCGGCGATGAACGAACCCATTTTCACCGGGACCGAGAAGCCGCGCGAAGCGTCGCTGAGTTGGATGAGCGGCAGGTCCGAGGCGCGGACCGGCTGTTCCGCATAGACCCAGAACATCAGCGTGTCGCCCAGGTACTGGGGAGCAAGATTGCGGACGCCGGGGCGCTGTATCTGCGCCGACCACCCGCCATTCGGGTTCGACTGCCACTGCAACCGCAACGCGTTCGGCGGAGTGTGGAATATCTTCGTTTCGACCGGCAACCGGCCATTGACCGTCAACAGCGTGCTTGTGTTCTCCGCTTGTGCCCTGCCATAAAAATACTGATCGCGGGTCAGGCTGTTATCGAAGAGTACGTGGGAGTAATAAATGGTCGGGGTCTGCGCGGCGGCGGGGAATGCGGTGAATGACGTGAACAGCACGGCAAGGACTACTGCTCTCATTTTCCGGCTCAACTCAGTTTCTCCATCCAGAAAAAAGGAATGTCACTGTTTATAACAGTTTTGCCGCCTGATTGGCTGCTGGCTCCTCTTGCGACGGCAAGTCGCGGCGGTGATTGGCGATGTTAAGATTTTGTGCACCGAGAGCAATTCTCGGCATCGCAGGAATGACGTATGTACCAGTTTGATCGCTTTCTCGCGAAGCCGCCAGTCATTTGGAGCTATGCGATAGCAGTTCTGTCCGTTGCCGCGGCGGTGATGATTTCGCGGTGGCCGGTGTTGCATCTGCACGATGCTCCGGTGTCGCTGTTTCTTTGCGCCGTGATGCTGAGTGCGTGGTTGGGGGGAGTCGGGCCAGGATTGCTTGCCATTGGGCTCTCTTGTCTGTCCTTCGTCTACTACTTTCTCGGATCCGCGCATTCCGTCGTTCCGAAGGCCGGGGACATACCACGAACTGCCGTTTTTGTGCTGGCCGCCGTCTTCGTTGGCGCGCTCACTGCCGCGCAGCGGAGCGCCACGGAATTGCTCAGGCGCGCGCGCGATGAACTGACAAAAACGGTACAAGAGCTCCAGAGAACCAACGATGTATTGCAAACCGAGAGCCGTGAGCGAAAGCTCGCCCAGGAGGCGCTGCGTCATGCACAGGCGGACCTCGCGCGCGTCAGCCGAGTGACCACGGTTGGACAGTTGACCGCTTCGCTGGCCCATGAAGTGAACCAGCCGATCACCGCCGCAGTCACCGACGCGAATACCTGTTTGCGCTGGCTAACCCGTGACGAACCCGATCTCGATGAGGCGCGCGAGGCCGCGTTGCGAGCCGTTAAGAATGCCAGGCGTGCAGCGGACATCATCAACCGCGTCCGCCTGCTGTTCAAGAAAGGCGATCCACAACGGGAATTGGTGGATATCAATGGCGTCATCAGCGAGATGATCGTCCTCCTGGGCGGCGAGGCTTCGCGGTACGCCGTTTCCGTCCAGACGAGCCTCGAAGACGTTCCGAAGATCCCGGGGGACCGCGTGCAACTGCAGCAAGTGCTCATGAACCTGATGAGCAATGGCATTGATGCCATGAAGGACACGGACGGAAAGCGCGAACTGATGATCAGCTCTCACCGGGACGGTTCCGATAATGTTGTCGTGTCGGTCTCCGATACCGGGGTGGGACTCCCCGCGCAGGAGTCGGATCAAGTGTTCAAGGCATTCTTCACGACGAAGGTCCATGGGACGGGTATGGGACTGTCCATCACCCGATCCATCGTCGAATCGCATGGCGGCCGGCTGTGGGCGGCCGATAATATTCCTCGTGGCGCGATCTTTCGGTTCACGCTGCCCACCAAAGTTGCGGCCGTTGAATCCGACGCTGCGTAGTTTAAGGCTTACAGTTCGGCGCTGAACCGACTGCCATGTGCTCGCTCGTCTGCATGTGCCTGGGCCCTGGGCCCTACGCCCCACGCCCTAAGCCCTCAAGATTGCCGGTTCAAGAATTGGACGATGCGATGCCGGTCCGGTGCGCTGATGTCTCGGAACTCGATTCCCAGCCTGCCGGCCGCCACGCGGCGGACAATACCCGCTACTTGAAACGAGTCATCGTTCTTGGCAAAACGCCACGATGCCAGCACCTCGTCGCCTGACTTGCGTCGCAGCGCTGATTCCACTCCCATCCCCGACTCGCTCATGTCGATGATCACACACGGGGCATTCCCGGACTGATCCGAGCAATGGCCTTTGAGCGTCACTGGCCGGCGGCGAAACGCGCGTCGTTCTTCACCCCCGTACACATAGCGGGCACAGGTATGGTCCTGGACAGTCCGCTCCAGCAGCAACAGGCTGCGTGCGCCGGCGCGAAAACCGCAGCGAAGACACGTCGCCACCGACACGTTACCGTGTTTGCTGATGACGATATGAGCCGGAAAGACCGTGGCGCGAGAGTACAACCCAACCAGCGGATTTGCAGGCGCAAAAGTCCGCCACCGTTGACGAATCTTGTTCGGGACTGCGTTGGCTCGAAGCTCTCAAACCAGGAATGCGCGGACCATAAAGACCAGGCCAAGTGCGGTACTGATGAAAGAGAACAGCCAGTACGAGCGGTTGGCCGTTAGGAGCGTGATGGAACAGAGGACGATGGCGATCTCAAGAAAGATCTCGGACGTATCGAACTGGTTCGCTTTATGGGAGGCGGCGTCTGATTCTTTTTCCAGCTCCTGCGCCTTTTCCTGGATCTGTTCCGCGTCCCTCTTCTGATTCTCTGCCTTGTTCTTGAAATCCTCGGCGACCTTAGCTTCGCCATTGATCAGCGCCGCCATCTCGGCGTTCGCCTCGTACATGTGCGATCGGATGTTTTTCGCCTGATAGAACGCCCACTGGTCGTTCGCCTTGGTCTGGATCAGCACCTCTTCCGTGTGCGTGCGGTGCCCGAGCATAGTCGCAAAGGCCAGGAGCACGGCCACAACCGCCATAGTGAGGCCGACGGCCTTCTGCTTCGATTCCTCGGCCTTCTCGGTTAATTCGCCGATTTCGGTGGGTTCCATGCCGCCGTCCTGCCCCGAGTGTGCCTATTGTAATCGCGTGCGCCTCGGATGTGCGGCAGTGCCGAACGTCAGCGCACGCGCCCCGCCGGATCTTTCCCGGTTCTGAAGATCGTCGCGAGGCCGTGGCGCTGGTAGACGAAGGAAATCACCAGCAGCAACACTCCGAGCGTGACGAAACTCAGTGTCCGGTAGCCGAGACTGAGCTGCCACACGTCGAAGGCAAACGCTTTGACGACCGTGGCACAGAGCAGTACCAGCGCGCCCCAACGCAGCCAGGGCAGGTCTTTCCAGAAGCCGATGGCGATCACCACCGCTGCCTCCACAAACCAGCCGAGTGACAGCCAATCTGTGTCTACGACGGCGGCGATGGCGACCGCGATGGAACTGATCCCCAATCCCCCGTAAATTGCCGGCGCCGTGTTCGCTCGCTCGGTGCCCGATTGCGCTTCTCCGCGTGCCAGCACGAAATACAAGATGGACAGGATGACCGCGGCCAAGGCGAATACATTGTTATGTGCGCGGGAAAGCAGCAGCCATAGCGTCAAAACGTACGTGGCTGGATTGATGACTTCAAAGACGATCAGCAGCCGTGATGGCCGTGCAGTCTGTCGGCGAAAATGGAGGGAAATCGCGCAGAAGATCGCGAAATACAACGTAGCCGCCGCGACCACCGTCACCAGATCGCTCGCGGTGTAGTGCTCGACGTACCATGTGCAACCGAGCACCAAACTTCCGGCAAAACTGAGCGGGACCAATCGCCACCAGTCGCGCCTCACGGCCGTGACCGCCGCCCCGCAATCGAGCATGGCGAGATAGGAGAACAGGGGCGCCTGGCGCGTCGGAATGGAGATCAGGAGCGGCGTCAGGAATCCGCCGATGAGGGCCATGGCCGCCAGCGCTTCCGACGATTCCCGCAGCGCCAGCGCAGCACCTGCGATGGTGAGTACGAGCAGTGCCGCGAATGTCTGCGGGCCCGACAACGCGTTGTACAGCTCTCGCGCCGCCCAGAATGACAGATAAGTCACGCCGATGCCGGTCGCCTTCAAAGATAAAGAGAGCGCCCGGTACCCTTGCCGGCGAAAGGCTTCGCTGCCCGCCACCAACGCCACTCCGGTGCACACGCCCAGCCACACCCATGTGACCGGCGATATCCACTTGTTCACGAACGCGTAGCGCAGCAGGTACGCGACACCAAAAAGCACGGCGATAACGCCGACCCGGTTCAGCCACTGCGATCCGATCCGCGACTCCAATCCTGCCTGCGCAGGCTTCGGACCCTGGAGCGACCGGCGGAGTTGCGCGCCGACATCACGGTCGCCGTACGCGACTTCGTGGTCGACACGCCGCTCGAGCTGCCGCACGCGCTCCGTCAAATCGCGCACAGCACGTGCAAGTTCAATCAGTTCCGGGCTTTCGTCGCGATGCGGGTCAGCCATGGTCCGGGTCGACAGCCATTCGCCCCTAATGTGGACGCCCGCAGCACTGCCCCGGATGGCCGCGCCGAAGCACGTGCCGCTATACCCGGTCTTAAACCCGTCCCGCATAGGCGTAAGCTTTCTAAGGTCCTCAGGCGACCAGCGCTGCTGGTTTGCGCATCTAACGCCGAATTACGCCGGTTTTCGTCCCGGCAACGGCCAATCCATGAGGGCAATCACCCGGGGGGGAACTTGCGCGGGATTTCTACGGAGACAGTCAATGCAGCGGAACACCGGCTCTCGACGGGTGTCGCCGGCCTCGATGACATTCTCACGGGAGGCCTTCCGCGCAATCATCTTTACTTGATCGAGGGCGATCCGGGTACCGGCAAGACCACCATTGCCTTGCATTTCCTGCTCGAAGGCGTTCGTCAGGGCGAGAAGGGCCTTTACGTCACGCTCTCCGAGTCCAAGGGTGAACTTGTCGGCGTTGCCGCGTCCCACGGCTGGGGGTCGCTGGACGGGATCACGATCTTCGAGATGACGCCGCAGGGCGACGAAGTCCAGCCGGAAGCGCAGTACACCGTCTTCCATCCAGCCGAGGTCGAGCTCGCCGATACCATCGCTTCCGTGCTCAAAGTCGTCGACGAAGTCCAGGCGACTAGAGTCGTCTTCGACTCGCTCTCCGAACTGCGGATGCTGGCGCGCGACCCGCTGCGTTACCGCCGCCAGATCCTGGCGCTGAAGCGCTTCTTCGCGGGCCGCAGTTGCACCGTGTTGCTGCTCGATGACCGCACCGCGGACAAGAACGATCTGCAGCTGCAAAGCATCGCCCACGGCGTGATCATGATGCAGAACGAAGACCGCGATTACGGGACGAAGCGCCGCCGTCTGGAGATCCGAAAGCTGCGCGGTTCCAAGTTCCGCGAGGGATATCACGACTACACCATCGAGACCGGCGGCGTCGAGGTCTTCCCGCGCCTCATTGCCGCCGAGCATCACACACGCGGTCGGCACGAAGTGGTCGCGAGCGGCATCAAGGAACTGGATGCGCTCCTTGGTGGGGGCCTGGCCACGGGGACAAGCAACCTGCTCATGGGACCCTCCGGTTGCGGTAAGACGAGTCTTGCGGTCCAGTACGCGTACTCGTGGGCCGAAGCCGGAAATAAGGCCGCGATCTTCTCGTTCGACGAGACGATTGCGACGCTGCTGCACCGCTCGTCGGGTCTAGGGCTGGACCTCGAACCGGCAGTCCGGTCGGGCCGTATGACCTTGAACCAGGTCGACCCCGCCGAAATGGGCCCGGGCGAATTCGTGCACCGCGTGCGCAAGGCCATCGATGCCGGAGTGAAGCTGGTCGTCATCGACAGCCTCAACGGGTTTTTCTACGCGATGTCCGGGGAGCAATCGGTGATGTTGCAGGTGCACGAACTGGTCGCTTACCTGGATCAGATGGGGGTCACGACGATCCTAACGATGGCACAGCACGGTTTAGTGGGGACTTCCATGACCTCGCCCGTTGACGTAAGCTACGTTGCCGACACCGTGATCCTTTTCCGCTATTTCGAAGCCACCGGGGCGGTGAAACAGGCCATCTCGGTAGTGAAAAAGCGCACGGGCGCGCACGAACGGAGCATCCGCGAATTGTCGTTCCGGGATGGGAGCATCCGCGTCGGGCAGCCGCTGACGCAATTCGAAGGCGTCCTAACCGGAGTGCCCAAATTCATGGGAGGAGCGGCCGACCTTGCAGCCGGAGCAGACCTCACCCGCAAGTGACGGACACAACGAAGAACGGCTGCTGGTAGTCGCTCCTACCGGGCGCGACGCCGCCCTTCTTTCCCGCGCTCTGTCCCGCGCGGGAATGCACGGGGTGGAATGTCCTTCCTGCGAAGCGGCGTGTCGCGAGATAGAAAATGGAGCGGGAGGGTTGATCGTCGCGGAAGAGGCGCTCAGCGCTACCGACATCCAGCGGCTTGCCGACCTGATGGCGAGTCAACCGGCGTGGTCGGATTTCCCGCTGATTCTGCTGACACTCTCGGGCGAAGTGACGGCGCAGAGCCAGCGCCGGCGTCAGTTACGCGCTCCCTTGGGACGGGCGCTCGAACTGGAAAGACCGGTGCGTCCTGAAACCCTGATCAGCACTGTGCAGAACGCGCTACGCGCGCGGGCCCGCCAGTACGAGCTTCGCAACTACATCCTCCAGGAGCGCAACGCCGAAGAGGCATTGCGGAGATCCGAGAAACTGGCCGTCGCCGGACGGTTGGCGGCGAGCATCGCGCACGAGATCAATAATCCTCTGGAAGCGGTCGTCAATCTCGTGTACCTGGCGCGCACGTGTCCCTCGCAAGAGACGTCGCGGAAGTACCTGGAGCGGGCGGAAGCGGAACTGGCGCGTGTCTCCGCGATCACCACCGAGACGCTCAAGTTCTACCGCCAGCCCAACCGGCCAACCAAGATCCGGATCGCCGAGATTTTCGAGTCGCTGCTGGTTTTGTATCGCGAAAAGATCACCGCCTCGAAGGTGGAGCTGAAAACAGATTTTGCCGAGGTGCCGGCGATCCTCGCGTTTGGGGGCGAGTTGCGACAGGTCTTTTCCAACTTGCTGACGAATGCGATCGACGCCGCGCCCGAAGCTCGCATTGAGATCCGCCTGCGCCACGCCCGCGACAAGTCGGGAAGAAGCGGCGTGCGGGTGTTGGTGGCGGATTCCGGCTCCGGCATTCCCGATTCGGTGAAGTCCTGCATCTTCGAGCCCTTCGTCAGTACGAAAGGCACGCGTGGAACAGGGCTGGGGTTGTGGGTCACTTCGGAGATCGTGCGGAAACATGGCGGCACCATCCAGGTGAAGAGTTGCGCCCGGCCGGACCTGCACGGGACGGTCTTCTCTGTATTCCTGCCCGAAGTCGCCGAATCGGCCGAATCGCAAGCCGCAGCGGACTAGTCCGCCCGCTCGCTAGCCGCGACATCAAGCGTAGAGGAATCCGTTAATGCCGCTGGGATCCTGATAGTAGCCGGCGACGACTCCCGCATTGTTGATCGCTGTCGGCCAGGTGAGCGATGAACCGGGCACCTCGAGTGCGACCATCGTTCCGCCGGCATCTCGCACGAATCCGCGCATGTTTCCCGCTGAGTCGTACCAGTAGCCGGTCACGTCGCCGGCATTGTTGATGGCCGCGGGCGAGGTCTGCACCGCATTCGGAACGTCGAAGCTGGTGATCTGGCCGCTTGGGTCCCGTGTGAATCCGTGGCGGTTATAGCCGGGCGAGGCGTAGTAGTAACCGGCGATCTGCCCGGCGGCATTGATCGCTGCCGGCGATTCCACGTAGGTATCCGATGCGCCCGGAACGTCGAACAGGGTCGTGCTGCCGCCGACCTGCCGCACGAACGCATGGCGATGGGTCTGCTCGATGGCGTAAGTGCCGGCAATGACGCCGGAATCATTGATGGACAGTGCGAACGTGTCCCGCGCACCGATCGCGTCGAAGGCAGTGATCACACCCGCGTTGTTACGAATAAAACCGTGGGCGCTGCCATCCTGCGCATAAAAAAATCCGGCAATCACTCCAGCCGCATTGATGGTCTTCGCCAGCGCTCCGCGCGACGCGGGAATGTCGAACTGGGTAAACGCTCCATTGTTGTCGCGCAAGAATCCATGCCCGCTCCCGCCGGAATAGAAGTGGCCGGTTATGACCCGCGACGGGCTGATCGCGGTTGCGACCGTTCCTTCCCCCGGGTTGGCATTCGCGCCGGGCGCGTCGAACATGCCGATGGCTCCGTCCGGCGTGCGGCAAAACCCATGATTGACGTTATTCACGTCGATGCCGTAGCCGGCGATGGCGCCGGATGGGTTGATGGAAGTCGGATATGCGCTGTAGCCATTCGGAAGAGCGAACGTTGTAAACGCGGGTGTCTTGTCCGGGGATGGTGTCATGACGCCTCCATCGATCGACGACGTTACATATCTCGCGAATTTGAGCGGGCGACATGTAGCACAAAACACTGGTTTCAGCGCATGGAACTGGATTCTGTTCCGAAATCCGGAATCCCGGGCGTAGGTGAGGACGGGTCGCGTCATCCTCGAAGCCCGGCGTTACGAGTAGTTTCCGAAGCGCGAATCACAGTCGTAAGTGACGTTTTCGCGCTTCGTCCGTCTGACCTGAACGTGGGGAACATCCGTTGTTTCTCGCGCGTATAGGACGCAGGGGTAGACGCATGCAGAATCTCGCCGGCAATATCCGCTACTCTTTCCGCCAGTTCGGCCGCTCGCCCATCTTCACCGCCGCGGCGGTGCTCACGCTGGCGCTCGGCATCGGCGGAACGACCGCCATTTTTTCGCTGATCCACACGGTGATGCTGCGGTCGCTGCCGGTAGCGGACCCAGCCACGCTCTACCGCATCGGCGACGGCAACGACTGCTGCGTCGAAGGCGGCCCGCAGGACCGATGGGGAATGTATTCGTACCCGCTCTTTCAGCGTCTGAAGGAGAACCTGCCGGAGTTCGAGGAGCTTGCCGCGTTCCAGGCCGGCCCGAACCGGATGAGCGTCCGCCGCGAGAGCGAACGCGTCGCCAAGACACTCCGCAGCGAATACGTCACCGGGAATTATTTTTCGACGTTCGGCATTCGTCCATTTATCGGACGGCTGTTCTCGGCGAGCGATGACCAACCCTCGTCCGCCCCCGCTGCCGTGATCAGTTATCACGTGTGGCAGTCGACGTACGGAAGCGATGCCAAGGTGGTCGGCTCCACGTTCATGCTGGAAGGGCATCCGTTCACCGTGATCGGTGTTGCCCCGCCGGGATTCTTCGGCGAAACCCTGCGCAGCGATCCCCCCGACCTCTGGGTGCCGCTTCAGCAGGAGCCGATCTTGCGCGGCAAAGACAGCGCGCTTCTGCCGCAATCGGTGTCGGCTTGGCTGCGGGTCATCGGACGGCTGAAACCGGGCGCAAACGTGAATGGAATGTCGGCGCGGCTGACCGAGCTTCTACACCGCTGGATGCTGACCGACAGCGGCTACCCGGCAAACTGGATGGCCGATGTGAAGCGCATGATCCCGCAGCAGGTGATCAACGTCGTGCCCGCCGGCGCCGGCGTCGCGGTGATGAAAGAAGATTACGGCCGCAGCCTCGAGATCCTGTTGGCCGTCTGCGGCCTGGTGCTGCTGATCGCATGCGCGAACGTCGCGAACCTGTTGCTGGCGCGCGCGGCCGGACGTCGCGGACAGACGGCGGTCCGGTTGGCCATCGGCGCATCGCGGCGCCAGATCGTGTCGCAAGCGCTGCTGGAAAGCGTGCTGCTCGCCGTCATGGGTGGGATCGCGGGATTGGTCGTTGCCGTGGGGGCTTCGCGGCTCCTGGTCCGGCTGGCGTTTTATAGCGCGCAGTACCTGCCGATCGACGTCACGCCGTCGCTGCCGGTGCTGGGTTTTGCGTTTGCGCTCTCGCTGGTGACGGGAATCGTCTTCGGGACGGCTCCCGCGTGGTTCGCCACACACACCGACCCGCTCGAAGCCTTGCACCGCGCCAGCAGCCGTACAACGAAAGACTCCTCGAGCTTCGCGCGTAAGGCGCTACTGGTCACGCAAGCCGTGTTGTCGGTCGTGCTCGTGGCAGGGGCGACCATGCTCGCGCGCAGCCTCGGCAACCTCGAACATCAGAACTTCGGGTTCGAGACCAAGGACCGCGTCATGGTCGAGATGATCGCGCCCCAGGCGGAACGTACTCCGGAACAGATCAACGTCCTCAACCGCCAGATCGAAGAGCGGATGCGCGCGATCCCGGGAGTTGATCAGGTCGGCGTCGGGCTGTACACGCCGCTCACGGACAATTGGGGCGAACTGATCATGGTCGAGGGCCACCCGCCGGGGCAGCTCAACGAGAACCAGGGCTCGTCGTGGGACCGCATCAGCACGAACTTTCTCGACGCTGTCGGTCAGCCCGTTTTGCGCGGGCGCGGCTTCACCGACGCCGACAACGAAAACAGCGAGAACATCGCGGTCGTGAACGAAACGTTCGTGAAGCGTTTCTTCCCGAACGAAGACCCGCTCGATAAGCACTTCGGGCTCGACCTGCCGCAGTACGCGGGGACGTTCCGCATCGTCGGCCTAGTGCGTGACGCGAAGTACTCGGCGCCGCGCCGCGAAACGCGCCCGATGTTTTTCGTCCCGCTATCGCAGTGGACGAAATACCCGGCGGACGACGTGCTGATGAATAAGATCGACAGGAATTCGCATAACGCAGGCGGCATCATGCTGGTGACGCACAGCGACCCGGCACGGCTGGAGCCGCTTGTCGCCAAGGCGCTCTCCGATATCGACCCCAACATGGCGCTCATCCGCATCCGCACCATGCAAGAGCAGGTACAACTGGAGTTCGACCAGGAGCGCGCGGTGGCCGGCCTGGCGGGACTGTTCGCCGGCATGGCGCTGCTGCTGGCGGCGATCGGCCTGTACGGCATGATGGCCTACATGGTGGCGCAGAGCACGAACGAGATCGGCGTACGCATGGCGCTGGGCGCCGACCGCTTCAAGGTGGTGCAGCACGTTCTGCATGGCGCCTTCGCCCGCGTCGCGCTCGGCCTGCTGGTTGGGATTCCGCTGGCGATCGGCGCCGGCAAACTCATGGCCGCGCAGCTCTGGGGCGTGAAGGCGTGGGACCCGGTCGCGCTCAGCGTGGCTGCCGTCTCGCTGGGCACGTGCGCGTTGGTGGCATCGATCATCCCAGCGCTGCGCGCCGCCGCCATTCATCCGATGGAAGCGCTGCGGGCAGAATAATTGGGTGAGTTGGTGATTTGGTGATTTAGTGGTCGAAAACTTGGCTTCGTTTTCAATCACCAAGTCACCCAATCACCAAATCACTCAATTAAGGGAAAAGGCTCCTCGTCCGATTCAGGATGGATCCAGGTCGAAGAGCCTTCCTTCCGCGCGGTACAAACCGTTATGAATTAAGCCGCGATGCGCTCCTTGGGTTCGAGCGTTACGACGTTATCGGGCGCGCTCCGTTTTTCTTTCTCCTGGATGTTCCGCAGCAAGCGCATGAGGAAGATCACGAGCACGACCGCCAGGATGGCGCGCGGGTCAGGAACGGCTGCGGTGATGAGCGCTGCCTTATTCGAGCGTAGCGTGACCGATGGATCGAGCGCCGGGTTCGCAGTGACGTCGTGCGTGGGCATTTCGGGCCCGTTCCATCCGGCGCGCGCCGGACCCGACTGGGGCGGCGGCGTCTGGTTCTCCATCACCAGCTTGCGGATGTCCGGGCGGATCGGCGCCGCGTCGGCGTCGATCGCGGACAGGAAGATAAATAAGCCCGCCGTGAACAGCAGGGTCATCGCGATCCGCTTCAGTAGGCTTTTTCCGGTCACAACAACTTGGATGCTGCCGCTGGTGGCGCGGTTGAGTTTTGCGACGCGTGCAAGAAAAAATTTCGTCGTTGCGCGGCAGGGTTCGTCGGGCAACCAAAAACAGTTCCGAGTTCCGGGTTCCCAGTTCTGAATGGAGAATATCAATTCGCATCGCCCTACTCGGAACTCAGAACTAGGAACTAGCAACTGTTCTGCGTTACGATTCTCGCGAGGTCTTCCCGTGATCGAACTTGCGCCATCGATCCTCTCCGCCGACTTCGCCCATTTGGCCGGCCAGGTACAGGCGGTCGAAGAGGCCGGCGTCGGCGTGCTTCACGTCGACGTTATGGACGGCCACTTCGTGCCGAACATCACCATCGGCCCGCCGGTGGTGAAATCGTTGCGGAAGGCGACGAAGCTGCCGCTCGATTGCCACCTCATGATCGAGAACGCGGACCGGTACATCGCCGACTTTGCCGAAGCCGGCGCGGACTGGATCAGTGTCCACCAGGAAGCATGCGTGCACCTGAACCGCACCCTCGATTGCATCCACCAGCACAACTGCCGTGCCGGAGTCGTGATCAACCCGGCCACGCCAGTAGACACGCTGGCCGAAGTGCTCGACATCGTGGACTACGTCCTTGTGATGTCGGTGAACCCCGGCTTCGGCGGCCAGAAGTTCATCCCCGGCGCGTTGCACAAGATCTCGCGACTGGCCCGTATCCGCGCCGAACGGAACTTGAGTTACCGCATCGAGGTCGACGGCGGGGTCTCGCTCGATACCGTCCAGCAGGTGGTGCGCGCGGGGGCGGAAATCCTGGTCGCCGGCAACGCGGTATTTGGCCATGGCGATCCCAAGGCGAATGCGCAGGCCTTGATGAAAGCCGCCTACGAAGCTACATTGCAACGGGTTTAGGTACTTCCGTAAGCTGCGCCCGCGCAAAATCGTTGTAGAATCCCCTCTCCGCGACAGCATTTCGCCAGGCTGCTGTTTTCCGGCACTCTCTGATGACTGTTGAGCCACAGGTGCGCCCGCTCCCCGAACTTGCTGTACTCCCGTCCACCGCAGTGCGGATGGCGCGGTCCTATTGGATCGTTCTGCTGGTGACCGTGGCGCTCGCGTCCGCCTATCTCGCGTGGTGCATGCCGCGACGCGGCTGGGTACCGCACGACGATGGCGCCTTAGGGCAAAGCGCGGTCCGAATCCTTCAGGGAGAGTTGCCCCACCGTGATTTCGCCGAGGTCTACACCGGCGGACTCGCGTACCTGGATGCGGCGGCGTTCCGCCTGTTCGGCGCCACCACGATGACCACGCGCTGGCTGCTGTTCGCGTTCATCGTTCCGGCCGTGGCGGCGATGTTCTATGTTTTAACGCGCTTTCTGTCGCCGATGGCGGCCGGGGCGTGCACGCTGGTCGCGGTCGCATGGAGTTTCGCGACGTACACGGCCGCGATGCCGAGCTGGTACAACCTCATATTCGCGATCTTCGCGACCGCCGCCCTGCTTCGATTCGTCGAGTGTGGCGGCCGTACCTGGCTCTTTCTCGCCGGACTGTGCGCGGGATCGTCTTTTCTGATCAAGCTTCCCGGGATCTATCTGCTGGCGGCGATCCTGCTCTTCCTCATCTTCGAGGAGCAGTCGCCACCCGCTGCCTCGGTGGGGTGCCGTTCGAATGCCTATCCTGTGGTGATCGGCCTCGGCCTTTTCGCGGCATTGGCGGTTCTGCTCCTGACCTTGCGACGTGTTCATGGCGCAGCCGTCATCTACCACTTCTTTCTCCCGCTCGCCGCTGTCGTGACGTTGGTGTTGGTTCACGAACCTCGCACGGGCCGCTTCATTGAACGCTGCCGAAACGTGTTGCGACTCTGGTTGCCGGTCCTGATCGGCGCGTCGCTTCCCATAGCACTGTTCGCTTTCGTCATGCGCCACGCGCTGGCGCAATGGGTTTACGGCACGTTCATTCTCCCGCAGCAGCGTTTCTATACGACTACATCGCGTCCTCCACCGCCTGTGTGGGCCGCTTTTTCAGCGGTCCCCCTGCTCGTTGTGCTGGGCTTCGCGGTATTTCGGCGTTCCAGCATTCGGCTGGTTTCCTGGGGAACGTTGGTCATCATCCTGGGAATCATCCTGCTGGAATCGCCGGAGACGGCGGCGTATCGCGCCGGCACGTACTCGGTCTGGATGCTGATCACGCCTGTCGTACTGATCGGTTGCGCGGTGGCCTGGCTGCGGAGGTACGCGGTACCAGCTGCCGACGTGCGCCGGACCGTCGCCGTACTCAGTATCCTCGCCGCTTGCTCGCTCGTGCAGTTTCCGTTCGCCGTGATCCTCTATTGCTGTTATGTCGTGCCCCTGCTGATGTTCGCGCTCGTCGCCGTCCTGCGGTTGCTCCCGCGCATGCCGCACCCGGCCGTTGCCGCGGCGTTATTGGCGTTCTTCGGATGGCACGCGGTCTTCCTATTCGGCCCTGCCGGCGTTCCCTATAAGCACCTGAACTTCTATTCGGACGACGTGGTAACCCTCGACCTCGACCGCGCGGGTGGCCTGATGATCCCGTTTGCGCAGTGGAGGTATTACCAGCCTGCGATACGTTCGCTGCAGGCCCATGCCAAGGGTGATTACACCTATTGCGCTTTGGATTGTCCTGATGTCTATTTCTATTCCGGGCTCAAGAATCCAACTCCGATCCTGTACGACGATTTCGACGATCCGCGCGGGCGCAATGAACGCATTCTGCGCGCATTGGACCGGCATTCGGTGAACGCGATCATGCTGGAGTACTCGCTATTCCTGGGAGACGTCTCCGGCGATCTGGCGCATGAACTCGAGCTTCGATATCCCAACGTGGAACGCTACGGAGGTATCCAGGTGAGGTGGAAATGAGGATCCAGCAGGTCATGGAATGGACGCCGGTGTACCGCGTCTGGATGGCTCCGTTTGCCGACGCCAAGCTCGCCCCCGTACTGAAGAACAACGACCTGAAGGGCGTGCAACGCGTGCTGGACGTCGGTTGCGGGCCGGGTACGAACGCGCACCTGTTCGCCCATTGTGACTACCTGGGGATCGACATCAACTATGCCTACATCGAAAGTGCGCGCCGGCGTCTGAAGCGCAACTTCGTGGTGGCGGACGTGACGCGGTACTCGGTGCCCTCGGGCGAGCGTTTCGATTTTGTTCTCGCCAACAGTCTTCTGCATCACCTCGACGACGACGGGGTGCGGGTCGTGCTCAGCCAGGTGAGCAGCCTGATGCGAGAGGACGGACACGTCCACATCATCGAACTGGTGCTGCCCGCGGAGCCGGGGATTCCGCGGGCGCTCGCGCGGTGGGACCGCGGAGACTACGCGCGCCCGCTGGCGCGCTGGCGCGAGATCTTCGAAGAACACTTCGCGGTCGAGATATTCGATCCGTTTGTCGTTTCCAAAGCCGGCGTCGCGCTTTGGAACTTCGTCTACTTCAAAGGGTCGAAAAAGCGATGACCGCGCCGTTTCGCCTCTCCGTCCTCGTGCCGGTTCATAACGAGGATGCGAATATTCCCGCCCTGCTGCAGCGTACGCTTGCCGTGCTGGATAACACGGAGGGCGGGCCGCACGAGTTGCTCCTCGTCGACGACGGCAGCAAGGACCGGACGTTGGAGATGTTGCGCGCAGCGGCCGCGAACGATTCCCGCATCACCGTCGTGTCGTTGTCGCGGAATTTCGGCCACCAGGCTGCGATCACCGCCGGCCTCGATCATGTGTCGGGTGACGCCGTCGCCATCATGGACGGCGATCTCCAGGACCCGCCGGAGTGCATCGGAGCCCTCCTCGCCGAGTTCCAGCAGGGATTTGACGTGGTATACGCGTATCGCGCGAACCGCAAGGAGCCGTGGTATCTGCGGGTCTGCTACGCGCTGTTCTACCGGCTGGCAGCGCAGGTCGCGGATGTGGAGTTGCCGCTCGACGCCGGCGACTTCGGCATCCTGTCGCGCCGTGTGGTCGATAACTTGCGCGTGTTGAAGGAACACCATCGATATCTGCGAGGACTGCGCAGTTGGGTCGGCTTCCGGCAGACGGGCGTGACCGTCGAGCGCGGCGAGCGCAACGCGGGTACGAGTAAGTACACGGCGTGGCGGCTCTTGAAACTCGCGTCCGATGGGATCGTCGCTTTTTCAGTCGTACCGATCCGCGCCGCTGCGCTACTCGGCGGGATTGCGATCGGCTTGGCCGCGCTATTTGCTGTTTACTCTATCGTCGTCCGGCTCGGAGGCTGGCAGGTACCTCGCGGCTTTACGGCCCTCACCGTGCTGATCACGTTTCTTTCCGGGGTGAACCTGCTGTTTCTCGGGATCATCGGAGAATACGTCGGCCGGATCTACGACGAGGTGAAAGCACGCCCGATCTACGTCGTTTCCGAGATTATCGCCGCTCGACAGCCGGCCGCGCGCGCGGCCGGGCATTCGTCTTGACCCGCTGCAAGTGTCTGGAATTAAGGCGTTTTTCTGTATCTCGTCGGTGTGGAATCGCCGGCCCTGCGTGGCGGCAGACGCATCAATCCTGTAGAATCAGCCCATCCGCCCTGCTCAGAATTTGAGGTACCGAATGCGACGTTTTCTTCTTTGTGTTGCCCTCGCGTTAACGGTCGTTGGTTTTGCCGGTTGCCACAAGAAAAAGGTCAACAACCCGCTCGCCAATGTGGGTTCCAAGCAGCCCGACAAGGTGCTGTTCGACCGCGCCATGGACATGATGAAGAAGAACAGGTGGGACCAGGCCCGTCTCGTTCTCCAGACGCTCATCAACACCTACCCCGATTCGGAATACATCGCCCGTGCCAAGCTGGCGGTCGGCGACAGTTGGTACGCCGAGGGCACCTCGGCTGCTCTTGCCCAGGCGGAGAACGAATACCGCGATTTCGCGACCTTCTTCCCCAACATGGTGGAAGCCTCCGAAGCGCAGATGAAGATCGCCAACATCCACTACCGCCAGATGGAGAAGGCGGACCGCGACTTCACCCATGCCGTGCGCGCCGAGGAAGAATACCGGACGATGATCACGCAATATCCTGACAGCCCGCTCGTGCCGCAGGCCAAGGCGAAGCTGCGGGAAGTGCAGGAGGTGCTGGCTGAGCGCGACTTCCTTATCGGCCGCTTCTACTATCTGCGCGAGTCGTTCATGGCGGCGCAGGCGCGGCTACAGACCGTAGTCGATACCTACCCGTTGTTCAGCGGCTCCGACGAAGCGCTGTACATGCTCGGACAGATCGCCGAAAGGCAGGCGGACAACATCCGCGCCTCGAAGCTGAACGAAACGCAGAAGGGGCAACTGATCCGCCTCTGGACCGACAAGGCGGCCGCGAATTACTCGAAGATCATCACTCGTTATCCGGTGACTGACCGCGTGGGGGATGCGAAAGCCCGGCTGGAGGCCTTGGACCGGCCCGTTCCCACGCCGACCGCCGAGGCCATTGCGCAGAACAAGGCCGAGGAGGCGGGACGCGAATCGATGGGCCGAGTCGCGGCATTCCGGCAAATGCTGCACAAGGCGCCGAGCGCCGAGATCAACATGGCCTCAAAGACAGGCGAGCCGACCCTGGTGGATCCGCCGCAGACCAGCGCGCCACTGCTGGTGAAGGGGAACGAAGCGGACGTGATCGCCATAGTCTCCGGCAAGCCGATACCTGGCGCAACCAAAACGGAAGCTCCGAAGCCAGTCGCAGGTTCCACCGATCAGCCGGTTCCGGAAGCTCCGAAGGGCATCGGCGAACTGCAGACGATCCCGAGCGCCGATGGCGGTGGCCCCAGTCGTGTCGAAGCGCAGCCGATCAAGGGTACGCCCGGCGCGAACCAGCCGCCTCCGAGCAATGAGCCTCCTCCGGCCGCGAATACGCCGCCACCGGCTCCGCCGCAATTGAACGAAGCCGCCGGCCAGCAGCGCGCTGCCGAGGTCAAGACGGCGGCGCCGAACGATGACAAGCAATCGTCTTCCAGCGCGAAGAAGAAAAAGAAGGGCCTTAAGAAGATCATCCCGTTCTAAGAGGCCCGTTCCAAGAGGAAGATCGTATTTCGTATCCCGTATTCAGTATTCCGATGGGTAACTCCGGGATACGGAATACGGGATACGTTTTTGGTCTTCCCAATTTTCATTTTGGTACTGCGAGTTCCAGCGAAATGGCCGTCCAACGTGCGGAAACCGCGTTCTCTGTGGTTGACTTAACTCCCGAATAACAGTAACTTTCTGGGCACGTTTCCCACCGTGACGAGGCTCTTGTGTCGCTGAAAATCCTGCTTGCCGACGACAACATCACCGCCCAGCGGATGGGCTCGAAAATCCTTACCGACGCCGGCTACGAAGTCATCGCCGTCAGCAATGGCGCAGCGGCGATCAAGAAGATTGCCTCCGAAAAGCCCGATCTGCTGATCCTCGACGTCTACATGCCCGGCTACACCGGCCTCGAAGTCTGCGAGAAGGTAAGGAACGATCCGGCCACCGCGCAAACCCCCGTGATTCTGACCGTCACCAACATGGAGCCGTTCAACCCGCAAGACGGGAACCGCGTCCGCTCCGACGGCGTCATGATCAAGCCGTTTGAGGCCAGCGATCTGGTCGCCGTCGTTCAGAAGTTCGAAGCGAAGTCGGCCAAGGCCACTCCGGCCGAGTACACGGATACACAGAAGATCGCGGCCGTTGAGGAGTTCAAGGACGCGAGCTACGAAGAGTGGAAGGCCGAGTCCCCGGAAGAGGAGGAGCCGCAGAAGATCGAAATGTCGGCGGAGACTGCCGCCGCCCCCGCCCTCGGTTTCGACGAGCCGATTGCCGAGAGCGCACCTGCACCGGCGATGATCGAGGAAGCTGCCGCGCCAGCGTTTGCCGTCGAAGCTCCCGTAGCGGAAGCCGCGCCCGCGTTCGGTGTAGAGGCGGCGCCTGCATTCGAAGCCGCGCCGGCATTCGGAGTCGAAGAAGCCCCCGCGCCGATACTGGACCTGCCTCCCGCGTTGGACCTGGCGCCGTCGTTTGATCTCTCTTACTCCACCGAGCACCAGCCGCCGTTCGACGCGCACGCCGAGCTCGCGCCGCCTCCGGAATTCGAACCGACCTCGATCCAACTTGGCGAGATTTCCGTCGTACCCGCTGCTGAGCTGGAAGTACAGGCTTCGGCCGGCGACACCTTCGTTGCGCAGGATCCCGCGCTGGTCACCAATCCCGACGAAATGTCGCAGTTCACGACCACAATGGGCGAAGAACATCCGGAGGACGTTCCAGTCGGTATCGCCATGCCGGGTCTGACGGCGAGTGACGAAGTGCCGACGGCGGAGATCGCTGCTCTCGAAGAACCTGCCGCCCAGTCTGATTTCCCGCCCCCTCCTCCCGACCTAGGTTACATGCCGACGATGAAGATCCCGGCGTTCGTCGAGCCTGCACCGGAGCCGGCGCCGGTGGCAGAAGCGATGCCAATCGAAACGGCTGTCGAGGAGCACCGTCCGCGGACCACAGCAGAGATAGATATGCAGCAGGCGATGTCGTCCGGGACATTTGCGGCCACTGCCGCTGCCCCTGCTCTGGAACCGGAGCCAGCGCCCGAACCCGAGCCGGTGATGGAACATCCGGCTGCGACTCCGCCGCCGATCCCCGAGCATCTGGTCGCGGAATTCGCCGCCGAACTAGACCAGGCCCACCAGGAACGCGAAGCCGCCGAACAGGCTGCCGGCGAGGCGCATGGAGACGAAGGTCCGGTCACGGAATCGATCATGGCCGCTGCGCCCGTGGTGCCAGCTTCTCAGCTCGACGAGGAACGCATCGCCACCGCCGTCAACCGCGCGCTGGAAAAATACAAGGAAGGCCTGCGCGCCGAGTTGATCCAGGCCATCGTGCGGGAGTTGAAAGGGTAGTCGGTTTCTGTTTCAGTCCCCGTACAGCGAACAAAGCCAGTTGCCCGCGACTGGCTTTTTATTTTTGCGCACTCGGGACTGCCCGAAACGAAACAGAAACACAAACCGAAACTGAAACACTCTTCCGCTGCACAACAGCCCACAAGCGCGGGGCATCCATCTGACGAGAGAGGTAGAGATGGATCCCAAAATTGTCATACTGATCGTTGTGGCGATCGTCGTAATCGCCGCAATCGCGTGGGCGGTTGCGCGGAAGCGACGAACCGCAGCACTGAAAGGCCGCTTCGGGCCCGAATACGAGCGCACCGTCCGCGAACGAGGACCCAGCCAGGCGGAGACGGCGCTGCTGGAACGGCAGAAGCGCGTCGAACAATTCAGCATGCGCGACCTCACGGCGGAAGAGCGCGAGGTCTTTTTGACAGAGTGGCGGACCGTGCAATCCCGTTTCGTCGACGACCCCAAGCGTGCTGTCACCGGCGCCGATGACCTCGTCGCGCGAGTGATGCAGGCACGCGGGTATCCCATGAGCGATTTCGAGCAGCGCGCCGCCGATATATCCGTCGACCACCCGCGCGTCGTCGACAACTACCGGGCCGCGCATCAGATCGCCCTGCGACAGCGACAGGGGCAAGCGACGACCGAGGACCTGCGCAACGCGATCATCTATTACCGCTCGTTGTTCGACGAGCTTTTGCAGACTCCGAACCACAGAGAGGTGGCGTGATGGCTGAGTTGAAAAAAAAAGATGAACAACTGTCGACGGCCGATCTGGCCGGCCGTACCCAGCAGGACCGCAACGTCGTGCACCATGTGGACGATCCCGCGCGACCCAAGCCGGTGCGCAGCGAAACTGCGGGACTGCCAGACCGGGCGACCGCTAATCTCGAGCGCAATGTCACAACGCCCACACCCATCGACGTCGAGCAAGCGGGCGAGCAGCAACGCGATCGGCAAACGCAAGCCTCCGCGCCGCTCTTCTCCGAATCCGACCAACGCGAGCTGCGCACCCGCTGGAGCAACGTGCAGACCGGCTTTGTCGATGAACCGCGAAAGGCGGTCCAGGAGGCCGACAACCTCGTCGCGTCGGTGATGAAACGCCTGGCGGAAGGCTTCGCCGCCGAACGCAGCAACCTCGAGAAGCAGTGGGACCGCGGCGACAACGTCTCGACCGAAGACCTGCGGATCGCGCTGCAGCGCTACCGGTCATTCTTCGACCGACTGCTCAACGCGTAGGTTACCCACAGCTGACGCTGTGGGCTAAGATTCTGCCGTCCCTGGCCAATCAAAACGACAGAATCCTAGCCCACAGCGTCAGAATGCTAGCCCACAGCGGTCAGAATCCTAGCCCACAGCGTCAGCTGTGGGTTATCGTAGCCTCCGATTCCCGAGCCCCTTCAGGGGCGGCAGAATCCTCTAAAATCTCCGCGACGTTGGCGCCGTATTTTTCCAACAACGCGCGGATCTCTTCCGCAAATGATCGCTTCCGATGATGCTGTTCCTGATCGCGGATGTACTGGTACACCCGGTCACGCTGCGACAGACTCACCGTGAACGCTGCGTACCCGATCTGCCACGCGAAATCGGATCGTTCCGGCCACTTCTCGTGGACCCATTTGGATGAATTTGCTTTCACCAACCGCAAACAGTCGGCAATCGCCATGTCTGCCGGCAATCGGACGAGCATGTGAACGTGATCGGAGATGCCATTGACCAGCAGCGCCTTTCCGCCGATCTTTCGCACGACGCCGCCAATGTAGGCGAAGAGGTCCGTTTGGATGTCAGCGCTGATGAGACGAGCGCGGCCCTTCGTAGAGAAGATTGCGTGGAATAGAAGATCGGTGAATGAGTGTGGCATTCTGTCGCCCCAGAAGGGGCTCAGGAATTCTAACCGCGCAGTTCCCACAGCTGACGCTGTGGGCTAAGATTCTGCGCTCCTGCCGGACCGATTCGGGAATGGTCATTTTCGTTCTCGTTAACCTCATCATCGGTCGCAGCCATAGACCCGCACCGCAGTAGAATGCTAGCCCACAGCGTCAGCTGTGGGTCGTGGTGGTCGTCGAGGCCTGAGCCCCTTCAGGGGCGACAGAATCCTAGCCCACAGCGTCAGCTGTGGGTTATCGTAGCCTCCGATTCGTGAGCCCCTTCAGGGGCGACATAATCCCCGACCCCGGTCGACCGCCAACCATCGCCTCCTGTAATATCTTCATTTACCCCATCCTTAATCCCTCATGCCGCACGAACTGCCAAAATCCTATGAGCCCGGCGCCATCGAGACGCGCTGGGCCGACTACTGGGTCCAGGAGAAGCTCTTCCACGTCGAAGCGCCCAAGGACCCGGAAGCGGCGAAGAACACCTTCACGATCCTGCTGCCGCCCCCCAACGTGACCGGAGCGCTCCACATGGGACACATGCTGGAGCATACCGAGAGCGACATCATCGTCCGCTGGCACCGCATGCGCGGCGAGCCCACGCTCTGGATCCCCGGCACCGACCATGCCGGCATCGCCACGCAGATGCTCGTCGAGCGCGACCTTGCCAGCCAGGGCATCAACCGGAAACAGCTCGGGCGCGAGAAGTTTCTCGAGCGCGTGTGGCAGTGGCGCGAACATTACGGCGGACAGATCTTCAAGCAGATGCGGCGTCTCGGCACCTCCGTCGACTGGGACCGCGAATACTTCACCATGGACGAGCGCCTCTCTCGCGCAGTGAAGGAAGTATTCGTCCGCCTCTACGACGAGGGCCTGATCTATCGCGGCAATTACATCGTCAACTGGTGCCCGCGATGCCAGACCGCCATCAGCGACCTCGAGGTCGTGCACGAGGAAACGCAAGGCAAGCTGTGGCAAATCAAGTACCCGATCTCCGGCGCGCCCAACGAATTCATCACGGTCGCGACTACGCGGCCGGAGACGATGCTCGGCGACACCGCCGTCGCCATTAACGAGAGCGACGTCCGCTACAAGTACCTGCACGGCCGCAAAGTCCTGCTGCCGCTGATGGACCGCGAGATCCCGATCATCCTCGACCAGCTCGCGAACCCCGAGTTCGGCACCGGCGCGGTAAAGGTCACGCCCGCGCATGACCCCAATGATTATGAAGCCGGCCTGCGCCACGACTTGCCGCAAATCGTCGTGATGGACGAAGTCGGCCGAATGACCGAGCAGGCCGGCAAATACGCCGGTCTCGACCGCTTTGAAGCGCGCGAGCGCGTCGTCCACGACCTGGAAGCGCTCGGGCTGCTGGCGGGCACGAAGGATTACGTCGTGCCGCTCGGCAAGTGTCAGCGCTGCAAGACCATCGTCGAGCCGCGGCTTTCGACGCAGTGGTTCGTCGCCGTCAACAAGGAACCGGTCGGTGGCGGCATGACCATCCAGCAGACGGCGACCAAGGTCGTCGAAGACGGCCTCATCAAGTTCACGCCGGAGAATTACAAGACCATCTACCTGCAATGGATGGAGAACCTGTACGACTGGTGCATCTCGCGCCAGCTCTGGTGGGGACACCGCATTCCCGCGTGGCATTGCGCCCAGTGCGGGACCATCAACGTCGCACGCGAGGCGCCCGCGAAGTGCGGCCATTGCGGCAGCACGAGCCTGGAACAGGACCCCGACGTGCTCGACACCTGGTTTTCGTCGGCGCTGTTGCCGTTCACGACGCTCGGCTGGCCCGACGATACGCCCGACCTGCGAGCCTTTTATCCGACGACGCTGATCATTAACGGCTTCGATATCCTTTTCTTCTGGGACGCGCGCATGATCATCATGGGCACGCACTTCATGATGCCGCCCCACCGTCCGACGCCGGTACCCGAGGGCAAAGACCCGCTGGCGGAATCCGTGCCCTTCCGCGACGTGTACATCCACGCCCTCGTCCGCGATGCCGAGCGCCAGAAGATGTCGAAGACCAAGGGCAACGTGATGGACCCCATCGAGGTCATCGAGAAGTACGGCACCGACGCGACGCGTTTCACGCTGGCCGCTCAGGCCGCGCCCGGCACCGATATCGCCTTCAACGAATCGCGCACCGAGGGCTACCGCGCCTTCGCCAACAAGATCTGGAACGCCGCCCGCTTCATGTTCATGAATCTGGATAAAGCGGAGCAGGCCGGTTCGTTTTCTATATCGAAATTCTTAAATGCTGTCATTCCGAGCGGAGATGCGCTGGAGCGAAGCGAAGGCGCATCGCAGTCGAGGAACCTGCATCTTCCCGATGGCATCCCTGCCTTCCATCCCGCCACGCTGGAAGACCGCTGGATCCTCTCGCGCTTCAACCGCGTGACCGGTGAAGTCAACGACGCGTTCGCCACCTACCGCTTCCATGAGGCCGCGCACGTCATCTACGACTTTTTCTGGGGCGAGTTCTGCGACTGGTACCTGGAACTCATCAAACCGCGTCTGAACTCCGACAATCACCAGACCGTCGGCCAGGCTTGCGCGAACCTGGTCTCACTCTTCGAGGCCGCCCTCCGCCTGCTGCATCCCATCATGCCCTTCATCACCGAGGAGATCTGGCACGCCATGTACGAGGGCAAGCCGCCGCTGAAGTCGATTGCGCTGGCGCCGTATCCACGATCGCTCGGCCAACAGATCGATGCCGACGCCGAGACCGAGATGGCGATCCTCCAGGACCTGATCGTCAGTGTACGCAATGTCCGCGCCGAGTTGAAAGTGGAGACGCGCGCCGTGGTGCCGATCCAGGTCCATGCGGGCGATGGCGTGCGCCGAATCGTCGAGAACAACCGTGGCTCAGTCGAGAAACAGGCCAACGTCGGCGAGATCACGTTCGTTGGCGAGTCGCTGGCCAAGCAGCCGGGCGCACGCACCACCGCGCGCTTCGAAGTGCGTGTGATCTATGAAAAGCAGATCGACAAGGCCGCCGAACGGGAGCGCCTCACCAAAGAACTGGCGCGCATCGACAAAGAAATCGAAAATGCCGAGCGCCAGCTATCGAACGAGGGATTCCTGAGCAAGGCGCCGCCGAAAGTCGTAGACGGCCTGCGCAAGAGCCTGGAAGAGAAGAAGGTTGTGCGCGACAAGATTCGTGCGGCATTGAACGAACTCGGTTGATCGTCGGAATATCGCCGGATTGGTAATTGGTCCTCAGTAATCGGTGATCGGCAGTTCAACCGAGAAGTCGTCGTGATAGATTCCCATTACCGATACCGATTACCGATCACCTGGTGAACTAGGATGCCCATCACGACGGGCACTTCGTACTGATATGGACTGGAACTCCCGAAGAATCACCGCCATCGTCGAGAACGCACTCACCGAAGACAACGCCACGCGCGACGCCACTACCGCCGCCTGCATCGATCCGTCGCAAAAGGCCGAGGGCACCATCCGCACCAAGCAGGACTGCATCCTCGCCGGCGTGGGCGCCATCACGCGCATCTTCGAGGTCTTCTCGCAACTCGAGAGCGCCGTTGGCATGGAGAGCCGCGCGAACATCAGCGTTAATCCGGAGGTTTTCGATGGCGTCCGCCTCAAATCCGGCGCGACCATCGCCGTCATCCGACACCAGGCGCGCGTGGTGCTGTCGTGCGAGCGCGTCGTCCTGAACGTGCTGCAGCGACTGAGCGGCATCGCCACCATGACGCGGCAGTTCGTCGACGCCGTCGAGGGCACCAAGGTCAAGATCCTCGATACGCGCAAGACGGTCCCTGGGCTGCGGCTGCTCGACAAATACGGCGTCCGATGCGGCGGCGGCCAGAACCATCGCCTCGACCTCAGCGATGGCGTGCTCATCAAGAACAATCACATCGCGCTCGCCGGAGGCATCGTGCCGGCGCTGGAGCGCGCGCTGAAGAACCGCCGCGGCCCGCAGCCGGTCGAGATCGAAGTCCGGACGCTCGAGGAATTGGAACAGGCGATCACCCACGGCGCCGAGGCCATCCTGCTTGACAACATGACGCCCGAGCAGGTGAAGCAATGTGTGGAGCGCGTGAAAGTCCACACGCGGCGCATTCCGCTGGAAGTCTCAGGCGGCGTTTCGCTCGAGAACGTTCGCGCCTACGCGGAAACAGGCGTGGAATTCATCTCCGTCGGCGCCCTGACCCATTCGCCTGCCGCAGTCGACATGAATCTGCGCGTGAAGCGGGCGTAAGGGAAGAGTGCCACTGTCCGGCTAATTTGGATGTTTTCTTTGGTCGAGCCAAATAACTAAAGCTGCCGCTAGAGCTGGAACGCCTACCCACCCAGCTCTACGTCTCGCTCGGTCGTAATCCTCAAATTCTTGGACCGTTAAATACCGCGTTTAGCCGTGCATCACGTCCACGCGAACCGTGCGCTGAGTGCTCGGCGACGACTGCGCGGCCCCAAAACGGTACACCTCAAGCTCTTTAAAGAAAACAGGCGATCCGAGGCCAAAGAACACGATTGCGGCTAGGACAAGAATGACATTGCGTACCGTTCTCATAAGCCCAAGTTATCGCACAAAGTGTGAGACGGCTCCGTCGCAATCGGCAATCGAAGATCAAAAATCGAAAATCAGAAATGGTTATTGCCGCGCTCCCCGACCGCGACCCGCGCCCCAAGCCCCGCGTGCCGCGACCCGCGCCCCAAAAATCAAAGAGGACGGCAACCCTCCCCCAGGCTTGCCGTCCTCTCAAACCGCATCCTTGCAGACGCGATTACTTGAGAAATCGAATGTTCGTTCCCACGCCGATCGCGTGCGAGGCAATCGCCGCCGCCGTCGGTACCCACCAGTAGCTTTTGCCCCTCTGCTTCAGCTTGTAGCTCCAGTAGTAGAGCGCGGCGTTCACCGGCGCGCTGCTGGCGTACATGCCGGCGCGCGACGTCGGCATCAGCGGATCGGATTCGCGGCACGTGTGATTGCCGAGGCAGTGCTGCGTCATCTCAAAATCCATCACGGTCAGCGCCGTCGCGATTCCTGTCACCGCGAGGAATTTTTTATCCACGACCTTTTTTTCGGGCGCCATGACGGGCGCGATCACCGCAAATTCCTCGATACGGAACTCCGACGCCGGTGAGGTCTCCAGGGCCGCGGAATTACGCAGAGCGTTGGCGCGCGACGCCGACGGCGCATCGGGAGGGTCGGTCGCGAAAGCCGCCGTTGCCACCAGCAGCACCGCGCACAAAACCAGCCTCTTCCCCATGCATCGCCTTCCTGACTTTTCGTGGATGGAAAGACTCTAGCCTAACCCCAAGAATCGCGAATCAGGTAATACGCCCGAAAGCCAAGGCGAAATACCTTAGGAAAAGTTTCACCATCTCACCCTGCGTAGCTGATAATTCCCACGTAACTCCTTTTGTTCTTGGTACTTGGTAATTGGTAATTGCGGACCGCCGGATGACGCGGAAACCCAAATACCAAATACCAATTACCAACTACCAACAACCGTATGTCCGAACCCCAGAGCGATGTTCGATTAGGCCGCATCGTCCGCCTGCTCGCCGATCACGCCATGGTCGTCGTCAGCGGCACCAAGATCGCCGACGAGATCGGTACCAGCCGCTCCGAAGTGTGGCGCCTCGTCCAGCAACTGCGCGGGCTCGGCGTGCAGATCGCCGGACATCCTGCTACGGGCTACCAGCTCGAGCAGGCGCCCGACCTGCTCTTGCCCGAGTTCCTGCGACCTTCGATCAAGGGCACGATCTTCGCCGACCTCGTTCGCCATTACTTCCGCATCGGCTCGACCAACCTGTCAGCGATGGAAGCCGCTGCCGCGGGCGCTCCCGAAGGCACGGTATTTCTCGCCGAAGAGCAGACCGCCGGGCGCGGACGCGGCGGGCACACGTGGCATTCCGTCCGCTCGACCGGCATCTACTGCTCGGTCATCCTGCGGCCGCAGCTTCCGCCCGCCGACGCGCTCATGCTGTCCCTCATGGTCGGACTGGCGGTCCGCAGCGCCGTCGCCGACGTCACCGGACTCACGCCGGACCTTCGCTGGCCCAACGACCTGCTGCTCAACGGGCGCAAGTTCTGCGGCATCCTCATCGAGATGAACGCCGAGGTCACGCGCGTCCGCTACGTTGTGGCCGGCGTCGGAATGAATGTCAATCACGCGGAATTTCCCGCCGAGCTGCGCGATATCGCGACTTCGCTGCGCGTCGAGAGCGGGCGCACCTGGTCGCGCGTGGAACTGGCGGCCGCTTTGCTAAAATCGCTCGACCGCGAGTATCGCGCGTTCACCGGTGGGAAAGAGGACCTCATCCGCCGTTTCGAAGCCGCTTCGTCGATGGCCCGCGACCGCCGAGTGCACGTCGAGGAAAACGGCGGATACGACGGCGTCACCGACGGCCTTGATGAGCGCGGGTTCCTGCGAGTGCGAACGGAGAGTGGAGTTCGCACTGTGTTGTCGGGTGGAGTGAGACCCACAGAAGAGAATCTGCCGCGGATCAACGCGGATAACCGCGGATAAGAGAATGGCAATGGCGTTTGTATATCAGTCGGGCGAAACCGTACAAAAGGGTGACCGCATTACGTATCACGGAGAGTTGGGAAACGTCGACTTTCTAGCAGACCCGCTTTCTCCAACTCCGGAGACCGATTGGTACGTTGAAGAGTTCGGAGGCGGTGTAATGATTATCGTTCCCGACCATATGGGAAGCGTTTTTATTCATGACCCCGCTACCGAAGAAGACTTGGAATTCGTCGGTCGGGTTTGATTTATCCGCGTTAATCCGCGAAATCCGCGGCTGCTTTTGTTTCTCTTATGCTTTTTGTCCTAGATGTCGGCAACACGAACACGGTCCTCGGCGTTTACGACGGCGAGAAGCTGGTCGCGGACTGGCGCGTTACTACCAGCAAATCCCAGACGGTCGACGAGTACGGCGTCCTCTTCCGCAACCTGTTCGCCATGGACGGCCTCCAGGTCGAGGACGTCAGCGGCATTGTGATCTCGTCCGTCGTTCCTCCGGTCGATACGACACTGCGCGAAGTCTGTGAACGATACTTCAAGACTCCGCCGCTGTTCATCGAGCCGGGCGTCAAGACCGGCATGCCGGTGCACTACGACAATCCCGCCGAAGTCGGCGCCGACCGCGTCGTGAACGGCGTCGCCGCATTCGCGAAATACGGCGGCCCGTGCGTTGTGGTCGACTTCGGTACCGCGACGACCTTCGATGTCATCTCCGCGAAGGGCGAGTATCTTGGCGGATCCATCGCGCCGGGGATCGGCATTTCGGCGGACGCGCTCTTCTCCCGCACCGCTCGCCTGCCGCGCATCGAGATCAAGAATCCCGGCAAAGTGATCGGCACCAACACCGTTGCCAGCATCCAGTCAGGGCTGTTCTTCGGCTATCTTGGGCTGGTCGACGGCATTCTCGAGCGCATCGTGGGCGAGCTGGGCAAGAACACCAAGGTGGTCGCGACCGGCGGGCTGGCGCCGCTCATCGGCGAGCACTCGCGCTTCATCAGCGACGTCAACGACCAGCTCACGCTCGAAGGCCTGCGCATCATCTGGGAGCGCAACCAGGCCGCCAAGAAGAAAGCTAGCCGCTGATCAACGCTCATAAACGCTGACTTACGCGAAGGCGCGAAGCGGCGAAAGTTCATAGCCCCGGACGTAAGTCCGCAGGCGCGAAGCGGCAAAAGTTCATAGCCCCAGACGCTGATCTACGCGAAGGCGCGAAACGGCGAAAGTTCATAGCCCCGGACGTAAGTGAAGGCGCGAAGCGGCGAAAGTTCATAGCCGGACGTAAGTCCGGGGAAAGCTCTCGCAAAAACTCATCCGAGTCCCGCCAGGGACGGCACAAAATCCGTCGGTAGCACCGGCGTCCCGTTCATCAACGCTAATTTACGCGAAGGCGCGAAACGGCGAAAGTTCATAGCCCCGGACGTAAGTCCGGGGAAAACTCTCGCAAAAACTCATCCGAGTCCCGCCAGGGACGGCACAAAATCCGTCGGTAG